>CASEGC010000064.1 GCA_949287365.1 uncultured Parabacteroides sp.
CTACCAGACCCGCGCTCCAATTGATGGCTATCTCGTTAGAAGCGTAAGAGCCCTCAACATCCGCGTATGATTCGTCGGGCAAATCGGAAGGATAAGGCACGCCGAAGGATTTATCCTCCTGTCGCGGGTTGGGTCCGCCTACCAAAAAGCCGGGAATAGGCGCATCAATGCCGTCGGAAGCCGAAAGACGGTGATGCGGTCGCGTCGGGCTTTTACGACCGAAGCCCGTTACGAAACAATAGCCCAAGGGATTGCGCCCCAATAGATAATCCATGTTCCGATAGGCGTTGGTCAGATACTCCTCCTTTCCATCCAGCAAATAGGCGTAGGCGAGTGTCGTGGCTTGGTTCGCGCACTGGCCGGCGAGGCAGCCCCAAAAGAAGTCGGAAGCCTCGTCGCCATAAGGCGCGTGAAACGCGGCGCGGTCCGCCTTTTCTATCGCGGCGGCGGAATAATCCAACAACGCCTGCCTTAATGACGCGGCCAAAGCCGCGGCGCGCTCATCCTCTAGCTCCCTGTCCGGCAAAAGCCAGACGAATACGCCCAATCCGGCTACGTTTCCCCATCCCGGAAGGGTATAGGCGCGCGGACAGATCTCGACAGCCTTGGAAAGGTAAGGAATCTTTCCGGTAGCGTAGTAAAGCTCCGACGCGGCCCAAAAGAACTCGTCCGAAGCCTCCTTATCGCCATACTCGCCCGTGTTTATCTTCGGCTCGTAGACTTTATTCATCGCCGCTTGGTCGTAGTAGGCGTCCGGATTCCTTTCCGCCCAGGCGTAAGCGCGCTCGGCGGCACGCGCGGCCTTCTCCGCGAAGCCGGGATAGTCCTCGCGGTAAGGCGCGAAGAGCATGGAGGCCTGCGCCATGACAGCGGCGAAGTCCAAAGCGGCCGTTACGGACTTCCGGACCACGTAGCGCGTCTGCTTACACTCCGTCGGCCTCACGAAACCCTCGAAGTTCGGCGTGGTCAGCTTGTGATACACGCCGCCATCGGCGGGATCTTGCATCGTCAGCATCCAGTCGAGGTTGTAATAGATTTCGTCCAGCAAATCGGGCGTCTTGTTGCCGCTCTCGGGGATGTTGACGTTCCGTGCGGTGAAATAATCGGGAAAAAGGCGGTAGATGGCCTGCATCAACCCGACGCTGAAGGCGGAATTGACGATGTATTTGTTGTAGTCGCCGGCGTCGTACCAGCCTTTCGGCGACGCGATGACATCTCCCGCCTTTCGCGTCGGACCGGCGGCGCTGGGATGAATCGACACCAGCGTATCGGGATGGGCGGCGGGGCGACTCCACGCGCCTGCGTATTTTTCCTCGATAGGTATAGACGCGCGCTGATAATAGAATGATTTCAACGCGGCGTCAGCGAGCGCGGCCAACGGACGCTCCTTAATCTCGAAAACGGCCGTGTCGCCGCCCGCCAACAGCCAATAGGTACCCGGACGGGTGACGGCGCTGAAGTCCATCGTCACCCGCGCCTTGTCCGTCCAGGCGTTGTTTACCGTAGCCTCGGCCTCGCCGCTCAAAATCTCCTCGCCCGTGTCCGCGCTGACTATCTTGAAATTTTTTACTCCCGTCGCGTCAGCCACCGCCACCTTTTCCTGTGCGGGGAAGTAGCCGACTTGATTCAGACGGATAATGTCGGTTGCCGGACCGCTACAAGCGGCGGACACGACGGCCAATACGCTAAAATAGAGCCAATTGTTGTTCATAAGCGTTTACTTTATGGATAAAATAAGGAATGTGTCTGTAGATTTTACGACTTTCGCGTATCCGGGGCGTTCTTGCCGCGCAAATACTCGTAAATCGCCAGCTGGGAGCGGACTTTCACCGGATTGTCATCCTGTTTGAAACGGTTGCGAAGCTCGCCGTCCAGCCAGCAAGCCTTCACGTTGTCGCTTAACTGGACGCGCAGGATGTCGATAACCTCCCGTTTGATTTCCGGGTCGAGGATGGGGAACGCGGTCTCTATCCGGCGGCTCAGATTCCGTTTCATCCAGTCCGCTGAGGTCAGGAACAGCTCCTCGTCGCCGTCGTTGTAAAAATACCAGACCCGCGCGTGCTCCAAGAACATATCTACGATGCGTGTCACCCTGATATTCGCACTGAAAGGCCGTTCCGGCATCAGGCAACAGATTCCCCGCACGATTAAATCGATGTCTACGCCCGCCTCGCTCGCCCGATAGAGCTCGTCAATCATGCGTTGGTCATGCAGACCGTTCATCTTCAGGATAATCCGGCCTCTCCTTCCCGCGCGGACATGTTCTATCTCCCGTTGAATCATGCGCGTCAGCTCGGGAACCATATTGAAGCGCGCGACAAGCAAGTGTCGGAACGTAGGCTCCTTCATTTTGCCTTCCAAGATGGCGAATACCTTGTTGATGTCAGTTATAATCTCCGCGTTAGAGGTAAGCAACGCCATATCCGAGTAAATCTTGGCGGTTTTCTCGTTGAAATTTCCCGTGCTCAGGTAAGCGAAATCGCGACGCTTGAATCCTTCCGCGGTCTCTTTCCGCAGGATGACCGCTACCTTCGCGTGAACTTTCAGCCCCGGAATGCTGTAAATAATGCGTATGCCCGCCTGCTCCATGCGTTCCGCGGCGCGCATGTTGTTTTCCTCGTCGAATCTGGCTTTCAATTCCACGAAAACTGTCACCTTCTTGCCGTTCCTCGCCGCGCTTATCAACGCGTTGACGACAGCGGAATTCTCCGCCACCCGATATTGCGTGATCTTGATTTCGTTCACCTTCGGGTCGAACGCCGCCTCCATAAGGAAGCGGATAAGGTAGTCGAAAGACTCGTACGGAAAATGCAGCAGGATATCCCGTCGCTTCAATGCCTTGAACACCGAGCCGACCTCGTCGAGGAAAGACACGCGCATCGGCAGCGACGGATGAAGCTCCAATCGCTCGCCGACGGGATTGGGAAGCTTCGCCAAGTCCTGTAAGTTGTTGTATCTTCCTCCTTGCACCAAATCATCCGCTCGAATACCGAACGCGTCGCAAACGAAAGCGAGAAAATTGGCGGGCATCGCCCGGTCATACATGAATCGGCTCAACGCGCCAATCTTGCGCTTCTTCACCTTCTCTCGAATATTCTCCACGATGTTTCCGCGCTCGTCATCCAGGTAAATATCGGCGTCGCGGGAGATTTTTACGCTGTAGCAGCTCTCTATCTCGTAACCGGGAAAGACACTCGACAGATTCGCCCGGATAATGTCGTCGATAAATATGATGTAAAATTTCCCCTCGTGAGGCGGAAGCTCGATGAAGCGGGGAACTTTGGAATACGGGATTTTCATCAGCGCGTAGACGTATCCTACCTCCTCCTCCGCCTCTTTCGCGCGTTTATTCCGCTTGCGCATACGGATGACAAGATATAACCTGCGGTCGCGGATGAAGGTACGGATGTCGCCTGTCTGAATTATGACGGGCGAAAGGAAGGGAAAGACCTCCTCGTTAAAAAAATCGCGGACGAACTCCTCGTGAAAAGGCGCGGGCTCTTCCCCTTGATATAGATAGATGTTTTGCCGGTTCAATTCCGGTAATATCCGCTCAGAGAAAATACGATAATACTCGCGCTGCTGCCGATTCACCTCCTCGGTGATGGCGGCCAATGTTTCCTCGGCTTCCGCCGCGCTTTCCTCGGAGAGTTTCTTCTTTAAAAGCACGCTCCGGTGCTCAGCTACACGAATCTCGTAAAACTCCTCCAAATTCGAGGAATAAATCGAAAGAAACTTGATACGTTCGTAGATTGGCAGATTTTCGTCCTCCGCCTCCATCAACACCCGGTAATTAAACGACAGCCAACTGATATCGCGATTGAAATATTGATATGAATTTTCCATAATATGCTTATCTTAGCCGCGTAAATATATAAACTTTTAAGCGATAAAGGAAGATTATATGATAAAAGTAGGCTTACTCTCCGATACGCACGCGTATTGGGACGACAAATACGCTTATTATTTCAATGACAGGGATGAGATTTGGCACGCCGGCGACATCGGCTCCGCGGAACTGGCGGAGAGACTCGCCGCCTTGAAACCTTTGAGAGCCGTGTACGGGAACATCGATGGACAAGAGCTTCGCTCGCGGTTTCCGAAGGTCGCGCGTTTCCGCGCTGAGGACGTGGAGGTAATGATGACCCATATCGGAGGCTATCCGGGACATTATAATCCGGAAATCCGTAGAGAGTTATATCTCTCCCATCCCGACTTGTTCATAGCGGGGCATTCACACATCTTAAAGATTATGTTCGACAAAAACTTGAATAGTCTGTATATGAATCCGGGAGCGGCGGGAATAAGTGGATTCCACAAAGTACGTACCCTCTTGCGATTCACCATAGACGGAAAAACGTTCAAAGACTTGGAAGTCATCGAGCTGGGAGACCGTAACCAGAGAGACGAAACGGCTTTTTGAGTCTAAAAGAGGAGGAGTCCGGCGAGTCCGTCAGAAATTTTCCGCAAGCAAGATCGTGCTTTTCAGATAAGGGAACTCTTTCTCGAAATACTCGCTGAATATGCCCGCCTTGAGGTTTTCCTCGATTTGTTTCGGGGTCCACAATTTCCCGCTCCGACGTTTGCAACGCGATAACTGCTCTTCCGTCCGTAAGCGAACGACATAAAGCGAGACCAAATGTTTCACCTTCTCGTTCTCGAACGTGTAACGGACCAAAAATCGTAAAGTCAAGGATTTATCGCGGGACAAAATTCCTAAAGTCTCCTTGAGCGTGCTCTCGACGCTTCGCCGGAACAATATATAGTTGTGCATCGGATAATCCACCGTTTCCGGCGAGACAAACTCTTCTTTCGAGCGTTTCGTCAAGTATAACATGCCGTTAAAGAGAATGACGACCCGCACGATCGGATGAAAATACTTTTTCGGCAAGGAGCGGCTCACCGAACGGGCGATACAACCTATCACCTTCCCTTTGTCGTTCAACACGGGTAACCACATCTCCTTTTTCAAGCTCCCGCGCATCAGCGATACGCGTATTTGCTCATAAATAATCACCAGTACACCGATTATCCATCCCAGATCCAGATACAGGAAACGCGCGACCCGCATATTCCGCATCGTATCGGGAAGCATGCCGTAAAACAAGATCGCGAACAGATGAAGCGTATAAAGATTCTGGAGCAATTGAGCTAAAAAGTAAAATTCATTCAACGTAGCGCGAAGCGAAGCGCGCCGGCTCGCGTGTCTCCCGGAATTTCGGACACGCCGCAAGACCGCTCGCTTCGTGAATCCCGTAACCGTAAGCGTCACCACGAACAAAAGCTCGGCCACCAAAGGAGAATAGGCGTACAACATCGGCTCCAGTCGCAAGCACATACACAAGGAATACAGCACGAACGTAAACGCGGAAGGAAGCAATATGAACAAGTAAACCTTATCTCTGCTTAAAATCCAGAACAACACCACACAAATCAAACAAAAAGAGACCCCGATTATAAAAGAGAGCCAATAAGAGAAATAATAGTTCAAAAACATGAACAGCAACAAAGGCGACAACCCAATCGCCTGATTATATAATCTCTTTTTTACCTCGCTCATACTTTCCCCTCCCTTGTCACTTTATATCAATAACAACGGAAGGGGCTAAATGTTTACTTATCGTAAGTGCTTTTCGGCATGATAGGAGGAACGCACCAAAGGAGCGCTCTCCACGGTCTTGAAACCTTTCTCCAACGCTTCCCGCTTATAATACGCGAAACGTTCCGGATGGACATATTCCGACACGGGAATATTCTTACGCGAGGGCTGTAGATACTGCCCTATCGTCAGGATGGAAACGCCCGCGGACAACACGTCGTCCATCAATTCCAGGACCTCCTCCTCGGTCTCTCCCAAACCAACCATAATACCTGTTTTCGCGGTTACTCCACGCTCCGCGATCCGGCGCAAGACCGACAAACTGACCTCGTACTTAGCCGCGCTACGTACTTGCGGACTGATACGCCACACGGTCTCCATATTATGCGAGATAATCTCCGGAGCGGCATCGATTACCTCATCCACCAACTCCAGCCGTCCTTGAAAATCAGGAATCAAGACCTCCACGGTCGTTTGGGGATTCAAATCCTTGATCGCACGGATTGTCCGAGCCCAATGCGCCGCACCCAAATCCGGCAAATCATCGCGATCCACCGAAGTGACCACCGCATGTCTCAAATTCATCAAGCGCACGCTTTCCGCCACGTTTTCAGGCTCTTTAGGGTCTAAAGGAAGCGGCTTGCCGGTCAACGTGTTACAGAAACGGCAAGAGCGGGTACAAATCTCGCCTCCAATCATGAACGTAGCGGTTCCCCGACTCCAACACTCTCCCATGTTCGGGCACTTGCCACTCGTGCATATCGTATGCAGACAATGCGACTCCACGATGCGCTTCGTCTCCGTAAACCGTTCATTCCCGCCAAGCCGTATTTTCAACCATTCCGGTTTTCTCAAACGCCGCTCCATCTTTTATAAGTTCTCAAACAAATAGTTAGACATCTTGGTATATAAATGATAACGGGTATTGCCTCCATATATGCTGTGATTCCGGTCTTTATAGACATGCATATCAAATTGCTTGTTGGCCTGTACCAACGCCTCAGCATACTCCAAGGTTTGCATGAAATGCACGTTATCGTCCGCCGTACCATGAATCAATAACAACTTCCCTTGCAAATCTTTTACCTTACGCAACGGAGAAGTGGCGGCGTAACCCTCGAAATTCTCTTGCGGCGTACGCATGAACCGTTCCGTATAGACCGTGTCATAATATTTCCAATCCGTAGGAGGAGCCACGGCGATACCTACCTTGAATGTTCCTTTTCCCACACTTAAAGCCATCAGCGTATTGTATCCTCCGAAACTCCATCCCCAAATGGCGATACGCTCCTTATCGATATAAGGCAACTCGCCCAACGCTTGGGCCGCCTCTACCTGATCGCGGGATTCAAGCTCGCCCATCCGCATATAGGTACATTTACGGAACGCCTCACCACGCGCTCCCGTGCCTCGGCCATCCACGCAAGCCACGATAAAACCCTTGGCGACCAAATATTGCTCCCAATCAAAGCTATATTCGTCCAATACCTCTTGAGAATTGGGTCCGCTATACTGTGTCATTAAAACCGGATATTTCTTCGAAGGGTCGAAATCGAGCGGCTTCACGATCCATGCGTTAAGCTCGTAATCCGATGCCGTATGGATTTTCATGAACTCTTTCGTAGCCACCCTATATTCCTGTAACAGGTTCTTCAACTTGGCGTTATCCTGCAAGACCCGTAACTCTTTCAGGCTCTTCGTCTCGTTCACCGTGATTCGCGCGGGTGTATTGGCGTTCGAATAGGTATTCACGAAATAGGCGAAATTATCACTAAACACGGCATGATTCATACCTACACCCGTAGAAAGCTTTGTCTTTTTCCCTTTCGCGTCAATCTTATAGACCGAACGGCGAATCGGACTTTCCTCGGCGGACTCATAATAGTAAGCGTTCGTCTTCTCGTCCACGCCCAAGAAAGCGGTCACGTCCCAATTCCCTTGAGTCACCTGACGGCGCAAGACACCAGTAGGCGAATAGAGATAAATATGCGAATAACCATCCTGCTCGCTCACGTAGGTAAAGCCATCGGCCAAGAAATGAATCGAGTTTAACCACTCCGAATCCACGTAACACTTGTTCTCCTCATGCAAAATCAAGCGAGAGACCCCGCTCTTCGGATTGATATAATACATATTGAACTGGTTCTGCTGGCGGTTCAACGTCATCACCGCCAATTGGTCCGCCTCCCTCGTGAACGAGATACGAGGGATATAAACCTCGCCGCTCAACGGGATTTTCAACTCTTTGGTATCTCTTGTCGCCACGCTATAAGCGTGTACCGATACTTTCGAGTTTTTCTCGCCCGCTTTCGGATACTTATATTTATAGAAACCGGGGTAAACGCCATCGCCATACATCTGCATCGCGTATTCCGGCACCTCCGACTCGTCAAAACGCACGAACGCCAGATACTCGCTATCGGGCGACCACGCCATCAGGTTCGTCACCGCAAACTCCTCCTCATACACCCAATCCGTGATGCCATTCAAGATTTTGTTCACCTCGCCATCTTTCGTCACTTGCACCTCTGTGTCGTAATCGAATTTCCGTATCCAAATATTGTTGTCGCGCACGTAAGCGCACATCCGTCCATCCGGAGAAAAGGTCGGAATCATCTGCTTGCCCGACACGTCGGAAATCGGCTTCACGTAATTGCGACGCACGTCATAATCATAAACGACGGCACGGAAAGAACGCCGGTAAATCGGTTCCCGTTCCCGCCAAATCAAGATATGATGTCCCGTGCTACTAATCGTGTATCCATCGAAATCCGTGAAGGTACATTCCCTTGCCGCACGAGCGTTGAACAAGGTATCCACGGGATTGCCCGTCCGATAAGAATATTTGATAATCATACTTTTATCTTTGTTTATCGCCGTGTAATGCTCGCCATCAGGCAATGAACGCATCTCTCCTATATTTGTCACCTGACGGAATTTCCCGTCCGTTATCTCTTTCAGTTCCACCTGCTTGTTTCCCGTCTGCGCGGCAACGCCACCTAATGTCGCCAATGAAAGCAATATGCTAAAACCCAATCGTTTCATCTATCTATTTCCTTAATTATCTATTTTCATCAATACGCGAAGATAAACAATTGTAAGATACGAAATATAAAGTACGTTTCACAAATCGCGAAGTACGATTTTTTCGTTCCTCTGATTATTCGCAATCTGTTCGAGGAAAAAGCCAAGAACCGCTTACCTTGTAAAGGAGAAACCGCTTACTAAGTAACGGGAAAACTACTTATTAAGTAGACTGAGGTACTACTTTTAGCAAGCAAACGAGCATCTACCTTTACTTCCAAGATCCAAGAAAAAATTTACGTTCAAAGCGAATAAAGTAAGGTTGTGCTATCCTTTTCATACCCTATTCGTACATTCGCGTATCGACATTTAGAATCAATAAGACATGGCAGCTAATTTATTTGGACGATACGTTTGGCTTATAGATATCTTACAAAGGCATAAACGTTTGACCTTCCAAGAGATCAATGATTTGTGGAAGGAAAGTAATTTGGGGTACGGCAACGACCTGCCCTTGCGCACGTTCCACAATCATCAAAAGGCCATCAAGGACATTTTCGATGTCTATATCGAATGCGATAAGAAAGATGGTTACCGATATTATATCGACGAGCCGGAACGCTTGGAGGGCAACAACCTCTGCGGCTGGCTCATCAGTTCATACGCTACGTTAAATCAGATTCAGGCGGATAGTAAACTGGAGAATAGGATCTTGTTCGAGGATATTCCGTCGGGGCAAACTTGGCTGACTCTTATCGCAGACGCTATGCGGTGCGACCGGGTGCTTCGCGTCACACATCAAGGTTTTTACAAGCCGGAACCCAGTACATTCGAAATCGAACCCTATTTGCTGAAGGTCGTGAGGCGTCGTTGGTACGTGGTGGCTCGCAGCCCTTATTATTCCAATAGAAATAGGGAAAGAGACATCAAGCCCAATGACGTGTACTTGGCTTACGCACTCGACCGGATCTCGAACATCGAGGAGACGGGCGAATCATTCGTCATAAATAAGGATTTCGACGCCAACCGGTATTTCGAGGGATGCTGCGGTGTCATCACTTCCGACGAACCGATCGAGCGTGTCGTCATCCGGGCTTACGACGGGTTCGCTAACTACCTGCGTACCTTGCCGTTGCATTCCTCTCAACGGGAATTGGAAAGCGATGACGGGACTATCCTTTTCGAATACCACGTAAAACCGACATTCGACTTTTACCAGTTGGTTTTGGCGCAAGGCGACCAAATCGAGGTACTTGAACCCGAATCCGTCCGGGAGAAGATGCGCAATTTCGCCATTAACCTAATGAGTTATTACGAACCTAAAAAGAAGAAAAAGCCATGTGAGGAATAAACTTTATCGCCATTGATTTTGAGACAGCCACCAGTAAGCGGGCCTCCATCCGCAAGGCGGATATTTGCGTCGTGCGGGCTGAACAGATACAAGAAACCCGCTCCTAACTCGTACGACCGCATGGAAGCTATTACAATTACATAAACATAAGGATACACGGCGTTCGCCCGGTGGATACGATGAACGCCCCGGAGTTTCCGGGCATATAGGCGGAAATTTCCGACTATCTGAAAACCTGTCCCGTGCTGGTCGGCTCGTAATGCCACCTTCGATACTGGCTACATCCGCTATTCCTTGGAGTTTTACGGTATCGCCAAGCCCGATGTCGCTTATTTAACGTGAAAATAAATTCAGAATGTTCTGACGCCATTCTGACAATAGGCATTATGAGGTACTAATAATGCCCATCGTAAATGGTTTATAATGGGTATTATAAGAAGGCCATGACGGGCTTCGTGGAAACATGACTTCCTGATTTCGATGGAATGATTATTTTACATTATAGCACATTTGATCTTCATTTCCCATTATTCGTCTTAGAGTTATAAACTTTGAGCAGACGGTCGATAACCGGAATCATCGGAGATACTTCACTATATGCTTTTTCTAAAAAAACTTTCTTCTCATCATAAGTCATATCAACGAAAGGCTTATCCGCTATATATTGCTTTTGAAAGACGGCAACTTTATCTCTATTATTTATCGTACCACCTATAGCATTTACTATCTGCTTATATTCTTCATCCGCCAAGAGATATTTTTGAAAAGGTACGAGCTTATCTTCTATATGCAAATTGAGAGTACAAGTTTTTCCTGTAATCAATTTATTTACAGGTAAAGGCCACCACTCAAAATGAATTTGCCATCCCCATTCTTTATAATACACGAAAAAGAAATCACCTCCTTTTTTGATATTATTGTTTATACATACTTGCCGATAATCATTTTCCAAATCAGAAAAATAGGTTCGCGTTATTTCCTCAAAAGGATTACAAATACTGTCTTCAACTTTAATTATATCCTGTTTTATCTGATTTATCCTTCTCGTCAATTCCTCCAATGAGTTGTTCGCTTTTTCCAATTTGCTGTATTGGGCAGAAATAGGTTCTTTCTCTTTAATATCTAATCTATTATATAATTCTTCTTTCATAACTCTATTAATATTTTTATCTGCTTTACGTAATCCTAAAAATCCTTCTAAATAATCGATATACTGTTTGATTCCGGTTATCAGCATCTCTTCCTTATGCTTTAAGTTCGGCAGTACCTCTCCTCTAAGCCAAGTAAAGATGTCGTTACGGTAATTCATTGGAATAAAACGTCCGTTATCATCTTCCGTCATATCCAAATACTGTTTGGCTTTACCCGTCAAGCTGTATGATTCTACCTTTTTATTCCCGTCGCTTGTCAAATAAACGACATAAATGTTTTTGATAAAATTACCGTGTTGCTGTACCTTTTCGATATAACGTTCGAGTTGTTTATCTTGGTCAACCGCCCAATGTATCTTATTTTCAATAATCACAGCATACGATTTATCTTCTATCAGTCCATCTATATATTCTTCTCCATATTTTATTTGAGGCTTCTCTATCTGAAAAGAGGCCGTAGAGCAATGATTGGAAATTTTTTTGAGGAATGATTTCAATATCGGATAACTTTCATCTTCGCCTTTATATTTCAAGAATTTAATGAGGATTCTCGTATGTGCATTCTCATTGGCTCCCAGTTCATCAATAATATTAAAATGATAAGGCAGCTTTGCTTTTAATTCTCGTAATTTCTGAATTACTTCAAACCAATCTATGTTTTCTTCCATATTTTAATGATATAATAAAAATCACCTACTCACTAACGTTTTTTCGATATCCACGGCTATGATTTAAGATTGATAAGCGGGATAAGAAAAAAGGACACAGCACTACCTATTTTTTCTTATCCATTCGGTTGGGCTCTGGCAAAGCCTGAAATCAGAATAAGAGAAAGTAGCCTGCGCCCTTATAGGGTGCAAACATGACTTCGACAATATTCTTGATTTCATTCGTAAACTGCCAGATTTAACCGAATCAAATAATTGTCAGCACGTTATGCAATATGTCTTTTTTAGTTTATGTCTGTTTCGTATTGATATTTTTTTGTTCACTTACAAAGGTAATCAAAATCTTTTAGAAACGAACAAACTAAAACCAACCAATCGCAGGCTTTATCACTGCCTAATCCATCTCCAATTAACCATTGGTAGTGCCTATTCCTTGTTTCAACAACCGGTCATAAAGCACGATGGAACCAGCCACGGAAACGTTTAATGAGAACTCGCCGGGGATTTGAACCACCTCGTCACAACGTGTTAAGGCGGCTTGTGGCAGGCCTTTGTCTTCCGCTCCCAGCAAATAGACCGCCCGCTCCGGATGCGTATAGGTCATGAGCGGAACGCTCCGTTCATCCAACTCGATGCCGACCAACTTAGCGCCTTTCGGAAGAGAGGCGAAGAAATGATCGAGCGTGTCATACTCGAATAAGGGGATATGCTTCCAGCTTTTCATCGTATCGGTCCGCATGGTTTGATAACGCTTACCGATTACGAAAAGGAAGTCCGCTTTCATAATTTGCGCCGAGCGCCAGAGCGTACCTAAATTGGCGCTTGTTTTCAGCCCATAAATACCAATGCCAAAGAAACCTCTTCCGTGGTCGGGAACTACTACATTCGGATACTTTTCCATCTTCTTATGTCTATTTTGTTATTCATGCCGCAAAGATGATGGCCGCATCTGCCAAAATAAAGCATCACTCAACAGGAATTATGAATCACAGGTCAAGATTTCAACATTATAATTAACAATCAATCGCCAAACCCGAGTCAACCTTTACTACAAATAAAGCATAAAGTAGTCAACCTTTTTACAATGCTACAAACCGCACAAAAATCCCTTCGGAAGAAATTCCATTTTCCTTCGAGAGAAAATTGATTTTCGTTCGAGAGAAAAATAAACTTCTCCCGAACGAAATTAGGTATTGATATTCAATATTTTAAACACGAAACACAACAAAGAGATGAAGATTCGCCAGTTACTCCAAACTCAAATATACTATACGGCTATATCACCATCTCGGTATCTCCAGCTCATCCTTGCTGGGCAGGGCGGGGAATGGGGCGTGCGGTTCCGCTTGGTACCAAAAAGAGGTTGACGAGATATCTGATTTCTGGTTATTATACCGTCCGTCATGCCTCCAGCCTAAATCTTGGATTGTCACTTTCAGGTCTTTCTCAAAACGAATCGGGTCCATGATATGCCAGCGATATAAGCCAAAAGCGGTTACCGCCCGATACAATCCATCCGGCCGGATTACTTGGTGCATGCCCGCGTAAGGCGTGGTAAACTCTTGGTATTGATGCGTTTTTTGATTCTCGAAATTATAGGAGCCGCAGAAATAATCCTCCGTTCCCGTTCCGCAGATGGTCGGATACTCCTTATCGCCATCCATATAGAACTTTATCTCGCCCTCGCCCCACCAGCAATTGTCATGAACGCGCCACGCCAAGTAGGTGCCTACATACTGTCCCTTTCCCTTGATTCCATCCACCAACGTATGGACGGAACCCTGAGTGGGATTGGAACGGCGAAATTGGGCGTGGAAATAACCCTCGTCCTCCGGAACATCGGTCAGCACATAATTAATCTGGTAATACAGACGCATCTCCTCCGCTTGGTTGATATTCTCCAACGTCACGCGCGCCTTTTTCCGAAACGGCATCTTCCAATAGCAATTGAAAGCGCTTCCCGGATTCACGCAAACCGCCAAGGAGGAAAGTTGCGCGTATTCATTGAACGCGCTCGCGAAAAAGTCGCCGATAGGGCACTCCACTGAAGGCTCCTTCTCATCATCCCAGTACATACGGATAATCGAGAACCTCCAATTACCGGTCGGGGTCATCCATATCTGCTGGATAGCGCCCGGACCGTCAATCTCCGCGATCGTGACCGTCTCGCCCGGTTTCACGATAATGAAGGGATTCACCTTCCATCCTTTTCCCAAATCTCTCGCGCAATTGGCGGAATTCGCCTTATTACGTACATCTTTATCCTTTACCGGATCCGCCATCGCTCCCATTCCTTTTCCACCCGTGAAATTCTCAGGGCTGATCGAACGGGTCTTCGCGTCCGACAGACGGGAAAGATTCCCCATATTCATATCCAATCCATTAAACGCCTCTCGCTGGGCTCCAGCGAAAATACTGACCGCTAAAAACGCCAATAACAAAACATAACTCTTTCTCATATCATGATATTATTTAATAAGTTAACATAAATTCGGCACATCCTCCAATTTATTCGAATCTGACTACAACGATAAGATATAGATTCACACCGTCTATCACTGCTACATTAAAAATGGCCAACGCCATGTTCTTGAAAGCCAAAGTTAAGAAAATTATCGTATGGAGAATGATTTCCCGCGAGAAATTTACCGGAAAAAACACGTACGTGTTTCCGCGAAAGGACGTACATGTTTCCGGAGAAACACGTGCGTGTTTTTTCGGGGACATTATCGATGAGTCGCGATCCTCAAAAAAGCGTATCTTCGCGATATGGAAAAGACGAAAAGATATCGGGAACTCGGGGATTTCCTGCGGGAGCGGTTCGACTTCAAGGTCCAGAAAATATCCATCAACGCGGGATTCACCTGTCCGAACCGGGACGGGACGAAAGGACGGGGCGGTTGTACCTATTGCAACAACCAGACGTTCAGCCCGGAATATTGCCGTACAGGGAAAAGCGTCACAGAGCAATTGCGGGAAGGCATCCGTTTTTTCGCCCGCAAATATCCGGAGATGCGCTATCTCGCCTATTTCCAAGCCTATACGAATACGTATGGAGACACCGCCTCGCTTATCGAGAAGTACGAGGAGGCGCTCGCTTGCCCCGGCGTGGAGGGGTTGATTATCGGTACACGACCGGATTGCATGCCGGACGACCTGTTGGATTATCTCGCCCGGCTCGCCTCTAACAGGTTCGTGTTGGTGGAATATGGCGTAGAGAGCACGTTGGACCGGACACTCGCCCGTATCAACCGGGGACACACTTACGAGGAATCCGTCGAGGCGATTCGCCGGACCGCCTCCCGAGGCGTTTACACGGGAGCACACCTGATTCTCGGATTACCGGGCGAAAGCCGGGAAGAGACGCTCGCCCACGCCGACGCCCTCTTGCGCCTGCCGCTCGCCACGCTGAAGCTGCACCAGCTACAACTCATCCGGCACACCCGCATGGCGAGGGAGTTCGCCGAGCGACCCGGGGAATTCCACCTTTTCACGCCCGATGAATACATCGACCTCGTCATCGACTTCATCGAGCGGCTCCGCCCCGGCATCGCCTTGGAACGGTTCGTCTCGCAATCGCCCAAGGAATTGTTAATCGCCCCCGACTGGGGACTGAAGAATTACGAGTTCATCGCCCGCCTCCACAAAAGGCTCGCCGAGCGGGACACTTGGCAAGGGAGATTGTTTCGCGATATAAATAGAATTACATTATAATTAAAAAGTCGAAAGCCGTTGCGTATGTCCCATAACTTTACGTAATTTGCCGACGCGATTTTTAATTCAGAATAAGAGAAGTTTTTATGGAGAAAAAACATCAGTATCAAGGATTAACCAAACAACAAGTAGAAGAGAGCAGGCGCCTCCACGGAGAGAACGTACTGACTCCCCCCAAAAAGGCCTCCTTATGGAGCCAATTCTTAGAGAAATTCGAAGACCCGATTATCCGCATATTGCTCGTGGCATGGCTTTTGTCGATGGTTATCGCCGGCGTGCATTGCTGGGGACCGGAGGCGAAAGGCTTCACGGCGTTCTTGGAGCCACTCGGCATCTTCTTCGCCATCATGCTCGCCAGTTGCGTGGGCTTCTTCTTCGAGGTAAAAGCGAACAAGGCGTTCGACATACTGAACACGGTGAACGATGACATATTGGTGAAGGTCATCCGCGACGGGAACATTTGCGAGATACCGAAAAAAGAGGTGGTCGTGGGCGATATCGTCGTGCTGGAGACCGGAGAGGAGATCCCGGCGGACGGGCATCTGCTGGAGGCCGTCTCCTTGCAAATCAACGAATCGACGCTGACCGGAGAACCGATTATCGGCAAAACGACCAACGAGACGGACTTCGACCCCGAGGCCACTTATCCCTCCAACGTGGTGATGCGAGGCACGACCGTGGTGGACGGCCACGGCGTGATGAAGGTCGAGAAGGTGGGCGACGCCACCGGATACGGCAAAGTGTACGAAGGCTCGCAAATCGAGAACGACATCGACACGCCTTTACAAATCCAATTGAAAGGCTTGGCGAGCGTAATCAGTAAAGCCGGTTACACCATCGCCGGCGTGACTTTCGCTGCGTTGACCATCAAATTGTTGCTATCGGACGATTTTTCCGCCATGCCCGCGATGGATATCATCTCCCATTTGCTTACCTATTTCATGGTGGCGGTCACTTTAATCGTGGTTTCCGTACCTGAAGGATTGCCAATGAGCGTCACGCTGAGCCTCGCCATCAACATGAACCGTATGTTGAAGACGAACAACCTCGTACGGAAGATGCACGCTTGCGAGACAATGGGTGCCACTACCGTGATCTGTACGGACAAGACCGGCACTTTGACACAAAACCAAATGCAGGTTTACCAAACTAAGTTTTACAACTTGAAAAACCAAAAGTTAGGAGACGATGAGCTTAGTTCTCTGATAAAAGAAGGTATCGCGGCGAACTCCACGGCATTCCTCGATTTCTCGGAAGAGAAAGTAAAAACATTAGGCAACCCGACGGAAGCCGCACTCTTGCTTTGGTTAAACGGCCAGCATCAAAATTATTTGGAACTGAGAGAAAACGCTTCTATCGTAGAGCAATTGACCTTCTCCACGGAACGTAAATATATGGCGACCATAGTCAACTCTCCGTTATTAGGGAAAAGGGTGCTTTACGTGAAAGGCGCTCCGGAAATCGTACTCGCCAACAGTAATCGGGTAGCGATAGATGGTACTTACAAACCAGTGGAGGCTTGTAAAAGTGAAATCGAGAAACAATTATTGGATTATCAAAACCAGGCGATGCGTACACTGGGCTTCGCTTACCAAATCATCGAGGAAGACAATAAGGACTCCTTCTTCGTGGATGGACGTTTAGCGCATACGGACCTGACCTTCCTCGGCATCGTGGCGATTTCCGACCCGGTGCGCGCCGATGTGCCGCCTGCCGTGCAAAGTTGTCTGAACGCGGGCATCGACGTGAAAATCGTCACGGGCGACACGCCGGGAACGGCCAAGGAAATCGGTCGCCAAATCGGCATCTGGAAAGCCGAGGACACCGATCGCAACATCATCACCGGACCGGCCTTCGAGGCGTTGAGCGATAAAGAGGCGTTAGACCGTGTCTTGGATTTGAAAATCATGTGCCGCGCCCGTCCGACGGACAAACAACGTTTGGTCCAGTTATTGCAACAAAAAGGAGCCGTAGTGGCGGTAACGGGAGATGGAACGAACGACGCTCCGGCGTTGAAAGCGGCGCAAGTAGGCCTCTCGATGGGCGATGGGACTTCGGTCGCCAAGGAAGCCAGCGACATCACGATTATCGACAACTCATTCAGCAGCATCACCCGCGCGGTGATGTGGGGACGCTCCTTGTATCGGAACATCCAAAAATTCCTGCTGTTCCAATTGACCATCAACGTGGCGGCTTGCCTCATCGTGTTATTCGGTTCATTATTGGGCACGGAATCCCCGTTAACCATCACGCAAATGTTATGGGTTAACCTTATCATGGACACGTTCGCCGCAGGAGCGTTGGCCTCTCTCCCACCCAACGAGCGGGTCATGAAAGACAAGCCTCGTAAAAGCGGAAAGAATGGCGATTTCATCATCACCCGCCGGATGACTTACAACATCTTCGGAGTGGGAATCGCATTCGTCATCATATTGATGGGGTTATTGCTCCATTTCCATGCGCAAGATGGATTGACGCCGCATGACCTGTCGTGGTTCTTCACCTTCTTCGTGATGCTGCAATTCTGGAACATGTTTAACGCGAAGGCGTTTATGGAGGGACGCTCGGCGTTCGCCGACCTAAAAGGAAGTAAGAGTTTCTTGTTCGTCGCCATGCTGATACTGATAGGTCAATACCTGATTGTCACCTTCGGCGGAGAAATGTTCAACGTCGTTCCTCTGCCATTAAAAGACTGGGCCATCATCATCGGCTCTACATCGTTGATTCTTTGGGTGGGTGAATTATTCCGCCTATTCTCGAAGAAGTCCTAAAGCAAAGGCAGGTCGCGCCGAATAGGTTCCGTCCGAGTCAGGAGGTCAATTCATCGAATCTCGGAATCTATTCGGCGCGACCCCCACTAACTTCTTAAACAAGACGGTGAAGCATTGCACATTCGGGAAACCTAACAGACGAGCGACCTCGGCCACCGGCCTCTCCCCCTCGCGTAGCATCCGCTTCGCGATATGCAACCGTTTCAACTGGAGATATCCAGAGAACGCTTTACCGGTCTCAAACTTCAGCAAATCATTAAAATAGGCGACAGACAGGCCTAATTCCTCCGCGAAATAGCGTAGGGCCAATGAATCATTCTCTCGCGATTTTCCGGACAAGAGATAAGTCTCTATCGATTTATCGAATTTATCCAAAAGTATCCTGTTCTCATCCTCCCGTGTGATGAATTGCCGCTCATAAAAGCGTTCGCAATGAACCAACAACAATTCGATATGCAACGATAGAATCGTCCACGTACGTGTATCAATCGAATGATAAAGTTCCGTCCGGATATTTTCAAGGCAAGTTTTCACGGTTCCCGTCTCACGAGCGGAAAGGTGCAGAGCCTCCTCATTCCGATAGAAGAAGAACGAACGATGATTCTTTAACGAAACACGATAAAACAAATCCGGATGAAACGCCAACAGCCAACCTTTCTTCGGTAAGGCATTGGTCTCGCCTATCCGGAGAACCTCCCCGGGAGAAAGAAATACCATCGTGGCATCCGAGAAATCGTAGTATTTCCATCCATATCCGTCCATTCGAGCCTCAACCAGCAAAACCACGAAGAAGTCAAACTTCAAAGCCTCTTCCATCATCTCCAGTTTCTCCAAATCAATAAGGGAGACTCGCGGATGATACGTCGTACATCCGAACCGCCGGCAGCAGTCGCATACTGTTTGAATAACCAATGCATTTTTCCTATCCATCCGTACGTTATATAAACGACGCGAATATAAATGCAGACAATGGCATCCTGATTACCCAAATTACGGAATGTATAACCTCAATTACCGAGCTTGCGGAAAGTCACGCGAAATCCGTAAATGGGGTTATAACATCCGTAATCTATCTACAAAAAGCTTCTCCCTTTTCCTTACTTTCGCGACTGGAATCATTAGCGTTGGAATCAATAAAAACTTAAAAGATATGAGACTCGAAGATTTTATAAAGCACGTGAACGACAGACTTCCGCTCGACACGGAGGAGATACAGCTATTCATGAACGAGATGAGTGATAGGGCCAGACAAATCACTTGCGAGATGAACAACTCTTATCATACGCAAGACGAGCTACGCCAGTTATTCGCTAAGCTGACCGGCAAGCCTTTGGAGCCGACTTTCCGGATGTTCCCGCCCTTCTACACCGATTTCGGGAAGAACATCACCATCGGGAAGAACGTATTCATCAACGCTTGCTGCCACTTTCAGGACCACGGGGGCATCACCATCGGCGACGGCTGCCTGATCGGGCACAACGTCGTGTTCGCCACGCTCAATCACGACAAGAACCCCGCCAATCGGGCGCACATGACGCCGGCGCCCATCGTTCTGGGCCGGAACGTGTGGGTCGGCTCCAACAGCACCATCCTGCCGGGAGTGACCATCGGCGACGGGGCGATCGTGGCCGCCGGAGCGGTGGTGACGAAAGACGTTCCCGCAAACACCATCGTGGGAGGCGTTCCCGCCAAGGTTATCAACACCATCGAATAATCGAGCGACTGTTTACCCTATAAAATCATCATACGTATGCGACTGATTAAAGATACCGAGTTCGGAGGCGAGCGCCCGCTGTTCGGCGAGCGCGATCTCCACCTGGACAACGTGACCATCACGGCCGGCGAGTCCGCTATCAAGGAGTGTAGCAACATCGTGGCGACCCGCTGCCGCTTCGAGGGCAACTATCCCTTCTGGCACGTGCACGGATTCACCATTCAGGACTGCTACTTCGCCGTGGGAGGACGCTCGGCGCTGTGGTACTCCGACCACCTAACGATGCGCGACACCGTGATCGACGCGCCGAAGATGTTCCGCGAGATGAACGACATCGACATCGAGAACGTACAGATCAACGACGCCGACGAAATCTTCTGGCGATGCGAACGCATCCGCGTCAAGAACCTGAGGCTGCACGACGGCACGTATCCGTTCATGTTCAGCCACGACATCTACGTGGACGGCCTGGAGAGCGATAGCAAATACGTCTTCCAATACGTGAAGGACGTGGAGATACACAACGCGCGCGTCACGACGAAGGACGCTTTCTGGGAGGTGGAGAACGTAACCATCTACGACTCCGTGCTGGACGGCGAGTACCTGGGCTGGCACTCCAAGAACCTGCGCCTCGTGAACTGCCACATCGCCGGCGAACAACCGCTGTGCTACGCGCACGACCTTACGCTGGAGAATTGCACCTTCGACCCGGCGTGCGACCGGGCTTTCGAGTACTCCACGGTGAACGCCGACATCCGCGGGGCCATCACGAACATCAAGAACCCGATGTCGGGGCGCATCGTGGCCGATAGCATCGGCTCCGTCACCCTCGACGAGCACATCAAGGCGCCCGCCAACTGCGTCATCGAGGAGAGAGGAGGCGCGCGATGAGGTACGACTTCGACGAGCGCATCCCGCGACGGGGCACGCTCTCCTACAAATGGGACAGCGCCGCCGACGCGGACACGCTCCCGATGTGGGTAGCGGATATGGATTTCCGCGTAGCGCCCGCCATCGTAGAGGCACTGCGGAAACGGGTGGAGCACGGCATCTTCGGCTACACCCGCGTGCCGGACGCGTACTACGAGGCTGTCATAAACTGGTTCCGCCGGCGGCACGGCTGGGAAATCCGGCGCGACTGGATGATTTACACCTCCGGCGTGGTGCCCGCCCTCTCGGCCGTTATCAAGGCGCTGACCGTGCCGGGCGACAAGGTGTTGGCGCAGACGCCGGTGTACAACTGCTTCTTCTCCTCCATCCGCAACAACGGGTGCGAGCTCGTCGCCAGCCCGCTGATTTACGAAGGACGCACTTACCGGATGGACTACGACGACCTGGAGCGGAAAGCCGCCGACGAGCGGGTGAAAATCCTGCTGCTGTGCAACCCGCACAACCCTGCCGGCCGCGTCTGGACCCGCGAGGAGCTGACCCGCGTCGGTGAGATTTGCCTGCGGCACGGCGTGACCGTCGTGGCGGACGAGATACACTGCGAGCTGGTCTATCCGGGGCACGTCTACACGCCGTTCGCCTCCTTGGACGATGAGTTCCTGCGCCACAGCGTCACCTGCGTGTCGCCCAGCAAGGCGTTCAACATCGCCGGGCTGCAAATAGCGAGCATCATCGCCTTCGATGACGACCTGCGCCGGCGTATCGACAAGGCGATTAACATCAACGAGGTGTGCGACGTGAACCCCTTCGGCGTCATCGCCACCATCGCCGCCTACAACGAGGGCGAGGAGTGGCTGACGCGACTACTGACGTATTTGGAGGCGAATTACCGCCGCTTCGCCGAGTTCCAACGGACGGAGCTGCCCGATTTTCCCATCGCGAAGCTGGAAGGCACCTATCTGGTGTGGATGGATTGCCGGGCATTGGGCAAGCCGTCGGAAGAGTTGGAGGAACTATTGCTGCG
>CASEGC010000065.1 GCA_949287365.1 uncultured Parabacteroides sp.
GTTCAGGATAGGCTATCCCATTGATAAGAAAGCGAATAAGAACAGAAAAAAATCTTTGAGAAGTGTTGCAAGTATCGAAGAAACGCGTACCTTTGCAATTGACCAATTAGACGTACGTCTAGATTTACCACCCCTAAATCCACTCCTACTTATTAATAATCAATTATTTACGAACGGATTTTTAAGTGTAAAAAACACGCTTTTTTACCCCCTATTAAAAGATGTACGCACGTACATTAATATACAGTCCGTTTTCCCATTTCCCCGAAATCGCGAAAAAGCGTGGAAAGTAGTGTTTTCCCTCTTCGGGAATCAACCTCCTCAGTCACTTCGTGACAGCTCCTCCTCTCTTCAGGAGGAGCGGAGAATCACCCCCTTCCCCTGAAGAGAGCGGAAGGGCCGGGGATGGGGTCTGAGAAACACGTACATGTTTCCCAAAAAACATTGTCGTGTTTCCGCAAGAACACGCACGTCTTTTTTTCGAGCTTTTCCCGAGTAAAAAAACAAACGAACATGGGCTATCTTCCCGACAAAACGCGTATCTTTAGGGCACGTTAACGAATCACGAACTTTTAAGACCGATTTGGACTATGGGAAAATTTATCAACCCCCTCACCGACTTCGGGTTTCACCGGATTTTCGGGCAGGAGGTACACAAGGAGTTGCTCATTGATTTCTTGAACCAATTGCTGGCGGGCGAGCGGGACATCGCGGACGTCCATTTCCTCAACCCGATACGGACGCCCGACACGGCGGACGGGCGGGAGGCCGTCTTCGACGTCTATTGCACGGACAGCGACGGCGCGAGGTTCGTGGTGGAGATGCAAAACGCCAGGCAACCCTATTTCCACGATAGGGGATTGTATTATCTCGCCCGGGCTATCGCGGAGCAGGGACAGAGGGGCAAGGAGTGGGATTTCAGGCTGAGTCCCGTCTACGGCGTGTTCTTCCTCAACTTCAAGACGAGGGAGAACGGCAAGTTCCGCACGGATGTCATATTGGCGGACCGGGAGACGGGCGAGAGGACAAGCGACAGGCTGCGGCAGATTTATCTGGAGCTGCCTTACTTCCGGAAGAGGCAAGAGGAGTGCGAGACGGATTTCGAACGTTGGATTTATTTATTGAAGCATATGGAGACTTTGGACAGGATGCCTTTCGAGACGAGGAAAGCGATTTTCGACAAGTTGCTGGACGTGGCCGACGTGGCCAGCCTCAGCAAGGAGGAGCGTATGCGCTACGACGCCACGCTCAAGCAATACCGCGACTATTACAACACCGTGACCTACGCCAAGGAGGAGGGATTCCAGAAAGGAATGGAGAAAGGGAAGAAAGACGCTCTCCTGACCACTGCCAGAAACCTAAAAGCGGCGGGGATCCCATTACCTGTCATTCAGGAATGTACCGGGCTCTCCATAGAGGAAATAGAAAGATTATAGATAAAAAGAAGGCGTGTCAAAATCAGACATTGACACGCCTTCTTCCACTATTTATAAACAAAGTCAAATACGCTCTAACGTCGCGACAAGGAAATCCCATACCTTTTGTACGGAATGGATATTTACCCGTTCGTCCGGAGAATGAGGATGTTCCAAGTCCGGACCTATCGATACCATGTCCATATTCGGATAAGCGCCTTGAATGATACCGCACTCCAATCCGGCATGCATCACTTTCACCTCCGGTTCCTTGCCAAATAAATCCTTATAAGTGGACCTCATCAAACGCAGGATAGGCGAATGGATATCAGGCTGCCAACCATTGTATGCGCCGGACTCTTCCACTTTCGCGCCCGCCAAGGCGAATACGCTTTCCAAACTAGAACAAACCGCGTATTTACGGGACTCCGAAGAACTTCGTACCAAGATATTTATCTCTATCAACTCGTTGGAGGTCCTTACGATAGCCAAATTGGAAGAAGACTCCACCGTACCCGGAAAATCGTTCAACATGCTGATTACCCCGTTTTGGCATCCTTCGATAGCATTAATCAAATCATCTTGAATCTCCTCCGGAATCAAGGTTTTCGGCAAATCGACCATCTCGGCGGTAAAAGCGATACGCTCCTCTACGCCCGCATACTCTTCACGGTACATATCCTGATAATCCGCCACCAATTCCCAAAGCGCCTCCACGTTATCACCCGGAATCGTCACGATAGCGAACGCCTCGCGGGGAATAGCGTTGCGCAAGGAGCCTCCTTTCACGGACGAGAGCCGCACGCCATAATCGCGAACCGCCTCTTTCAGGAAACGGAACATCAATTTATTCGCATTCGCACGACCTAAATGGATATCCACACCGGAATGTCCACCTCTCAAACCCGTCAGAGAAATCTTCACCGCCACGTCTCCTTCCGGTACGTAAGTATCTTCCTTAAACTGGAATGAGATATTCATATCCACACCTCCGGCGCAACCCACGAACAACTCTCCCTCCTTCTCGGAATCACAATTCAGCAAAATATCACCTTTCAGGAAATTAGGTTTCAACCCAAAAGCGCCATCCATCGATTGCTCCTCGTCCACCGTGAACAACGCCTCTATCGGACCATGTTCCAACGTACCGTCCGCCAAAACCGCCATCGCCAACGCCACGCCCATACCATCATCCGCTCCTAAAGTCGTCTCCCGCGCCGTCACCCAATCGCCATCTATATAAGCGTCAATCGGATCTTTCTCAAAATCATGCTCCACGGCAGCATTCTTTTGAGGGACCATATCCAAATGGGCCTGGAGCGTCACGGTCTTCCGATTCTCCCTTCCGAGCGTGGCCGGTTTGCGTATCAATACGTTCCCTACCTCATCGCACGAAGTTTCCAATCCCAAGCTCTTGCCAAAAGAGACCATAAAACGGGTTACCTCTCCCATACATCCGGTCGGACGAGGGATTCGCGTCAAGTCATAAAAATAACCCCATACCTGCTTCGGAGAAAGATCTTTGATTTCTGCTGACATAATATAAAAGATTTAGTTTATATATTGGAATTTAGCATCTTATCCCTTGTCATTCGACGGAAACCGCGGCGGTTTCCGTCTCGTTCTCCCGATTGGAAAAAGGCAAAGCCACGATACCGAACAATCCGCACAAACCGGTCCATACGGTCTGTACCGTGTGAACCACCAACGCGAAAGCCGCCGCGTCGTTCTCATTCACGCCAAAACAAACCAACGTGGCGATAACCATGAAATGCCACGGCCCGATACCTCCTTGTACAGGCACCGCCACGCCGATACTACTCATGGCGAAGGCGATCAAACCGACCATGACTCCAAGATCCTTGGTAAAGTCGAACGCGTAAAAGGTGATATAAAAATAACAAAAATAGCCACCCCAAATCAGCAAGGTATAAAGCACGAAACGTCCCTTATGTTCCAACAGCCAAATGCTTTTCATTCCCGTCCAAACATTCCGCAACATCCCTTTCGCCTTCTTCACCAGCGTAAAGTTACTCATATATTTGAATATAAACCAAATACCTATTCCAAGGATAATCAAGGCGACATAAATCCAAATGGAGTTGAACATCGAACGGAACCCTTCTATCAACGCGGGGTTCTTTGCGAAGAAACTGATGAAGAAACCGATATTGGAGACAAACAACGCCAAGGTAATCAAGCCCACCATAATCGTATCGCACACCCGGTCAATCACCAAGGTCCCGATTAATTTAGTGAAAGAAATCTTGTCATATTTGGTCACGACACCACATCGCCAAACCTCTCCCACACGCGGCAACACGAGATTGACCGCATAATTACCCAACACGGCATAAACCGCGTCGCTCATCTTGAACCGCTCGCCCAAAGATTTAATCAACAATCCCCACCGCAACCCGCGGACGACATTGGCGAACAAACCGAAAAGCAAGGAAAACAAGATTATATCATAACGGACACCCTCCTTGACTACCCGCCAAATCTCGGATATATCCATTTTACTATACAAAAACCAAAGGAGTAAACAACCGAATGCCAAAGGCAGAACTATCTTCAAAAACGTTCGTAGAATGCTTTTAAAATCCATTATTTATGGGATACTTTAAATTATTTGTTGTACTTTTGCGTGTCCGCGAAGATAATCATAATATTTAAAAACAAGCACATCAATCGGAAAGTGGATGAGATTAGTCAAACCAAAAAAGGCATTGGGACAGCATTTCCTGAAAGATCAGCGGATAGCGAAGCGAATCGCGGAGACGTTAGACGCTTTCAAGCCGCTACCTGTCTTGGAGATAGGTCCGGGAATGGGAGTCCTCACACGTTTCCTTCTTGAAGGAGGACATGATTTAACGGTTGTCGAACTGGACAAAGAATCGGTGGATTATCTGAACTTGAATTTCCCGGAATTGGCGGGACACATCATCGCGGATGATTTCCTCAAATTAGATCTCGCGAAGTTATTCCCCGATAAGTTCTGCGTAATCGGTAATTATCCGTACAACATATCCAGCCAAATATTCTTCAAGGTACTCGAATACAAAGACAAAATTCCTTGCTGCTCGGGCATGTTGCAAAAGGAGGTGGCCGAACGCTTGGCGGCGGGACCGGGAAGTAAAACATACGGAATCTTAAGCGTATTGCTACAGGCATGGTATGACATCGAGTATCTTTTCACGGTCGATGAACAGGTGTTCGACCCGCCCCCAAAAGTGAAAAGCGCGGTATTGAGAATGACACGCAACAACCGCGAAGAGTTGGGGTGTGACGAGAAACTATTCAAGACCGTAGTAAAAACATCGTTCAACCAACGAAGAAAAACCTTACGCAACTCCATGGTTTCCCTTTTGGGCAAAGATTTCCCGGATTACGGTTTGCCGATATTCGCCTTACGTCCAGAGCAATTGTCCGTAGAACGATTCGTGGAACTGACCTTGATTTGCCAGGGGCGAATCGGGAAACATGCCGGTTATTAATTTCATAATACGTTATTTCCTATGATCGAACTGACGAAAGAGCATATCGAGAACCTGAAGCATATTATCGAAGCGAAAGATGACGCGAAAGCGCAAGAGATACTCCGTGACTTATATCCCGCCGATATAGCCGAGCTTTATCAGGAATTGACGTTACAGGAAGCGATTTATCTCTATCTGTTGATGGACGGAGATAAGGCGGCGGATGTCTTGATGGAACTGGACGAGGAAGACCGTCACAAATTGTTGAAAGAGCTGCCGAACGAACTTATCGCCAAACGCTTCGTCGATAACATGGAGACGGACGACGCCGTGGATTTGATGCGCGAATTGGACGAGGACACGCAGGAAGAAATCCTCTCGCACATCGAAGATGTCGAGCAGGCTGGCGATATCGTGGATTTGCTGAAATATGACGAAGATACCGCCGGCGGTTTGATGGGTACCGAGATGATCGTCGTGAACGAGAACTGGAGTATGCCCAAATGTATCGACGAGATGCGTAAACAGGCGGAAGACATGGACGAGATTTATTATGTATATGTAGTGGATGACGATGAACGGCTGAAAGGGGTTCTTCCTTTGAAAAAACTAATCACTAATCCTTCCGTCTCCAAAATCAAACATGTCATGAAAAAAGACCCGATTTCCGTCCGGGACAGCGACAGCATCGAGGAGGTCACCGAGACCATCGAAAAATATGACCTCGTGGCGTTGCCGGTAGTGGACAGTATCGGACGATTGGTGGGACGAATCACGATAGACGACGTAATGGATGAGGTTCGCGAACAACACGAGCGCGACTACCAATTAGCGTCCGGTATCTCGCAAGACGTGGAGACCTCGGACAACGTCTTCACCCAAACAGCGGCGCGTTTGCCTTGGCTGTTAATCGGCATGCTTGGCGGATTAGGAAACGCGTTCATCTTGGGCGGGTTCGAGAACAACCTCGCCATGAATCCCAAAATGGCGCTTTTCATCCCCCTGATTGGCGGCACGGGAGGAAATGTCGGTATACAATCTTCGGCCATCGTAGTACAAGGCCTGGCCAACAACACGTTGAAAGAGGGAAAAGTGGTAACGCAAATTCTCAAGGAATCCGTGGTATCGCTCATCAACGCGAGCATTATCAGTTTGGTGGTGTTCATTTGCAATTTCTTCCTGCTAAACGACCGAAGTATCACGGCTTCCGTATCGCTCAGTCTGTTCGCGGTAGTCATATTCGCCAGTATTTTTGGCACGTTGGTACCGATGACCTTGGACAAGATGAAAATAGATCCGGCGTTGGCTACAGGCCCATTCATCACCATCACCAATGACATCATCGGGATGATGATTTATATGTTCATCACATCCGCCTTGATGTGATGGACTTGCCTCGAAGCCTTAAACGATAAATAAATTCCATATTCACAAGCTTTTGACTTGCAAATAAGAAAAAAAGCGTTACCTTTGCCCCGATTTTGTGAATTAGCGATATAATGTCTAACTTACTAATTACAACAAACTTAGTATTAACAATTTAAAGAATGGGAAATTTAAAGAACATCCAGCCCATCGAAGATTTCGATTGGGATGCCCTTGAGAATGGCGAAACCTACAGTCAAGCCAGCAAGGAAGATCTTGAGAAGGCGTATGACGAGACCTTAAGCACGGTAAAAGACAAAGAGGTCGTTATGGGAACCGTCACCGCCATGAACAAGCGTGAGGTTGTGGTAAACATCGGCTTCAAATCCGATGGCGTGGTCCCGATGTCTGAATTCCGTTACAACCCGGATTTGAAAATCGGTGATCAAGTAGAGGTTTACATCGAAAGTCAAGAAGACAAAAAGGGACAACTGATTCTCTCGCACAAGAAAGCGCGCGCTACACGTTCTTGGGACCGTGTAAATGAGGCTCTTGAGAAAGACGAGATTATCAAAGGTTACATCAAGTGCCGTACGAAAGGCGGTATGATCGTTGACGTATTCGGTATCGAAGCGTTCTTGCCGGGTTCTCAAATCGATGTGAAACCCATCCGCGATTATGACGTATTCGTTGGCAAGACAATGGAATTCAAGATCGTTAAGATCAATCAGGAATTCAAGAACGTTGTCGTATCTCACAAGGCACTTATCGAGGCCGAGTTGGAACAACAGAAGAAAGAAATCATCTCCAAACTGGAGAAAGGACAAGTATTGGAAGGTACGGTCAAGAATATCACCTCTTACGGCGTATTCATCGACCTTGGCGGCGTAGACGGTTTGATTCACATCACGGATCTTTCTTGGGGCCGCGTATCTCATCCGGAAGAAATCGTTCAATTGGACCAAAAGATCAACGTCGTTATCTTGGATTTCGACGACGAGAAGAAACGTATCGCTCTTGGATTGAAGCAATTGACCCCGCATCCTTGGGACGCTTTGGACCCGAACCTGAAGGTAGGCGACAAAGTGAAAGGAAAGGTTGTCGTTATGGCGGACTATGGTGCGTTCATCGAGATCGCTCCGGGCGTAGAAGGATTGATTCACGTTTCCGAGATGTCGTGGACACAACACCTGCGTTCCGCTCAGGATTTCATGAAAGTGGGCGACGAGGTAGAAGCCGTTATCTTGACACTCGACCGCGAGGAGCGCAAGATGTCCTTAGGTATCAAGCAGCTTAAGCCGGATCCATGGGAGAACATCGAGGAGCGTTTCCCGGTTGGTTCTCGCCATATGGCAAAGGTTCGTAACTTCACGAACTTCGGCGTATTCGTTGAAATCGAGGAAGGTGTAGACGGTTTGATCCACATTTCTGACCTTTCTTGGACGAAGAAAATCAAACACCCGTCGGAATTCACGCAAATCGGTGCGGATATCGAGGTACAAGTATTGGAAATCGACAAGGAGAATCGCCGCTTGAGCTTAGGCCACAAGCAATTGGAGGAGAATCCTTGGGATGTGTTCGAGACTATCTTCACCGTAGGTTCGATTCACGAAGGTACGATTATCGAGATGTTGGACAAAGGCGCTGTCATCTCCTTGCCTTACGGCGTAGAGGGCTTCGCCACTCCGAAACATTTGGTGAAAGAGGACGGTTCGCAAGCTCAAGTAGATGAGAAATTGCCGTTCAAGGTCATCGAATTCAACAAGGAAGCTAAACGTATCATCCTTTCGCACAGCCGCGTATTCGAGGATGAGCAAAAGAAGGCCGCTAACGCCGAGAAGAAAGCCGCTAGACGTAACAACAAGAAAGAAGACGAACCGGCTATGCTAAACAGCCCAATCGAGAAGACCACTTTAGGTGATATCGAGGAGTTGGCCGCATTGAAGGAGAAACTTTCCGCAAACAAGGGATAATTTCCTCAGCATATAAAAAAGAAGGAGATAGCTGAAAACCAGTTATCTCCTTTCTTTTTCCTTATGCCATCCCGTTCTCAAGAGAAACTCTCTTCCGTGGCACGCATCTCAATCGGCTCGGTAATGCCCAACAAGTGATTGATCTCCTTCCGCTTGTCCAAATCCAAGAAATAGGTCTCCACCACTTTATAAATATCGAAATCTTCCGTAGAACCGGCGGCCAGATTTAACGCCTCAACCAATTTACTTACCGCTTTATGAATCTCATTCCTATTAATCAGATGAAATTCATTACCATGAATTAATGGACTCTTTCCCATGACATTTCTTTTTTAGGTTATACATTGATTAATTAATAGCTAAATCACCAGGATATTTATCCTGTCCGAAAGATACGAAATCTTATTTACGGACGGGCATTTTTCGCCATTTTTTTATTGATTTCCCCGCGTTTTGCCCAAGTTCCGGTAAAATACCGCAATGTTTCAATCCAAAAAGAACGTCTGTCCGGAGCCACATTCCAACTCCAACAACATTCTCTTGGCCTTAAGACCTCCACCATACCCCGTAAGCGAACGGTCGCCACCAATCACCCGGTGGCACGGTACGATAATCGAGACTGCGTTCGCTCCATTGGCGTTCGCCACGGCACGGACCGCTTTCGGCACATCCAACATCCGGGCGAGCTCGCCATAAGAGATCGTCGAGCCATACGGGATTTCCAGCAACTTATTCCACACCATCCGCTGAAAGTCCGTCCCCGCGAAAAGCAGCGGCACGTCAAAAAACATCCGGTCCCGTCGGAAATATCCATCCAACTGCCTGACAGCTTCCCGTAGGACATCCGAACAACCCTCCTCGTATTCGGCCCGCAAGAGCCGCTGCAATCTCCGTCTCACTGCGTCTCCATGCCTCCCGATCGTCCAGTCGCAAAGGCAGAGTTCGTCCCCGAACGAGCCGAGCGTCAAATCGCCGCATGGCGAATGATAACATTGTATTTGAATAACACGCTTTTCCATCCAACTTATCTCCTTTCGCTTACCGACACGAATATAGCGATTAATACCCAATCTCCCACCCTTACACGGAGAAAAGTTCACGACACGGGAGCAAAAACTTGACGAGTCCACGAAGAAAAAACGGAAATCCGCTTAGGAAAACTCTATCTTTAGCCTAAAGATACATATCGCAAACCTAAAGATACAAATCTTTAAGCTAAAGATACATATCGCAAGCCTAAAGATAGACTATTCCATACGGGGGAACGAACTTTTTCCGGCGGGATTCAAAGAAATTCACCCGCAATACTTATCTTCGCGGCCATGAGTTTTTCCGATAACTTAAACAAGCATGAAGAAATTAGTGATATTTGACCTCGACGGCACTTTGCTGAACACGATAGCCGACCTCGCATGCAGCACGAACGTCGCGTTACGGGCCAACGGATTCCCTGAGCACGCTACCGAGGAATACAATTATTTCGTGGGAAATGGCATCAACAAACTTTTCGAGCGGGCCTTGCCACCGGAAGCGAGAACCGAGGAGAACATCCTCCGCATCCGTAAAGTGTTCCTCGAACATTACAACCGGCACAACACGGACCTCAGCGCGCCTTATCCCGGCATTCCGGAGTTATTGGAACAACTGACCGAGAGAGGCGTCAAGCTCGCCGTGGCTTCCAACAAGTACCAAGAGGCAACATGCAAGCTGATAGCCCATTTCTTCCCCACGACACCGTTCATCGAGGTCTTGGGGCAGCGGGAAGGCATCAAGACGAAGCCGGACCCGGGAATCGTGCTCGAAACCATGGCCAAGGCCGGTGTCTCCAAAGAAGAGACCTTATACGTGGGCGATTCCGGCGTGGACATGCGAACCGCCATCAACAGCGGCGTCACCGCATGCGGAGTAAGTTGGGGATTCCGCCCGCGGACGGAACTGGAGGAATACGCCCCCGCCCACATCGCAGAAAGGCCGGAGGAGATATTAGGGTTCATCGCCTCTTAGAACGAATAGACGAAACGGCCTCTCGCGCCACCGTACTCGCCATTCGGCATACAACAAAAAAAGGAGCCAAGCGAAACGCTTGACTCCTTTTTCCTGAGTCGGGATGACTGGATTCGAACCAGCGACAACACGCCCCCCAGACGTGTACTCTAACCGGGCTGAGCTACATCCCGCTCTTGTTTTCGGGGGCAAAGATAGGGATTTACGCAAGATTGAGCAAGATTTACGCTACTTTTTTCGAGCGAAAAACGCGTTTTGATAATGAGACACAAATAAACATCCGATTATCTTGGCAAAATCTTTAGAGAAAACGTAGGTTTCCCACGACTGGAGAATTCACGTCATCGGCATCCCTCCACTAATCCAAATTCACAAGTTCATACTTTTGACTTCCTAAGCCCAACCGCTCAGCGTATTCCAGATTATGCATCCCACGCTTGGAATCTATGCGTTCGATGAGGTGTATCTTGCCGTGGTCGGTCGAGTTACGGACAGCATCTATACAGGCACGGTCGAGAGCAACCGGATCGAGGGAAGCGAAGATGCCGAGGTCGCCCATCTGAGGAGCGGCAGGCGTGGCCACACAGTCACAATCCACCGACAGGTTGTTTGCCACGTTGATGTACAGCACCCTATCGCCGATATGGTCGATAATGGCTTTGGAGGCTTCCGCCATAGCTTCTTGGAAGATGGTATCCGCGGGAATCATGTCCCATACTTTCGCCACATCGCGCGTTTTTCCTCCAGAGTGGATATTGGCTTTACCTTGCGGCGACGCGATGCCGATGGAAATGTTCTTTAACGCACCGCCAAAGCCTGCCATCGGATGTCCCTTAAAGTGCGACAAGACCACCATGAAATCATAATTCAAGAAGTCTTTTCCCACGATGTCCACTTTCAGGTGCTTACCACCATTCACGGGAAGTTCCACCTGTCCATCGGCATCCATGATGTTTACATCGGCAATGGCCGTAAAGCCGTGTTCTTCCGCCACCTTCATGTGGTCAGCCACGTTGGTACGTTTGCCACCGTAAGCCGTGTTACCTTCTATAATCGTCCCTTTCACCCGCTGTACCAAATCCTTTATCAGAGCCGGTTGTAAATAATTAGGATTGCCCGCCTCTCCGGTCGATAACTTGATGGCGACGCGTTTGCCTTCGGCTTTTCGTCCGAGAGCCTCATAGATTCTCATCAAGTTTCCCGAAGTAATGTCTTTAAGGAAATACACTTTAGGGAGCGAGGTGTCGCTACCCGATATAGCGCTTCTTCGCGCGTACACGTTACCCATGTTGACCAGCATCAGGGAAGACGCGGCCATTGTTTTTAAAAAATTCCTTCTTTTCATGACTTTATACTGGATGATAAAAAATAGACCTTGATTCCTGCCACCACCGTCGGGTCTCTGGCATGGATTTATTTTTCGTTTTCTATATAACGGATTACCCTTGCCGGATTGCCTACGGCCACGGCGTTGTCGGGTATGTCACGCGTCACTACCGAACCTGCCCCGATAATGACATTGTTACCAATCGTCACACCCATCAGGATGGTAGCGTTACCGCCCACCCATACATTGTCGCCAATGGTTATCGGTTTGGCGATGCCGAGCCTGTCCGCACGTCCAGTCGCTTCCATCGGATGCGCCACGGCGAAAATCCCCACACCCGGTCCGAGCCATGTGTTGTTGCCGATGGTAACGGGAGCCATATCGAGGATGGTCACGTTGTAATTAGTCAGGAAATCATCACCGACATGCAGATTGATACCCAAATCGCAGAAGAAGCCGGGCTTAACGCTGAGATTCTTCCCGGCCGAACCGAACAATTGGCGCAACACCCTGTCGCGCTCTTCGCTTTTCGTAATTGGTAATGCGTTGAATTGTTGGCAAAGCGTCGCCGCACGATAATGGATTTTCGCGATCTCGGGGGCATCCATGCTGTAATATTCCCCGCTGTTGAGTTTTTCTAATTCGGTCATAGTTCTCTATTAATAAGACAATCCGTATTTTTGTTTATTTGTCATACGCAGCGACCCATTCGTTATAGGCCTCAAACAAAGGTTTGCCATCGATGTAATATATCTCAGTGATGTCCGGACGCAACCGTTTCAACGTACGGTACGCTCCCGGAACTATCATGCCCAATCGGCAATGCATCAGCACCGGACGACCTTTGGGCAGCCGCAAATACAGCTTTTTCTCTTCCTCGGCAGATAAATCCTCTATAGGGATGTTAACGGCGCCTTTGAAATGTTCCCGCTCATACCATCTTTTGGCGGCCACGTCCACAATGACAAGCCCTTTAGCGGTTTTCATATACTCCAACGCGTCCTTAGGGCTTAGCGGGCCGGACGTTTCTGGCTTGACCGGCTCCGGCCGATTGACGCTCTTTACCGAGTTCGGCCCTTCCGCGCAGCTTGCATTAGCCGTCCCCGCGAAAGAGGCAGCGCATGTCAAGCAAAACACCGGAACAAGTCCCAAAGTCTTAAAAACGGTCGATAAATAATCCTTCCTCATAAAACTGTCGCGTTAATTTACAACGCGAAGTTAAGGAACCAGCCTATATCGCCGCTTTTCCCAAACGTCTTTCGCTACTTTGCTGAAACGTCATCTTATCCGTTCAGGAGACGGCAGACGGCGTGACACCGAATTCCCGCTTGAACGCGGTGGAGAAATGCGACAGGTTCTTGAAGCCCACTTCCAGATAAACATCGACAGGCTTTTTCCCCTGTTTCTCCATCAGGCATTTGGCTTCCTCCAGACGGCGTTTCACGATCCACCGGCTTGGAGTCAGGTCGAATATCCGTGCGAAGTCTTTCTTGAAGGTAGAGAGGCTCCTCCCCGTATAATGGGCGAACTCCTCGATGGTGAGGTCGCATTTGTAATTCTTGTTCATGAACTCCTCCAGATTGATTTTCCAAGGCTCGGCGAAATCGAACAGCACTTGCCCTAAATCGGGCCGCAACTGGAGAAGCGTGAATACCGCCTCCCGCAACTTGGTCTCCATCAGTTCCTTCGAAGGATACTGCAAGGCATCGAAATATTGTTCCAACGAAGCGAACAACCCGTTCAGGAACGGATGTTTTTTCAACATCACGTAAGTGGAGTTGGCCGTCGCGGGATCGCTGACCAACGGTACCGTGATGTTACGCTCGTTCAGCATACCCTTCAGGAAAGGCATCTTCAGTTGCAGAAACAAGCCTTTGAACGGCTCTCCGTTCTCCGACGGCCTCTTCACCTTGCGCACCAAGTGGTTACGCTTCACGAAAAAGGAATCGCCTTTTTTCAGATGATACTTTTGGTCCGGAGCGATCAGGTCCAATTCCCCGGAGCACAGGTAAACCAGCATGTGTTCCGACACCATCTCCTCGCACCACTTGTCTTTCTCCACCTTACAGCAGAAAAAAGTATCCATGTAATCGTAAACGGTTATACCGGCATCCATATTCTTAATCGATTAAATCGTTAGGTATATCCTACTCACGCCCGCGACGGTCAAACCCCAAAACTCTCGCGATAAAAATCGAGCGATTCCAGAATCTTGTCCTTATCGACCGACTGGTTGATGCGCACCTCGCCGACATTTCCCAGCAGCGTGAAGTTGATAACGCCGGACTCGTTCTTCTTGTCGTGCGTCATCAGCTCGTACAACGTGTCGTAATCGCCGCAATCGAAGAAGAACGCCGGATAGTACTCCTTGATGTAATAGACGACCTGGTACAGCTTCTCTTTCGGGAAGCCGCACTGCTTGTGCGACAGGTAAAGCTCGCTCACGATGCCGGCGGCCACCGCGTGCCCGTGCAGGATGGGCCGTCCTTCCCGGAACGACAGGCTCTCGTAAGCGTGGCCCACCGTATGCCCGAAGTTCAACGCCTTGCGGATGCCCCGCTCCTTCGGGTCCTCCGCCACGACGCGCTCCTTCACCGCCACGGATTGCCCGACGAGGCGGTTCAGGTACGCGTAATTCATCGTGTCGATATCGTACAGCAAGACCGACGTGTAGTTCTCCATCGAGCTTATCAGCCCGTGCTTGAGCATCTCGGCGTAGCCGGAAAGGATATTGTCGCGGTCCAAGGTCCGCAAGAACTCGCAATCGATAAACACGCAGAGCGGAGGATAGAAGGCGCCAATCTCGTTCTTCAGCCCGTTGAAATTGATGCCGGTCTTGCCTCCCACCGCGGCGTCGACGGAGGCCATCAGGGTCGTGGGGATATTGACGGTACGGATGCCCCGCTTGAAGGTCGCGCCGGCGAAACCGCCCATGTCGGTCACCATGCCTCCGCCAAGGTTCATCAACAGCGACTTGCGCGACGCGCCCCCGTTCGACAGATAAGACCAGATACGCGCCAACGCCTCCAGGCTCTTATGCGTATCGCCCGCCTCGGTCACGATTACCGGGGCATCCTTCACCGCCGGCACGTCGGCGAGCAGCGGATAGCACTTCTCCCGCGTGTTCGTATCCGTGAGGATGAACAGTTTATCATAATCCAACGCGGAGAGGAAGTCCCGCAACTCCGCCTTCAAGTCCTCGCATATCACCACTTGTTGTCTTTCCTCCATTATCCTTGTCTTTAGAATCGTCTGTCGCGAAGGTAAAACTTGTATCCCGATTATCAAAGCCGCCCGCCGCCAAATTCCGCCGGCGCGTCATCCGGTCGCGAATAGCCCCGCGATTTCATCTCCAAGGCTCAGAGATGAAATTCAACGCCTATTTTTTCATACCCTAGGCTTGGCAATGAAATCCAACGCCTGTTTTTTCATTCCCAAGGCTCGAGGATGAAATTCAACGCCTATTTTTTCATCCCCAAGCCTCGGGCGTAAAATCGTAGCGGGAAGAAAAGAAAAAACCTCCGACGGGAGGAGAACCCAACCCGCCGGAGGAGAGAATGATACGATGAAAAAAATGTTCGCGCTTATCACTTCAACCCGAGCGCCTCCTTCATGGCGCCGACGGCTATCAGAAGGCCGTCCACGTTCTTTCCGCCCGCCGTGGCGAAGTGAGGCTGTCCGCCACCGCCGCCTTGGATATGCTTGGCGGCCTCTTTCACTATCTTGCCGGCGTGATAGCCCTCCTTCACCAAATCGTCGCTCAACATCAGCATGAGGGTGCATTTCGCCTCGTCGATAACGCCCGCCACGAAGACGAAGCTGCCCGTCGTCTCCGCCTTCACTTGGAAAGCGATGTT
>CASEGC010000066.1 GCA_949287365.1 uncultured Parabacteroides sp.
CTGGTCTATGTGGACAGCCCGAACAAGATGACCGGCGCGGCGACCATCCGCAAGGCGAAGGAGGCGAAAGGCTCGTTGCTGGGCGGGGGCTGGAGCAAAGTGGTTGTGCTGGCGTGGAACTTTGCGTTCGACATCTCCGCCGCCATCCAGCAATACAAGGAGGATGTGGAGGTATTGGTCATCCCGCCCGACCTGATGGACAAGCTCTCGAAAAAGGGGTACGACAAGTTGATACGCGAAGGGTCGGTGCGCTTCAGCACGCTGCAATACCTGATGATTCGCCCGATAACGGTCAGGCCCTACAACGACCAAGAGGAGATCACGGTGCGGCTGGACAATTACGTCCTGCTCTCGCCCGACAATATCCCGTTGGACGACAAAGACAAGCCGAAGTTGCAGCAAATCATGGAGCGGGACCCGCTCGCGCTTATCGAGTATTGGAGCGTAGACCCCGACTATGACGGCGAGACCTTCCGCAGCCAGTGGCAGGACTACCGCGAGAACACGGCGAACGATAGCGACCCGCTGCATTGCGTCTACCAAGCTTCGTTGATTGTTCCCCGCAAGGCGCGGCGGACGGTCTGCGTGAAAGCGGTCGACGTGTTCGGCTTTGAGAGTGTGGTAACAGAAACGGTTCAATCTTAAAAAACGAAAGACAATGCGGAACGATATATCCTTAGAGTTGGCGAAACAACTGACGGAACAAGTACAGGAAGCGTTCGAGGACGGCAGTATGCTGGATGCCGTGACGCCCGTCACGCAAGACCTGCTGAAATACTGGTTCATGGAGCCCTATACAGAGGAGCGCAGCAAGAACTTCCATATCGGGCAGAAGCAGAGCATCCTGAACATCATCTATCTGCACGAGGTCTTAGGCATCCGCAGCGTGCAAGAGATTTACGAAAAAGTAAATGCCGACTTGTTGGCGGAATGTAACTTGACGGACTTGGCGAAAGCGAAATATCGGATACCGAAATATGCCGTCAAGATGGCGACCGGAACGGGTAAGACGTGGGTGATGCACGCCCTCTTGCTCTGGCAGCTGCTGAACGCCCGCCACGAGGAGGAGCCGAGCGGACGCTATACGCGAAACTTCTTAATCGTCGCACCCGGTTTGATTGTCTACGACCGCTTGAAGGACGCCTATTGCGGACGGATGAAGGAGAACGGCGGCGAACGGGATTTATTCACGAACGACCTCTATCAACATAAAGACCTCTTTGTCCCGCCTGCCTACCAGGACGAGGTGTTCTCTTTCGTGCAAAACAACGTGGTGACGAAAGAGGAAGGCATTGGCCGAAAGGTGACGGGCAACGGCTTGATAGCCCTTACCAACTGGCACCTGTTCCTTTCTGACGAGGATGAGGAAGAGGCGAATCCGGAGGGAGCGCCTGCCATTATCAAAGACATCCTGCCCATCCGACCCGGTACGAGCGGCGGAAATATGCTGGACGCTTTAGACCGCCATTACCTGCGGGGCAGCGAGTTGGAATACTTGGCGGACCTACCCGACCTGATGGTTATCAATGACGAGGCGCACCATATCCACGAGAACAAGGTACAAGGCGAGATCGAGGAGGTGGAATGGCAGAAGGGATTGAACAAAATCGCGAAAAACAAAAGCGACCATTTCATCCAAATCGACTTCTCCGCCACGCCATACGACACGGTAGGCTCGGGCAAGAAAAAGACTAAAGTGTTTTTCCCGCATATCGTCACCGATTTCGACCTGAAAACAGCCATGCGGATGGGATTGGTCAAGACCCTGCTGCTGGACCGGCGGCAAGAGCTGACCGATTTAGGCAATTTGGATTACAACGCCGTGCGGGAAGGCAGGCGAGTTATCGGCTTGAGCGAGGGGCAACGGCTGATGCTCCGCGCCGGATTGCGCAAACTGCAAATCTTGGAGGAAGGTTTTACGAAACTGGAGGCCAAGAAACATCCCAAGATGATGGTGATTTGTGAGGACACGAACGTGACGCCTTTCGTCGAATCATTCCTGAAAGAAGAAGGACTGGAGGCCGACGATTTATTGCGCATCGACAGCAACGCCAAGGGAGAGGTGAAAGAAAAAGACTGGTTGCAAATCAAGGAGCGGCTGTTCAATATCGACCGCTACGCATCGCCGAAAGTCATCATCTCGGTATTGATGTTGCGCGAGGGTTTCGACGTGAATAACATCTGCGTCATCGTCCCCTTACGCTCCACGCAATCCGCCATCCTGTTAGAGCAAACCATCGGACGAGGCTTGCGCTTGATGTGGCGGGAACCGGAATACCAAGAAGAAAAGCGGGAAAACCGGGTATTGGTTTTGCAACAAAAGAAAGCCCCGAAGTCTTATTTGGATATGTTGTCCATCATCGAGCACCCCGCGTTCCTCCAGTTCTACGAGGAATTGATGGAAGGCGGCTTGGCGGGTATTGACGAAAGCGAGCTTTCGAACGGCTCCAACGTGGTAGGCGACTTGATAAAAGTAGGCCTGAAAGAGAATTACAAGGATTACGACCTATTCTGGCCACTGATTATCAAAGAACAAGAAGAAGAGCTGGAGCCATCCGTCATCGACATAGAGACATTGGAGCCGTTTACCCTTTACTCGTTGGACGAACTGAAAAAGTTCTTGGCGAAGCCGGGCGAGACCTTCATCTCCGAGGCCATCCCGGTCAAGACCCAGTTCGGGAAATACAAGGTGCAGGCGGACTTATTCACCGCGGAGAGCTATAACGAGTACTTGCAAAAATTGCTGCGCATCGTCACGACTCGCTTTGACAAGATGGGCGGAGGCAATACCAAGGACAAGCGATTGCCCACGATACAAATCAATCAGCACGAGATTATCCGGGCAATCGACACATACATCCGTACCCGGTTGTTCTCTTGTCCGTTCAACCCGTTCGAGAACTTCAACTGGAAAATCCTGCTGCATTATAACGGGGTCGCCACGCAACACATCGTACGCGAGGTCACGAGAGCTATCTACTACATGCAGGACCAAGTGAACGTGACGGAGGCGGTCGTGGAGAAAATCTATTTCTCTTCCGTCTCCTCGTTGAAAGTACGGGAGAGTTTCTCGTTGGAGTTAGCGAAGACCATCTACGAGCGAGTGGGCTACCCATCCAACAAAGGCGGGTTCGAGAAAGCCTTCATGGAGTTTTTGGATATGGACGCGGAGGTCAATAGCTTCATCAAGATCAACGAGAGCCAACACCGCTTCGCCTCGATTTACTACATCCGCATGGATGGCTTGCTCGCCACCTATCACCCGGACTTCATGGTCTGCACGGATACGCGTATCTATATCATCGAGACGAAGGGACAAGAACAGGTGCACAACAAGAACGTACGGCAGAAGCAATTGGCAACGGTCGAGTGGTGCAAAAAGATTAACCAGCTCCGTCCCGGCGACCGGATGAACCGGACATGGGAATACGTCCTGTTGGGCGAGGAGGATTTTTACAGCCTGCGCCACAACGGGGCGAGCCTGTCGGAAATCTGCGAGTTGCACAAGATATCGGAAAGCGCGGCGAGAGGGGAATTGTTTTAGAAAAGAGGACAACGAGAAAGGATGAAAAAGTAGGAATACCCTGTTTACCTTTTAGCCTTGAAATCGATTCATATAAAGGAATCGATAAATTTTTATAATCAATTATTCATCTAAAAAGTTAAAGTTATGAGAGCAAGAGAGAAAATCATGTACCTGCTGTTCCTATGTATGGCGTGCATGGTTGCGTCGTGCGAGGATGAGAATGAGAACCGTGATCCCAATAACCCGAATGGAGGGGCGCAAGGCGATCGGAATGTCATCGGTTTGTGGGCAAGCGACAAGAAGCCGACCCAACATGTCTTTACTTTCTTAGAGGATGGCACTGGTTACTTGAGAAAAATCTACAGAAACCAAGAAACGGAGACGTACGTATATATGTATCAATTCGATTGGTCGGATAGCACATTGTTGTTTGATGAGGAATTTGACCGGGAATATACAGAATGGTTACGTGATGAATCTAACATGTTGGAGTCAACATGGAAAGTCGATATGAGGTTAGGCATGCAAATGACACTTACGCATAATTGGACTTATACATATGATTATGATCCTACGGTCCGAGAGGACGAGGATATTTTCCCTCTATTCAAATTGGACAGCATTATGCCTCTTTAGGAATTCAACATGGTTTAATATCAAATGGGTAAGGGAATTTGGGCTTACCCGCTTGTGTATAATTAAAAACATACAGATATGGGATTTTTCGACTTATTCAAAAACAAGAACTCGAATCCGGGAAATTCAACCGGAAACAATAAAAACGAGATAACACATTTACAGGAAAGAATCTACCCGAACACTCCGGGGATAATGAAACTCTTGACCAAGGAGACTCCTCGTCAGATTTTGGAGGCGGATTTCCCCAGGCACGAATGGCCTATAAGTGGAGGTTGGGGTTATACGAAGAAAGATGCTGTTGTCCTCGAAGTGGATAACGAGGGAGATGGCGTAGACCTTGAATATAAATTCTTACAATACAGGACATTTGAGGAGTGCATCATCTTTAGGCCAAGAGGAAGGCAATTGGCGGGATTGCGTTTCGAGACTCTTCGGCAATCTTTAGTCGCCGGTGAGAATGGGAAACATTATGATTGTGTCACACAGAGAGTACATGCGTTCATGGAAAGAGATTTCGAGTTCCTGAAACGGGATATGGAGACGCACAAGGCTAATGACGATATAGAAGGGATCATGAGAAATTTAGAATTGGCCGAGTCTAAAAGGATCTCATTCGAGATTACGGGATGGTTCGACATCTCTAAATTTTACTGAAGAATGTAGTGCTTTACACCTAAACACCGCAAGGAAAACCGCTTTATGCAAAGAGAAGAAGAAGGGAAAGAAAAAGGTTGCGAAACACAAAGACTTTCCATAACTTTGCGAAGAATAGAATAACAACACGATGAGAACCCGTGAGGAATATGTGAATATTTTACGTAGCCATGCCGAGGAGATAAAGGAACGTTTCGGCATACGGTCGTTGCGTATATTCGGTTCCGTGGCTAGAGGTGAGCATCAAGCTGGAAGCGACGTGGATGTTTGCGTGGAGATGGCTCCGAACCTTTATCGGCTGATTTCCTTGAAACAATGGCTGGAGGTTCTGCTTGAATGTTCGGTGGATGTCGTACGAGTCAACCGGAATATGAGCGCGTTCCTGAAAAGTGAGATAGAAAAAGATGGAGTCTATGTTATTTCCTAAACAAAGCCGTATCCTTGAGACGTTACGTCAAATTAAAGAGGCCATTCTTTTGTTGCAAGAGTGGAACCGGAATGTCATGAGCGCTGATGATTATTTATTGTCGGCGGATGGCATGAAGAATTTGGCCGCAAGTTGTATGCTCCTTGAATCCATTGGCGAAGGGTTTAAGAAGATAGATAGAGACACAGGTTCCCGATTGCTCCCTTTATGGCCATCTATTCCATGGAAAGCGGTAATGGGCATGAGGGACCAGATAGCGCATGGGTATTTCGACATCGACGCTGAAATTGTCTTTGATACGGTTAAGAATGATTTGGAACCATTATCGTAGGCCACTTCATTAGTTAAAAAATAGCGGGTACATCATTGTTTGACGTGCCCGCTTTTGAGTTAAATAAAACCACTCACATACCACTGTATGCTATTGTTGTTCGAATACAAATATACACTTGTCTTTTTATCTCGCCAACAAAGGGCTTTATGAATATCTTTAGAGAAGGACATATTTCGGGATAAATTCTTATCCCAAAGAATATTTTAATAGTTAAATTGCTGTAATACAATAATATGAAAATTAAATAAGTATTCCCGGCGAGACTATACGATACTTTTCTGTGCTTTATCTAACTTTACGGTAATACAGGCGGTTATACAAAATCAAAAATACTTTTAGTTCTTTTCAACGAAGGCAGGTTCGAGAAAGTTTTCATGGGAATGAAAAAAAGTGGAAATTCCTTGTTTACCTTTTAGCCTTAAAATCGATTCATATAAAGAAATCGATAAACTTTTACAATCAATTATTCATCTAAAAAGTTAACATTATGAGAGCAAGAGGAAAAATCATGTACCTGCTGTTTCTGTGTATGGCGTGCATGGTCTCGTCGTGTGGGGATGACGGGAAAGAGGATTGGGAAACTGAGGAAGAGGAAATCTCGCAGTCGAGGTTTAGCCTTTCCCCTCCGGAGTGGCTGATAGGTACTTGGCAGGACGGGACAGGGTTGATAACCCTCCAATGTACCGAGAATAATATCATATATGGTACGGATATGGCGAGCATTGATTTTGTCCGATACGCGGAGGAGACCTCCAAGTTCTACGAGCAAGATCCTTCCATAGGGAAAGTGGTATTGCGCGACGAGTTTAAAGGGGACAGTTGGTATAGGGCGGTATTGACATTCATCCAGATGGGTGTCGAGAGCGAGATATTCGTAAAGGTGGAGAAGGTCTCTTCCACCGAGATAGAGGTAAGCACGGAAGATTATAGTTCATTAACCACAAAATTCACGAAAATAAGATGAGAAGAATAGCGTACACGATTCTGTTTTGTTTCATGGCCATTTTTTATTCTTACTCGCAAGGAGAGATGCGGGACGTGGTGTATTTGAAGAATGGCAGTATAATCAGGGGTATCATCATCGAGCAAGTCCCGAACAAATCCATAAAGATACAGACCCAGGATGAGAATGTCTTTGTCTATCGAATGGATGAGATAGAGAAGATAGGGAAAGAGCGAACCACCTCCGACAAGGCGTTCAAGAAGGTTCTAAACTCCGATAAATCGTATGACCTTATCGGCTATCGGGGTTTCGTGGAGTTCGGATACACGACTGGGGATGACGGTTGCGTACAGTTGACGACCACTCACGGCTATCAACTGAATCCGTACCTGTTTATCGGTGGCGCCACCGGTGTCAATTATTTCACGGAGAGCGAGTCCGTATTGATTCCTATATGGGCGGATATCCGCGGCTATCTTTCGGACGGCCCGCTCACGCCTTTCGTCGGTCTAAGGGTCGGATATTCCATTGACGTGATGGACCATGAGGGAGGAAGCGGAAGCTATTGGAGCCCAAGTGTCGGCGTAAGATATATGATAGGGGAGAGAACAGGCTTGAACCTGTCTATCGGATACGCCTCCCAACATCGGAAATTCTCTTATGATAGATTCTCCTCGAAAATCAACGTGGATGGTTTTCACGTTAAGTTTGGGGTTGAATTTTAAAAGAAATCTATCTATAAGGAATAATCATGGCATTGACGCCTATCCATTTATTTAACGTGAGTTCGATATGAAGAACGGATAGGGAACAAATGTTCGATAGCCGGGAAGAAAACTTGGAAAGCCGGCGGGAAAAACCGTAAACTCCACGGAGAAAAGTCTATCTTTAGGCTGCGGATACATATCTTTAGGTTAAAGATATGTATCTTTAGGTTTGAGATATGTATCTTTAGCCTAAAGATAGAGAATTGTCCGGCATGTAACGAACTTTTTCCTATAGGGTTCGCGGTTTTTTATCCCGTCTTTTCCCTTTTTCTCTTCTATCGGACTCACTACTTGACATTAAAAACATAATAAACGCGATATATGAAAAAATTCATTCAGTGGATTACGGTATTGGTTTGTTGGTTCACTTTGTCGCCCCTTTTCTATTATTTGGCGAGGCGATGGAAGTTATTGAGAACATGGCGAGTGGTATTGTTACTGATATCGCCATTGTTTTGGTATCTATATTTGGTTATTACCATCGTATTGGTATTTTTCGCGGATGATATGCGGCGACGTTGTCAATTTACGAATCCTTATGAGATAGCGGAAATAACGAAATCTTCATTTCCCTCTTATATAGTCTTATGTCATCATTCGGGATCCAGAGGTTTTACTGTCGACCACGAAGACGAGAAATATTTCATGTTCTTATGGCTTCCCACAGAGGCGTTCTATCATACGGTAGATAGTTTAACCCATATAAAACACTCGGGTTGGAGCAAGGATGGCAATGAATACTCGTATCGTAATGTCTGGAATGAGAAAAATTCTCCAACTGGAGATGATTTATTTTTGTCGATTCATATCGAAAAAGGAAGTAGATTCGGCCACATGAGGTTCGGTTCGTGGTGAATTCGCTATAAATGGTGTACCCGCTTTTGAGTTAAATGATCCATTGACCTCACCCTGACGAACGTTGCCTGCCAACAAACGTTAAATCCAAATGGTTTGACAACCATATCCCCGTTCCATTTTCTACTTTTGTCCGTAAATATTTTTTCCAAACGAAAATGAGAACGCAAGAGATACGTATCGAGGAATATGATTATCCGTTGCCCGACGAACGAATCGCGAAGTTCCCGCTGGAGAAGCGGGACGAGTCGAAACTATTGCTCTATCGCGACGGATGGGTGGGCGAGACAGTCTTCAAGCACATTGCGGATTATTTGCCCAAGAACGCCCTGATGGTGTTCAACAATACCCGTGTCATCCAGGCGCGCCTGCTTTTCCATAAGGAGACCGGCGCGCGTATAGAGGTGTTCTGCCTTGAACCCGCCGAGCCAAGGGATTATGCGCTTATCTTCCAGACCACGGGTCGCTGTCGTTGGACGTGCCTCGTGGGCAACCTGAAAAAATGGAAAGAAGGTCCGCTGGTAAGGGAAATACGGATGGGCGATGATACCGTGACGCTCCGCGCGGAGAAACTGGAATCGCATGGCGATACGCATCTCGTGGAATTCGCATGGGATGACACGGGCCGCACCTTCGCTGAGATATTGGACGCCGCCGGTGTACTGCCTATCCCGCCTTACCTGCATCGGGAAACGGAGGAGAGCGACCTCACGACCTATCAGACGGTTTACTCGAAGGTGAAAGGTTCCGTGGCCGCGCCGACCGCCGGACTGCACTTCACGCCGGAGGTATTGGCGGACATCGACACTCGGGGTATCGGTCGCGAGGAGGTGACGCTGCACGTGGGCGCGGGCACCTTCAAACCGGTGAAGAGCGAGACCATCGAGGGGCATGAGATGCACACGGAGTTCATCTCCGTCAACCGCTCGTCTATCGAGCGCTTCCTGAAGAATTTAGGGAACATCATCGCCGTAGGAACGACTTCCGTACGTACGCTGGAGAGCCTCTACTACATCGGTGTCCTCTTGGAACGGAATCCGGAGGCCACGAGCGAGGAATTGGTGGTGAAGCAATGGATGCCCTACGACGCGGCGAACAACACGCTGAGCGTAGAGCGGTCGCTACGGAATATCTTGGATTATTTGAACAAACACAGGGCGGATAAGTTGGTGACGGCCACGCAAATCATCATCGCACCGGGTTATGAGTTCAAGCTCGTGAAGGGCATCGTGACGAACTTTCACCAGCCGAAGAGCACGCTTCTGCTGCTCATCTCCGCCTTCGTGAATGGCGACTGGCGACGAATCTACGACTATGCGCTCGCCCACGACTTCCGTTTCCTGAGCTACGGCGACAGCTCGTTGTTGCTATAAGCGTACAATAAAGCGCCGGTGGATTCCGTTATATTCGCGTGCACACAATTTTCCGAAACGAGATGAGCATACGTTTTACTCCTTATATCATCGGCCTGCTGGCCGCCACTTTCTTATTCTCCTGCAAATCGGCGAAGCTGAGCGACGCTGAGGAGAAGCAACGCATCGGCGAATACTTTGAGGCGGCGGCCATCTACCGTAAAGTCTACACGAAGACCTCGCCCAAGAAACGGGATTTGCGTGGCTACATCGCTTTCCGCATGGCGGAGTGTAATCGCTTGATCAACAGTACGGCGAAGGCTACCAGTGCCTACATGAACGCCATCCGTTACGAATATCCGGACAGCATTGTCTACCTGCGCCTCGCCCAAATGCAACACAAAAGCGGTCGCTACGCCGAAGCCATCAAGAACTACGACATCTATATGGAGAACGAGCCCTCCAGTTTTCTCGCCATCAATGGCATACAAGGATGCGAACTGGCGCCCGAATGGAAGAAGAACCCAACCCGTTACGAGGTGAAACGCATGGATAAATTCAACTCCCGACGGGGCGAGTTCAGCCCGATGCTGACGGGCGACAACTACGACCAACTCTACTTCGCCTCTTCCCGCTCGAAGGATAAGGACGAGAAGGTAAGTGCCATCACCGGGCAAAACAACAATAACTTTTATCTGGTCAAAAAGAACGAGAAAGGCGAGTGGCTCGCCCCAGAGGAACTGGAAGACGAAGTGAACACGGAATATGACGAGGGAACGCCTTCCTTCTCGCCGGACGGTAACACGATGTATTACACCTATTGCGCGCAAGACCCGGAAGGCCCTCGTACCGCGGAAATTTATATCTCTACCCGTAGCGGAGCGAAATGGGGAAAAGGGACGCGTGCGACAATCGTGAAAGACTCTGTGACCGCCTTGGGACATCCATCAATCTCGCCGGATGGTAAATATTTGTATTTCGTGTCTGATGCCGTGGGCGGCTCCGGTGGTAAGGATATCTTCCGGGCGCGGCTGGCGGGTAATGACTTCGGACCGATGGAGAATCTTGGTGAGGATATCAACACACCGGGCGATGAGATGTTTCCTTACGTCAGGGACTCGGTGACGCTCTATTTCGCCTCCAACGGACATCCGGGCATGGGCGGACTCGACTTGTTCAAAGCGACACAAGACAGCACGGGCCGGTGGCACGTGGAGAACATGGGCGCACCCATCAACTCTATGGCGGACGATTTCGGCATTACCTTCGAGGGAAAGGCGGAAAAGGGATTCTTCTGTTCTAATCGTAATGACGCCCGCGGCTACGACCACCTTTATTCCTTCGAGCTTCCTACCATCACGGTATTCATTGAGGGCATCGTAAGCGACGTGGACGAATATCCCATTGAGGACGCGACTGTCCGCATCGTCGGACGGGATGGGTTGAACGTGAAAGTTCCCGTGAAAAAGGACGGTACGTATCAGGTTGAGCTGGAGCGTGATATCCGTTATGTGATGATGGCGAGCGCACGAGGTTACTTGAACCAGAACTTCGAGCTGAAAACCGGCCCGGAGGAGAAGAACGAGACTTATATCGTAGACTTCTTTCTTTCACCTATCAGTCGGCCGGTGGTCATCGAGAACATCTTCTACGATTTCGATAAAGCGACACTCCGGCCAGAATCGAAAAAAGCGTTGGATGAGATGATTAAGGTGCTGAACGACAACCCGAACGTAACAATCGAACTTCGGGCGCATACGGACCGCAAAGGAACAGAGCAATATAACGAACGGCTGGCCCAACGACGGGCGCAATCGGTAGTGGATTATCTGATAGCCGGTGGCATAGCCGCCGACCGTCTGGAGGCGAAAGGCTACGGCGAGAGCGTCCCGAAAACAATCAACAAGAAATTGGCGCGACAATATGACTTCCTGAAAGAGGGTGACGTGTTGACGGAAGAGTTTATCCTCAAATTGACACCGGAGCAACAAGCGATAGCCGACCAGCTCAACCGCCGCACGGAATTCAAGGTGCTACGGACAAATTACAACTTATTCTAAGCGTATGATCACTTTATACTTAGCCCGACACGGACAAACGGAAGAGAATCTCGCCCATATTTTCCAAGGACAGATGCAAGGCTCCTTGACCGAAGAAGGTAAACGGCAAGCGAAAGAATTAGGAAAACGATTGGAGAATATTCCATTCGGCACCTTAATCAGCAGTGATTTGGAGCGTGCCCGCCTGACGGTGGAAATCGGCTTCGGAGGTCGAGGCGTTCCCCACGTGACAACACCGTTATTGCGGGAAATAGACTGGGGAAGCTGGACGGGGAAAACCATATCTGGAGTAAAGCTCGCCCAACGTCCCGCCGATGCGGAGACAAACGCCATGCTGTACGCCCGTGCCGGGAAATTTCTCGCGTACCTCAAATCGTGTTTTGATGGACAAACCATATTGGCGGTCGGTCATGGCATGATAAATCGTTATGTCGCCGCTCGCCTGGAAAATCTTCCGGAAGAGAAAGTGAAGGAAATCCCGGTCTTCAACAATTGCGAGTACCGGGTATTTCATCTCCTGTGAATCGCCCTAAAAGTCAAACGTCAGGCTCTTGGGCGTATTATCCGAAACGAGAATCTTATGCTCTTCGGTTGAGGACACGCCGTTTTTCACCCGTTCCACCGTAACGACATTCTCCTCATCCAAGGCGAAAGGAATCGAGAATGTACGTTCTTCTCCCGAATAATAACCATCGGAGCGCAACTCATAGCCTTTGTTGGCGCACGCCGTTCCCGAGCCATAAGGCAGCGTGTTCGTGAGTCGGATATAATCGCCGTACGCTTCCGGAACGAATCCCCGCAACGTCACCTGAATCATCCGCTTCCGGGGAATATACACGTCATACGTATACGTCGACGCCTTCTCCACTGGAATATAACTAAAACCGACAATCGTCTTCAATTCACCTTCCGTATCGCCCGGCACGTCATACATATCGCCCGGCAAGACATACACTTCCGGATTCAGGTCCTTCAAATCGAACGCCAAATAATAATATTTGGAGACTCCCTCTTCCTCCGTCATCTCGTCGTCCTTTATTTGGAAATGCAACCGATACTCACCCTTCTTATCTGTCTTGACCTCCGCCTTGTGACGTACGTTCGGCAATTGCAACCATCGCTGTTCTTCATAATCCACCCTCACCATGACATTGGCGAGCGGTTCTCCGCCCGTACTCCGTACCTCGCCCGTGATAATGGTGCTCTCCGCGGTCTCCTCTTCCGCGAAATCCCATTCCTCCTTGTCGCAACTTGTCCATGCCATCAGACAGAGCGACACGCAAAACGCTTTACAAAAATCCTTCACTCTCATATATTTCCCTCCTTATTTATCTTTATAGGCAAAGACGAAAAAAGGCCGCGTAACGCTGCGTCATACGGCCTTTTTCTTATGGATTATTATTCTCATTGCTCCACGGAGAATTTATAGATGCACTCGCTCTTGTAGGTCTCGCCCGGCTTTAAGACAACGCTTGGGAAAGAAGGCTGGTTTGGGCTGTCCGGATAATGCTGCGTCTCCAAGCACAACGCGCCACGCCGCGGATAAACGACACCCAACTTCCCTTTATCGCCCACCTCGTTCATCGAGTTACCGGCATAGAACTGGATGCCCGGCTCGTTCGTGTAGACCTCCATCACGATGCCGCTTGTCGGAGCGACCACCTTGGCAGCCACCTTCGTGATGTCGCCACCATTGTTCAGTACCCAGTTATGGTCGTAACCGCCACCGTACGTCAACTGTGCGAAGGTGTCATCAATATGGTCGCCCACGGTAACCAGCTGACGCAAATCCATCGGCGTACCCTCCACCGGCTCGATGCCCGTCGGAATCAGCGTGGAATCCACCGCCACGTACGTATCCGCGTCAATCATGATTTGATGATCCATGATTTGAGAGCCGGGAACGCCCGAAAGATTAAAATAACTATGGTTTGTCAGGTTCACCACCGTCGCCTTGTCCGTGGTCGCCTCGTACCGGATATCCACGGCGTTATCGTCCGTCAATGTATACGTTACCTTCACGTTCAAGTTGCCGGGGAACCCCGCCTCGCCATCCTTCGAGAGATAAGTCAGCTCCAAGGTTTGGTCGTCCACCTGCTTCGCGTCCCAGACCACGGCGTGATAGCCTTTCGGTCCGCCATGCAAGCAATGCCCGTTATTGTTCTGGGGCAATTGATACTCGGTCCCGTCCAGCGTGAACTTCCCGTTCGCGATACGATTGCCATACCGTCCGATCAAACCTCCGTAGTTATTATCCGGAAACGCCACGTATTGGGCGATGTTGTCGTAGCCCAGCACCACGTCGGTCATCTTTCCGTTCTTATCCGGCACCATCACCGACACCAAACGTCCGCCCCAGTTTGTCACGCACGCCTCAGTGCCTTTTTTGTTTTTCAACACGTACAAGGCGGTCGGCTTGCCGTCCACCTCCGACACGAAATCCGATTTCTTCAAACCCGAAAGAGTCGCCTCCTCCGTTGTCTCGCTTTTCCCACTCTTTCCGCCACAAGCGACCAACAGGCACATCGCCATGACAGCCATACAAATCTTTTTCATTGCCTCTTTTTTTCTTTTTAAATTCCTACGGGCAAAAATACTTATATTTCCTCGTTTTCTTGTTCAAACTTTCCCAAAGATTCTACCAAGATACATATACGATTAATCTCTATCATCTGTTAAACGACCATCTAACAGCCGTTAGACAATCGTCCAACAGATGTTAGATAAATGTCCATCAATTGGTGGACATACAAAATATGCGGATGCCTTTTATAATTAAATTGAATTTGGACCTGTATTTTTATCGGACGTTCCTAAAATAGCGGAGTTTTATGTACATTTGTCCCCAATAAACAGCATACAATTCGGTATTTCTATGGGGGAGGGATTAAATTTCATACGGGAATCTTTTACTAATCAAGAGATTGAGATATTGAACAAATACTTCACGAACACGGACAAACCGGTATTCGGTCTCATCAACCTGCCCGATGTCGTGAAAGGGGCCTTGTTCGCGAGGTATAGCCGGTCGAACAAATCGCTCCGGCGACTGTTCCTCGACGAGTTCTATACGAGAACATCTGACGAAGAGGCGAATAGCGTCTCCACCGCCGGCATGGAAAGAGCCTCTTCCCTCTATGACAAGATGATTCTTGATTTTGGCGACGATTCCGTGGCGCAATTAGGAGGAGCGCATATCGCTTGCGAGCAAGTATCCAACCTGTTGACCAAGATTTTGGAGAAGGGACGCCTCGCCGCCTATCTGGAGCAAAGCACCCGTTACATTTATTATAATAAGAAAACGAACGGGCAGTATAACTATGTCACGCCTCCGGAAATCAAGGGGAGTGCGTTGGAAAGCGACTATAAAGCGTATATGGATTCGCTGTTCGACACCTATACCCGAATTTTGGAGGAGCTGGCCCCTTTATTGAAAAAGAAATATCCGAAAGGAGAGGCACAGACCGACCGGGCGTGGGAAGCGACCATCAAGGCGAAGGCGTGCGATATCGTGAGAGGCTTGTTGCCTGCCTCGACCCGTTCCAACTTAGGAATCTACGCGAACGGCCAGGCGTTCGAATATATGTTGGTGAAGATGTACGGCAGCGAGAACGCCGAGGTCATCCAATACGCCGACATGATTCTTCACGAGCTACGGAAAATTATCCCCGCGTTCCTCACGCGAGTGGATTTGGAGAACAGAGGCAAGCTTTGGAGCGGCTACCTCAAAGAGATTCATTCGGAAATGGGGAAGGTAGCCAACGGCTTGTTCGCGGGAGAGACCTCTCGGCCTTCCATCGGCAAGACGAGCAATGAGGTAAATCTCGTCGATTGGGACAAGGACGGGCTGGACAAGATACTTCAATCCATCCTATTCGAATATTCTTTCCGGTCGGAATCGGAAATCCGGAAAGTTATCGAGACTCTCACGGAAGAGGAAAAACTGAGTATCTTCCGGACCTACTGCGGGAACCGGCAAAACCGGAGACATAAACCGGGTAGGGCATTGGAGACCATCGCGTATAAGTTCGAGATACTGTCCGACTATGGCGCGTTCCGGGATTTGCAAAGACACCGGATGCTGACATTGCAATGGCAAAGGCTGTCACCCCGTAACGGCTATACCGTCCCTTCGGAGTTGGACGAATGGCCTCACCTGAAAGCGTTTTACGAGAACGCTCTACGTGGGGTGGAAAAGATTTATGAAAAACTGAACGAGGCGTTTGGCGAGGAAATCGCCCAATATGTCATCCCTTTCTCGTATCGGGTGCGGTATGAGATTTGTATGAACCTACGGGAGGCGGCCCATTTCATCGAGCTGCGGTCGCAAAAACAGGGTCATATCTCTTACCGGAAGGTATGTATCGACATGTACGACTTGATTGTCCACAAGGCGGGACATCGTTTCGTGGAAGACTACATGCGGTTCGTCGACCGGAATTTCTATGACCTGTCCCGGGAAGACGCCGAGAACAAAAAAGATATAAACACTTATATAAAACAATAAGTCTATGAGTAAAATTTCTATTATCGCCGCGATCGCCGACAAAAACGCGATCGGTAAGAATCTGCAATTATTATGCCATATGCCCGCGGACATGAAACGTTTTCAGGAACTGACGACAGGCCATGCGGTAATCATGGGACGCAAGACATTCGAGTCTCTTCCCCACGCATTACCGAACCGGAAAAATGTTGTACTGACGACCTTGCCCGAAGCCGGCTTCATGGACAGCTTCGCTTGCGAATCGATGGGAGCCGCTCTGGATTTATGCGAGAAAGAGGATGAGATTTTCATCATCGGAGGCGCGCTCGTGTTCAGGCAAGCGTTACGGATAGCGGACAGGATGCTTATCACACGTATCCATCATGAGTTTCCCGACGCGACCTCATTCTTCCCCGTCGTCAATTGGGACCTTTGGGAAGAGACCGAACGGGAGGAACATCCCGCCGACGCGGAGAATCCTTACCCATATACGTTCATCACGTATGTGCGTAAAAAATAAACATTAACGCTCTCATTACAACTTTTTGCTCTTTCTTTGTATCTAATAAGGTAAGGTTGATTGTTAAACCTATAAAACCTCAAGATATGAAGACAAGAGCAATTATTTTATCCGTCTTGGTAGTATGCGGAATCGCGTCCACTGTTCTATACAGCCGTGCGGCACGAACGCTCCCTGAACGTCCCGATATCTCCACTGCGTTGGAGGAGAAAACTGCGCCGATGGTTATTAAACGGTTAATCCTTCAAATGAAAGAGCGACTGGAGATAAACGACGACCAATATCCGGAACTGCTCAAAGAGGTGGAAAACTACGCCGACACTTGCCCGGACACCGCTTCCGAAGCCATATTACGTTCCATGCTGGCGGAGATGTACCAAAACTATTACCGAAGGAACCAATGGAAAATCAACCGGCGCACGCGGTTGAGTGGCTACGTGCCCGAGGACGTGCGTGAATGGACTTCCAACCTGTTCACGGACAAGATTCGGGAGGAATTGGCGCTTTCCCTGCGTCCCGATTCTATCCTTTGGAAAATACCGGTCAGCCAATTCAAGGAAATCATAAAAACGGGTAATGGTTCCTCCTTGCGGCCTACGCTTTATGAGTTCTTGGCTTTCAGAGCGTTGGAGATACAGCCTAACGACTCGATATATAAAGAGGTGATCGCTTTCCAAGCCAAAGCGGGCCGAACGAAAGAGGCGCTTCTGACCCAATTGGAACATCTACGTTTTCTCTACGGGAATAAAAACGACCAAGTTTCGCGAGACTCTTATCGAATGGCATTGGATTCGCTGTACGAGCGATATAAACATGAGGATTTCGCCGCTGAGATTGTCATAGCCCAATTGAACCTCGTCAGGGGCAGCATGTATCGCTACGCCTCCAATCATTGGGACTCTATCCGAGCGGAAGAGGTGAAACTCTGCGAATTAGGTATCCGACAATATGCCGATTATCCACGGACCGTCGAGCTCAAGAATCATTTATTGGATTTGGAGCAGCCCTACTTATCTGTCTCGACCGATAACACGGTCTATCCGGGACACGCTTTACGGCTTAAGGTGAGCTATAAGAATACACCCCAAATTACCGTGCGTATATATGAAAGCCGACAGACTCCACTACAAGTCGCCAAACGCACATATACATACGACAAGACGCAAGACGACACCCGCTTGGGTGAACTCGTCAAGGAAGAGACATTCTCCTTGCGTTCGCCCAACCGCTATACGGAGATGGACACCACGTTATACATCCCTATCGAGCGACTGGGACTATATGAATGTGTCACTAACGCGTCCGACCAGCGACTTCAGGTAATCAACACTATAAGCGTAAGCCGCCTCGCCGCTGTTTATCGCGGTCTGCCCGGTTACAAACAGGAAATTTTAGTGACCGATTATCAAAGCGGCAGGCCGATAAAAGATGCGACCATCACCTATTACGGGAATGACCGCCAGAACTTGCAAAAACTGGGAAGCGTACAAACCGACGCGAACGGATTGGTGACACTTCCCGCCAACAAACGGCTTTACGCATTCCAAGCCACGTCGCCGGATGACACGAGCGGCATGATAACCAATCTCTATCCCATCGGACCGGAACAAAAGAGAGATGAAAATCCGATAGAACTGTCTCTGTTTACCGACCGGGGATTGTATCGGCCGGGACAAACCGTCTATTTCAAGGGTATCGCTTACGTAAAGGATTTGGACAACCCACACGTGGTGGCTGGACAAACTATCACTGTTGTCTTGTACGACGCTAACGGGAAAGAGGTGACAAAGAAGGAATACGAGACTAATGAGTTCGGTTCTATCCATGGCGAGTTCTTGCTGCCTCAACAAGGCTTGAGTGGCGCATTCCGCCTGCAAGCCGGACAAACCAATCATTACTTCAACGTAGAGGAATATAAACGGCCTACTTTCGAGGTCGAGTTCCTGCCTATCAGGGAAGAGATCGCCTTCGGGGATTCCGTAACGTTACGAGGCGAGGCGAAGACCTTCTCCGGCATTGCGCTCACGGATGGTGAAATTACGTGGCGTATCATACGCCGCCCGCTCCTGTTCCGGGGATTTGCTGACACGCAAGTGGCTAACGGGACAACCAATCTTGCTAATGACGGAACGTTCCAAATCGCTTTCCGCCCGGAAAAGGAGGAAAACGATCCTCCATATTCTCGCTATTATAGCTATGAGGTATTTGCGGTCGCGACCGACAGTAAAGGAGAATCGCAAGAAGTGACTTACCATTTCTCAGTAGGTGAGTCCAGCTTGGTTTTATTAGCGAATATTCCTGCACGAGTCGATAGAGACTCATTGCGAGTGATTATCGACGCACGGACGTTGAATGGCGAACCAACCATCGTCAACGGAACTTTCCGTATCGTGGAACTTTTGAAGCGACGCACGGATGAAGGTACACGAATCACGGAAGGAGAAACAGCAATCTCCGGCGATTTCACTAGCGGACAGCCTATCGACTCTTCTTCGCTTGCGTCACTCGCCTCCGGAAATTATCGCCTGTACATTATGGCGAACGACAGCCAAGGTAGGCCGAGCGAAAGCCAGACCGATTTCATTCTATATAGTCGGACGGACAAACGACCTCCCATTTTCGCCCACCAATGGGTCATAAAAGATAAAATCGACTGCTTGCCGGGGGAAGAGGCGGAAATCCTGTTCGGCACCTCCGACAAGGACGCTTATATTTTATATGAATGGTTTCAAGGGAACGAACGCATCCATCAAGAACGCATAAAGTTGAGCGACCGGAACCGTCTGTTCAAGATTCCGTTCAAGTCGGAATATGGAGAGGGCATCGTGATTTCGTTCACCTTCATCAAAGAGGGCGTGCTTTACGTCACGACAGTGCCTATCACTCGTCGACAACCCACTAGGGAACTGACCGTGAAACCAATCACTTTTCGCGATCGTACGTTGCCGGGCAGTCCGGAGGCTTGGCGATTCCGTATCACCGATGCGGACTCAACAATCGTATCGGCGGAAGTACTGGCCAGTTTATATGACGCTTCGCTGGACAAAATCCTGCCTTTCGGCTGGTATTTCTCCCCACGGCATCTGATTCATCTGAACGCACCTCGTTTTTCAGTAGGAAGTATT
>CASEGC010000067.1 GCA_949287365.1 uncultured Parabacteroides sp.
TCCTCCGATAGTGATTGACATGGAAGATGGGACTTTCCAGTATCTGTATTACGATGACTCCATCAATTTGAAAAGGCTGTTGGTTTATCCATACGCCCAGTTATCGGTTGTTTTCGTTTTTATATCGATCGCTTTTTTGGCATTGACAAGCACGAAAAAAGCCGAACAGAATAAGGTGTGGGTGGGCTTGTCGAAAGAGACGGCTCATCAGTTGGGTACACCTATCTCTTCTTTGATCGCTTGGGTCGAGTATCTGAAGGCGAAAGATATCGATTCTTTCGCCTTGGAGGAGATGGATAAGGACGTGAGGAGACTCCAGACTATCGCTGAACGCTTTTCCAAGATAGGCTCTAATCCGGAGCCGGTCCCGATGAATTTGCTGGAATCAATTCGGACCGCGATAGGATACATGGAGACCCGAATTTCCATGAAAGTGAAGATATACACCCATTTGCCCGACAAGGCGATTTGGGTGCTGATGAATGATTCCTTATTCGCTTGGGTGATAGAGAACCTGATCAAGAACGCGGTGGACGCGATGGAGGGACAAGGAGAGATCTCTATCCGCATGGAGGAAAGGGATAAGGTCGTGTTGATTGATATCGCGGATACGGGAAAGGGAATACCCAAGTCCAAATATAAGACGGTGTTCAATCCGGGATATACTACCAAAAAAAGGGGCTGGGGGTTAGGGTTGTCCTTGGTTAAACGTATCATAGAGTCTTTGCAAGGGGGAAAGATTTTCGTGAAAAGTTCGGAGCTGGGAAAAGGGACGACTTTTCGTATAAAATTGAGGAAGTACCAGAATTGAGGTATGCGTGGAACCGATAGAAACATGTACGTGTTTTCCGAAAAACATTACCGTGTTTCCACGAAAACACGTGCGTGTTTTTTTGAGGGAATATACGTGGAATATGCGTGGAGAACGCGTAGAATGGCTTATAAGAAAAAATAAGAGGAAAGATATTGTATTTGTATGAAGTTTTTTCGTACCTTTGCGAGGTTTTTACACTAAAAGGCTTTGGGGAAATTTGAGTCATACAATATAGATTTGAAAAACCTATCTCCGGGAACGCATGAATATGAGTATCTTTTGGAGAACAAGTTTTTTGTGGATATCGAGGGGACCGAGGTGCAGAGAGGCAAGGTGAAGGCCTTTTTGACGGTAAGGCGGGCCTCGTTGATGTTCGAGATGGATTTTCGGATCGAAGGAGTGGTGAGCGTCCCTTGCGATAGATGCTTGGATGACGTGGAAATCCCTATAGAGACTCGTAATCGTCTGGTGGTAAAATTCGGTAAGGAATACGCCGAGGAGAGCGAAGAGGTGGTGGTGATACCGGAAGAGGACGGCACTATCAATCTGGCTTGGTTCTTGTATGAATTCATAGCTTTGGCGATACCGATGAAGCATGTGCATGCTCCGGGAAAATGTAATAAGGCGATGTCTTCCAAGTTAAGGAAACATACCGCGAGAAGCGAAGGAGACGCCGGGGATGATTTTGAGGATGAGATGGGGATGATGGATGACTCAGACGATAAGGTTTCCTCTGACCCTCGATGGGACGCCTTGAAAGGTTTATTGGAGAATGATAACAATTAAATAATTAAGAAAATGGCACATCCTAAAAGAAGACAAGGTAAAGCGAGAACAGCCAAGAGAAGAACTCATGATAAGGCTGTCGTTCCGACAATGGCTATTTGCCCGAACTGTGGCGCTTGGCACGTTTATCACACCGTATGTGGCGAGTGTGGTTATTACAGAGGTAAGTTAGCGATTGAGAAAGAGGCCGCCGTATAAGTGTACCGGCTTATAGGTGGTTTGATGAATGAATGAAATAAGCCCTAAAATTTTTTAGGGCTTTTTTTGATAGGGATAGATAGTCTTTTAATATTTGAAGCTATGGAGAAGATAAATGCGGTTATCACGGGGGTTGGAGGATACGTTCCTGAAGACGTATTGACGAATGAGGACATCTCCAAAATGGTAGATACGACTGATGAATGGATTATGACCCGCGTAGGTATCAAGGAACGTAGGATATTGAAAGGAGAGGGTAAAGGTGTTTCTTTCATGGGGATACGGGCGGTTGAGCGATTGCTCGCGAAGACGAACGTGAATCCGGAGGAGATAGAGGTTGTCATGACCGCTACGACGACCGCTGACCACCATTTCCCGACGACATCTTCCATTATCGCTTATCACACGGGGTGCAAGAACGCGATGACGTTTGATTTGCAAGGAGCGTGTGCGGGGTTCTTGTACGCTTTGGAGACGGGAGCGAATTATATCCGTTCCGGACGTTATAAAAAGGTAATCGTCGTGGCGGGCGATAAAATGACCGCGATAACGGACTATACGGACCGTTCCACCTGCCCCTTGTTCGGCGACGCTTGTGGCGCTGTACTGTTGGAGCCTACGACGGAAGAACTGGGCGTGATGGATACGATCTTGCGGACGGATGGTTCTGGATACCCCCATTTGCTGATGAAGGCGGGTGGCTCAGCGTATCCTCCTACACATGAGACGGTGGACAGTCATGAGCATTACGTGTATCAGGATGGTAAATACGTATTTAAATACGCGGTGTCCTATATGGCGGATGTCGCGGCGGAGATCGCGGAACGGAATCATCTGACCCATGATGATATCGCATGGATCGTTCCTCACCAAGCAAATTTACGTATTATTGACGCCACGGCGAAACGCTTGGGTGTCGATATGAGCAAAGTGATGGTCAATATCCAAAAATATGGCAACACCAGCGCGGGTACGATTCCTATCTGCTTGTGGGAATGGGAAGACAAGCTGAAGAAGGGAGACAACCTGATTCTCGCCGCCTTTGGAGCCGGCTTTACGTGGGGATCGATTTACCTGAAATGGGGTTATGATGGAAAAAAAGCATAAATCCGGTTTTGTCAATATCGTCGGGAATCCCAATGTGGGGAAGTCTACGTTGATGAATCGTTTGGTAGGGGAACGAATATCTATCATTACCTCGAAAGCGCAAACGACGAGACACCGTATCATGGGAATCGTGAATACCGAGGATATGCAAATCGTATATTCAGATACGCCGGGGGTCTTGCGACCTAACTATAAGTTGCAGGAATCCATGCTTAATTTCTCTCAGTCCGCTTTAGGTGACGCGGATGTATTGTTGTACGTGACGGATGTTATCGAGACGGTTGACAAACACGGTGATTTCCTTGAGAAGGTACAAAAAATGGAATGTCCGGTCCTCCTTTTGATTAACAAGATAGACAAGACGAATCAAGAGGAGCTGGAGAAATTGGTGGACGTTTGGAAAACTCTGCTCCCGAATGCCGAGATTATCCCAATCTCCGCTCTTGCGAATTTCAATGTCGATCACGTGAGACGTAGGGTCGAGGAGTTGATGCCTGATTCGCCTCCTTATTTCGAGAAGGACGCTTTGACAGATAAACCCGCCCGTTTTTTTGTCACGGAAATCATCCGAGAGAAAATTCTCCTATATTATCAGAAAGAAATCCCTTATTCGGTGGAGGTCGTGGTGGAATTGTTTAAGGAAGAGGATAAGATGATTCACATCAAGGCGCTTATCATCGTGGAACGCGATTCCCAAAAGGGAATTATCATTGGACATAAAGGGCAGGCATTGAAGAAAGTAGGTGCTATGGCCCGGAAAGATATCGAACGTTTCTTCGGCAAGAAAGTCTTCTTGGAGTTATTCGTCAAGGTAGAGAAAGACTGGCGTAATAGGGACAATCTGTTGAGAAGCTTCGGTTACCAACTGGACTAACAATAGCATACGAAAAGAATTTATGGGAAATATAGTAGCGATAGTGGGAAGGCCCAACGTGGGCAAATCTACTCTTTTTAATCGATTGACCGGGACTCGTCAGGCGATCGTGGACGAGGAGGCGGGCACGACCCGCGACCGTCAATATGGTAAGGTGGAATGGACGGGCAAGGAATTCTCCTTGATAGATACCGGCGGATGGGTGGTCAACTCGGATGACGTTTTTGAGGAGGAGATCAATAAGCAGGTGAAGGTGGCCATTGAGGAGGCGGACGTTATCTTGTTTGTCGTCGATGTCCAGAACGGTATCACGGACCTTGATATGGAGGTGGCGGATATCTTGCGGCGTTGCGCGCGTCCGGTAATCGTGGTGGCGAACAAGGCGGATAACTATGGCTTGCATATCGGTTCCGCCGAGTTCTACTCGTTGGGGTTGGGTGACCCGTTCTGCGTCTCCGCCATCAACGGTTCCTATACCGGCGATTTGTTGGATAAGATTGTTTCCTCCTTGCCTTCCGAAAAAGCGGAGGTCATCGAGGAGGAGTTGCCGCGTATCGCGATTATCGGACGTCCAAACGCCGGCAAGTCTTCCCTTATCAACGCTTTCATAGGCGAGGAACGTCATATCGTGACCGATATCGCCGGGACGACCCGCGATTCCATCTATACGAAATACGACAAGTTCGGTATGAACTTCTATTTGGTGGACACCGCCGGCATTCGTAAGAAGGGAAAGGTGACCGAGGACCTGGAATATTATTCCGTGATACGCTCCATACGGGCCATCGAGAACTCGGATGTCTGCGTTCTTATGCTGGACGCCACGAGAGGCATCGAAAGCCAGGACTTGAATATCTTCTCCATCGTGCAGAAAAACAAGAAAGGACTGGTGGTATGCGTGAACAAGTGGGACTTGGTGGAGGAGAAGAGCCAGAAGGTCATCAACGCGTACACGACCGCCATCCGTTCCCGTTTGGCGCCGTTTACGGATTTTCCCATCCTGTTCATCTCGGCGTTGACGAAGCAACGCATCCTGAAGGTGCTGGAAACCGCCAAGAAGGTTTACGAGAACCGCTCCAAGCGTGTCTCCACCGCCAAGCTGAACGAGACGCTGCTGCCGATTATCGAGAATTATCCACCGCCAGCGTGGAAAGGTAAATACATCAAGATTAAGTATATTACCCAACTCCCGGCGGGACAAATCCCCTCGTTCGTCTTCTTCTGCAACCTGCCGCAATGGATAAAGGAGCCTTACAAGCGTTTCTTGGAGAATAAGATACGCGAGAATTGGGACTTTAGCGGCACGCCGATAAATATCTTTATCCGCGAGAAGTAAAGAAAGAGGAAATTAGTATATAAAGAAGCAGGAAACCCGTCCCGCGAGGTGTGACACATTCGTGGGGCGGGCTTCCTGCGTTTATACGGCATACGGAAAGGTCATCCGACAACACGCACGCCAAGTTGGGGAGGCTGGACGGTTTTATCGCCCACGAGAAACACATACATGTTTCCCGAAAAACATTGTCGTGTTTCCGCGAAAACACGCACGTCTTTTCCAAAGGCTTCGCTCGCTCGGAAAATTTCATTATTTTCGCGTTAGGACATTCATCTTAAAAGACTTTGACTATGGAAACAAAAGCAGATTTTATGGGCGAGCTGAAAGGCAAATACATCCGTTTCGATTGGGCCATCAAGCGATTGCTGCGCCAGAAGGCCAACTTCGCCGTGCTCGAGAGGTTCCTCACCGTTTTCCTCGGAGAGAGAATCACCATCAGCGAGATACTGGAGAGCGAGGGTAACCAGCTCACCCCCGAGGACAAGTTCAACCGGGTGGACATCAAGGCGCTCAACAGCAAGGGAGAGGTCATCATCGTCGAGATACAGAACACCCGGGAGGTCTATTTCCTCGAACGCGTCCTCTACGGCGTGGCGAAGGCCATCACCGAGCATATCGCGCTCGGCGAGACCTACCGCAGCGTCAAGAAGGTCTACTCCATCAGCGTCCTCTATTTCGATCTCGGCAAGGGAAACGACTACCTCTACCACGGGCAAAACCGACTCGTGGGCGTGCACACCAAGGACCTGCTCGTCATCAACCGCCGGGAGAGGGAGGCCATCGCGCCAAGGATGCCCTCCGAGATTTTCCCCGAATACATCCTGATACGGGTCAACGAGTTCAACAAGGTGGCCGTCTCCCCCTTGGAGGAGTGGATGCGTTACCTCAAGGACGGCACGATAGACTCCCACACCACCGCACCCGGATTGGGCGAGGCGAGGGAGAAGCTGCGCTATTACGCCATGTCCCCCGAGGAACGGCACGCCTACGACGAGCACCTCAACGCCATCATGATACAGAACGACGTACTGAGCAACACCCGCCTCGAAGGACTGGAGGAAGGATTAGCGAAAGGAAAAGAAGAACAAAACCGGGAGAATGCGAGGAAGATGAGAGAACTGGGCGTAGACCCGGAAATCATCCGGCAAGTGACCGGAATCTCTATTGGAGGCCATCAGCGATTGACCTAACCTTCTTTAAGCGAAATCCCGTTTCCTTGTAACTACACTTTCAAACGATTTTAATCGTTTCGTAACATGAAAACATTTTCTTCGCGGCAAAATCAATACGCTAAAAGTCGTGAGAAAATTTTTCGAGAAATTAGTAGAGGGAGGATTCCTCATCAGCGGAAGCGTGAGCAGCTTCACGATTTTATTGATTATCATCTTCCTTTTCAAAGAGGCGGGAGGACTTTTCAACAGTCCGGAGGTAGAAGAGGGTTATGTTTTGGCGGTTAATCAGGAAAATCCGGTCAACCGCTTGTCACCCGAACAAATCATGGATGTTTTCGACGAGTATATCACCAATTGGAAAGAATTGGGCGGAAAAGACGAGAAGATTCTCGTATTCCGTTTCTCCGACTTGCCTAACTACTATACCGACGAGGAACTGGGCGAAGAGTTCCAGTACGTGCCGAACAAACTCAACGAGCTGATAGCCAAGGAACCGGGTATCGTGGCGTTTTTCCCGGAGGAGTACAAGGCTGAAAATTTTGAGGGTAAGGTCATTTCCGGAGCGAAAATCAAACCCTCGGAATTTCTTGGAGGCATGAAATGGTATCCTACCGCCGCCCCCGCTCCAATCTACGGATTGGTACCTTTGTTACTAGGCACCTTGTTGGTCAGTATCGGAGCTATCGTCATCGCGCTTCCTTTCGGATTGGCGGTAGCCATTTATATGGCGGAGATAGCCAACTCGCGGATACGTAATCTTCTGAAACCGGTCATCGAGCTTTTGGCGGGCATTCCTTCCGTGGTGTATGGATTTTTCGGATTGGTCGTGATTGTGCCGTTGATACAGAAAGCGTTAGACCTGCCCGTAGGCGAAACCGCCTTTGCGGGAAGTCTCGTGCTGGCGATTATGGCATTACCCTCCATCATCACCGTGGCAGAAGACGCCATGCGTACCACGCCAAGAGCGATGAAAGAAGCGAGTCTCGCGTTGGGTGCTACGCAATGGCAAACGATTTACAAGGTGGTCATTCCCTATTCCATATCCGGTATTACCTCCGCGGTGGTATTGGGCATCGGACGCGCTATCGGAGAGACGATGGCTGTATTGATGGTCACCGGTAATGCGGCGATCATCCCTACCTCCTTCTTCGAGCCGGTGAGGACCATTCCCGCTACGATCGCCGCGGAATTGGGCGAGGCACCCGCCGGAGGAGCGCATTATCAAGCGTTATTCCTATTGGGTGTCGTATTGTTCTTGATTACGCTTGCGCTGAGCGTGCTCGTAGAATATATCTCTTCTAAACGTAAAATTTAATCAATCGCATTATGGAATCGAATCAACGACGAACAGAACATATCGATAAGAGAAAACGCGCCTCGCAAAAGGTGGCGTTCGGGTTCTTCTCGTTCCTGAGTTATTTAGTGGTGGCTATCCTTTTTGTCATCCTTGGGTTTATCATCCTGAAAGGAGCGAGCGTGATTAGTTGGGAATTCTTGACGGAAGCCCCTCGGGACGGCATGACCGACGGCGGTATCTTTCCCGCCATCGTAGGGACGATCTATTTGGTAATCGGGAGCAGTATCATCAGTTTCCCTATTGGTATCATGAGTGGTATCTATATGAACGAGTACGCCACGAACGGAAAAATTATCCGTTTCATTCGTATCATGACAAATAACTTGAGCGGTGTGCCCTCGGTGGTGTTCGGTCTGTTCGGGATGTCTCTGTTCGTAAGTTCCTTGGGGTGGGGAGACTCTATCATAGCCGGTTCTTTCACGCTGGCCTTGATGTCTTTACCTTTGATTATCCGTACAACGGAGGAGGCTTTGAAAAGTATCGACGACTCGTTCCGTCATGGTAGTCTTGCGTTAGGTGCCACGAAACTGCAGACAATCCGGAGGGTCGTGCTCCCCATGGCCTTCCCCAATATCATCACCGGGTTGATATTGTCCATCGGACGTGTGTCGGGAGAGACTGCGCCTATCCTGTTCACGGTAGCCGCCTATTTCCTACCGCAACTTCCCGGAAGTATTTTCGACCAGTGTATGGCTTTGCCCTACCACCTTTATGTCATCTCGACAAGCGGTACGGACATCGAGGCATCACGCGGCATGGCCTACGGAACCGCGCTCGTGCTGATTGCCATCGTCTTGCTGGTGAACCTCCTTGCGAACGCTTTGCGTAACTATTTCGCTAAGAAGGTAAAAATGAACTAATTAAAAAGATAACAAAGAGAATGTTATGATAAAGATAGACGCTAAGAACGTAAATTTCTACTATGGGGATTTCCATGCGCTCAAAAACATATCCATGGAAATCGAGGAACATACCTCGGTAGCGTTCATCGGACCTTCGGGATGTGGCAAGTCCACTTTCCTCCGCTTGTTCAACCGAATGAACGACCTGATTCAAGGAACCCGTATGGAAGGACAGATCCTAATCGATGGGCGGGATATCTATGATAAGAGCGTGGAAGTAGACCGCCTGCGGAAAAACGTGGGGATGGTATTCCAAAAACCGAACCCGTTTCCGAAATCCATTTATGAGAACGTGGCGTACGGCTTGCGTGTGAATGGCATCAAGGACGAGAGCTACATCGAAGAGACTGTCGTAAGGACATTGAAGCAGGTCGTACTTTGGGACGAGGTAAAAGATAAATTGAAAGAATCCGCCTTCGCGCTTTCCGGCGGCCAGCAACAACGTTTGTGTATCGCACGGGCATTGGCGATATCGCCCTCCATCTTATTGATGGACGAGCCTACATCGGCGTTAGACCCAATATCGACCAGCAAGATAGAAGATTTGGTACATGAGTTGAAGAATGACTATACGATCGTGATAGTGACCCACAATATGCAGCAAGCTGCCCGTGTCAGCGATAAGACCGGTTATTTCTATCTCGGAGAATTGATTGAGTATGACAATACACGGAAAATTTTCACTAATCCGGAGAAAGAGTCCACGCAAAACTATATCACCGGACGTTTTGGATAAAAAGATAATTCACAATTCATAATTCATAATTCATGAAAGTTATAGATCAAGAGATAAACGCTTTAAAGAACAGCGTGAGCGAGATGTGGTCGCTCGTACGCCAACAATTATACAATGCGGGAGAGACCTTGCTTTCTGGAGATAAGGAACTGGCTTATACGGTAATCAGCCGTGAACGACGTGTCAATGCGTTCGAGTTGAAAATAGATAGCGACTGCGAGGATATTATCGCATTGTACGCTCCCGTGGCGATTGACTTGCGTTTCGTGTTGGCGATGTACAAGATCAATACGAACCTTGAACGATTGGGCGATTTCGCCGACAGTATCGCTCGTTTTTCTATTAACTTGCCGGAAGGCGAACCGCTCGATCCGGATTTAATCAAGGAAACTCGTGTCGAAGATATGTTATCGCAATTGTTGGAAATGCTTTCGCTCGCCCAAGAAGCCTTTGAGAAAGAAAGTTCCGAAATAGCCGCGAAAATCTTTCTCAAAGACAATCTCATCGACGAGATCAACCGCGATTCTACCCCTATCATCGCCAAATATATCGAAGAACATAAAGATAGGGCGTTAGCCGGACTTTATATGGCAAGCGTGATTCGTAAATTAGAGCGCTTCGGCGACCATTGTACCAATATCGCCGAAGAACTCATCTTTTACCTCGATGCCAAGGTCATGAAGCACATTGGTAAGGCGGGGCAAACCAAAACGGGCAACGGTTCAGAAGTGCAATAAAAGCTCATCCCCTTGTTGAAGGTCCACGTGAAGCGAACCATCCTTCACGAAGAGAGAGGCAGGTTTCTGGTTTATCAAGATGCTCATGTTCTCTGAATTAGCGGGAAGCTTGATCTTGAAAGAACCGGAAACATCGGCTTTTATTTGTGCGTCGACCAATTTACCTTCTTTCCATGAGGCGGATACCTCGCCACCACCCCGTGTTCTTAATCCTTTGAAACTCCCGTTTTTCCATGCTGAAGGCAGAGCAGGCAAAATCTCAATCACGCCATCCTGACTTTGGATAAGCATTTCGGCGATGCCTGCCGTGCCTCCGAAATTCCCATCAATCTGAAATGGCGGATGCCCACAGAAAAGGTTCGGGAAAGAACCACCATCTTCTCTCACTTTCAACGTCTCACTATCTACGGTAGGATGCAGAAGGTCACCCAATAACTTATATGCGTGGTCGCCGTCATGCAGTCGCGCCCAAAAACAGATTTTCCATGCCATCGACCAGCCCGTGCTTCGGTCACCCCTTACCTTTAAGGTCTTACGGGCGGCTTCCGCAAGTGCTGGCGTATGCCAGACCGAAATCTCATTCCCCGGATAAAGTCCATACAGATGAGAGACATGCCGATGCGTAGGCTCTACCTCCTCATAAGGCTCCAGCCATTCCATGATACGCCCATCTTCTCCTACCGTTGTAGGCTTCAGGCGGGCACGCTTGGCGGAAAGTTCCGCGGCGAACGCGCTATCCACGCCCAAAATACCGGCCGCCTCTATCGTGTTCGTGAATAACTCGCGGACGATTTGGTTATCCATCGTAGAGCCGGCGCAAACGCTCACCTCGCTCCCGTTCGGCATCCGGTAAGTGTTTTCCGGTGAGGTAGTTGGAGCGGTCACCAGATATTTAGTACGCGGGTCTTCCACCAGCATATCCACGAAAAAAAGAGCAGCTCCTCGCATGGTCGGATAAACATCCTCCAAATACGCTTTATCCAACGTATATTGATAATGCGAATAAAGATGTTCGCAGAGCCAAGCGGCGGAAGTGTTGGTAGCGCCCCATGACGGATGTTCGCCCGGAGCGGTGAAATCCCATACGTTCCCAAGGATATGAGTCACCCAACCCCGCGCATTATAGAACGCCTTGGCGGTACGTTCGCCACTCGGCACCTGCCGTTTCGTCCATTCAATCATCGGGAGATGCAATTCCGAAAGGTTCGTCACCTCAGCGGGCCACAGGTTCATCTGTAGATTAATGTTCAGATGATAATCCCCATTCCAAGGGGTCTGAATCGTATTACACCACAAACCTTGTAAGTTTGGAGGAAGCGATCCGGGGCGAGTAGAAGAAATCAGCAAATACCTGCCGAATTGGAAATAAAGCGCCGCCAATCCCGGATCATTCTTATCTTTCTCAAACGCCCTCAAACGTGCGTCGATAGGAAGAAGGTCACGCTCGCCGCGCCCCAAATCCAAGGCGACTCGGTCGAACAACGTACGAAAAGCGCGGGAATGTTCCCTCCGAAGCACCGGAAACTTTTTCTTTTCCATGTCCGCCAACTCCTTCCCTAATCGTTCCGCAAGGTCGTCCTTTACGAGGTAATCTGTTCCCATACTTACCAATACGATAGCTTCCGAGGCGTTCCGCACGGAAAGGAGGCTATCCCCTTGGGTTGTCAACGTTCCGCCTTTCGGCAAGATAATTCTCGCCTGTGTGGCGAATCGCATACCCCTCATTACCACGGTATCCACGCCATCCGGCAATTGACCAGACAAAAGCAAGTCGTTCCCTTGTAAAGAGACGCTCGCATGTTCGGGACGGTTCATCCCTAACGAAAAATTTAAGGAACGCTCCGCATCCGCCGTCAGATGAACCACGCCCACATCGCCGGAGTAAGAGGTAAACATCTCCCGCCGGTAACTTACGCTTCCTTTCTTGAAAGAGACCGAAGCCACGGCATCGCTCAGATTAAGCGTCCGCCGATAGTCCGTGACGGGTGCGGCCTCGTCCGCATAAGCGTAATCCAATGTCAGGTTTCCGAGCAACTGGAAACTTCCGTAAGGTGCGTTCGCTCCGTCACCACGGTTACTGCCTACGCCTTTGCATACGAAATTCTTGTACATCAACGCCTGCGCCTCATCATTCTTTCCCTCGAACAACAGGCGGCGAATATTGCTCAATGAGTAATAAGCGTACGGGTTATCCGTGTCCTGCCGGCTTCCGGACCACAAGGAAATCTCGTTCAACACTACATTCTCCCGCTCCACGCCACCATCTGGCATCATGCCGATTCGTCCGTTTCCCAAAGGCAAAGTCTCTTCCCATATTCTCGCCGGACGCTCGAAGAAATAAGAGACATCCTTTTCCGTCCCCGCTTCCGGCACATTACAGCCGGACAGGGACAACACCACCACAACAAGAATCCAAATTTGTTTCATGATACACGTTTTAGAGACTCCAAAGATACGAATATCCCGCCTCTTTTCCGTGTACCATGAAACGATTACGGGAAAAAATCACTTCAAATAATCCCAATACGCCTGATTGGTGATAAGCTCCACCGTGATTTTACGGTCGCCGCGACGAACCTCATTGGGCGCGTCAGGAGTCGCTTCGGCGATTTTCTTCCCGATGCCCCTCGATTTCATCATCTCGGCGGGCACGCCTCTCTTTATCAACTCTCTCTTCACTTGCTCCGCCCTATTTCGGGAAAGCGTGAGATTGTATTCGGCGGAGCCTCTCGAATCGGTCTGCCCGGTAATCAAGTATCGCCGCGACGTATCGCGCAAGAAAAGCTCTGCGATCTTATCCAAGATAGGAGCCGACTCCGTGGTCACATCATAGCGGTCGAATTCGAAATAAACTTGGTCGAACAACTCGCCTAAGCTTTTCGTAACCACCGTCTCCACCGGTTTCTCCACGATAATCTCCTTCTCGACCACCCGTTCCACTATTTTCTCCACCGGCTTCTCCACGTAACGCACTACCGGCCGCGGCTTCTTCGAGTCGCCGCCGATGCGCCATATCAGGCGCGCCGTACCTTGTAGCGAGTTCGCCACGTTTTTATAGGGCATCAACAGATAATCGGCTTGCAAACCGATACCGATACGGTCGTTCAGCCAAAGATTGATACCACCACCCAACGAGACGGGCACCAAGTGTTCCTTGTCGCGCCCCTCCTTGTTGCCGTAGTTGCTTAAGACCCACTCCATCTCCTCCGGAGCCAATCCCTCGCTGCCTTCATACAGGATTTGGAAATCCTTATACATATAATTGACACCGGCACGCAAGTAAGGGTCGATATATTTCGAATGGAAATACTCGCCCAACCGCCATTGCAAGCCTACACCCGCCATCGTCATCAGCTTGTTCTTCCCATCGATAGACTTGCTGGTCACGCCTACGCTCCCTTGCAAATCCAAGAAGAAATGCTTGTTCAACTCTCTGGCCGCATAGATGCCACCGCCCCAAACGGCATGGTTCAGGTCCAAGTCGAACATATACCCATCGTCCAATCGGGTAAAGTTACTGAACCCCACACGGCTGAATTGGAAAACATTCCCGCCGATACCGATTTCCCAAGCCTTTTTCCCCTCTTCCTCCACGGCGATAGTATCAACCGTTACGGTAAGTGAATCGCTCGCCGCACGCTGAGCACCCACCGATAAGGCACACAGCGACAGGATTATCGTAATTATCGCTCTTGTTTTCATTCCGTGCTTCCTCCTCCCGTTGTTGTATTAGTGGTTATTGTTGGTACGGTTTTAACTATTTCTGAATGACTTGAAGTCAGTGATGCGGTGGGATTCTCAAAACTTCCTGACAATGTAAACACGCCGCAAGGATAACCTATAAAATTGTAGGTCGCATCCTCCGCATCCATTGGAAGCAAATACATAGTCATACCGCTAATCACGTTTGCGGTCGTTCCTTTCAATACAATCGCCTCAGTATGATTTAATGGATATTCATTAGTCGTAACCGTTTGCCCACCCCCAGAGAACATGACATGATAAACTTTTAAATCTTCTATATTATCCTGCTTCTCAGGTATATAATACAAATATTCATCAGGTGTCGCGCTTTCATCCACTACATAATAACGGTTAAAAATAAGTTCTTCATACAACTGGTTCGTAATTGGGTTATTCAAATAAATCTGTACATGGGACGCATGTAAATTTTGTTGAGCGTCTTGTAGAAAATTGTAAGCGACCATCCTATCCGGTATAGGCATCGGTTGAGCGGGAACATCTTGCATGATAATAGTCTTAGGTGTCGCATCAGTCGTTTGCAACATGACTTTTTGCCCATAACATCCCTTATCGTCAGTTCCGTCAAAACCTATCGTCACATATCGTTTTTCGCTTTCATTATATTCACCCCAATAGCTATCACTAAGGTCAACCTTTTCTCCATCCTCATTTTCGATTTCTGTAGTCGAAGCTTTTTCCATATCAAAGTTGCTATCCTTAGAACTAATCGCTTTTCGAGGAATCTCTATATTTATTGGCCTATCCGCATTATGAGTCGAAAAATCGAATGTCTCCTCTGTCTTTCCTCTTTCTGTCATAATACCATTGGCATTGTCATAGGAATATATCGTCGCTTGCATTTCTGCCTCAAATCCTTGAGGCATAATTTCCCAATCGCTATCCTCATCCTCTTTACGCTCGAAGATGCAATCAATGGCGAGCGGCTGGATTAACCACGCTTCAGGCGTATCATCATATCTGAATCGCGGAGCCTTTATTTCCCCATCCTCAATATTAAGCCTCAAACGCACTTGGATTTGGGAAGGAATATAGGTGTTCTTTGGCAAATCCGAATGTGTTGTTCCGTTAACTTGTAACGTCACCGATTGAAGCGAGTTAATGGGATCGTTCTCCCGAAAAGGCAAGTCCGTATTATCCACATAAAATATACCACCATCTCCACTCGTATAAGTTTTAGTGGTCTCTCCGAAAGTCATGGTAACGGTCGCTCCTGACAATTCTTTCAGTTCTGTATCATAAACGACATATTGAACTTTTCCGTTTGCCCAATCCACATACTCTTGGGCTTCCTGACCATTGGCAGCGTACATGGCTATCACGTTATAACTACCTTTCACCGGTTCTTGCACCACGATGCTTTCGCCATCTTCGCCATCTTGTCCGTCTTTTCCATCCTCGCCACGCAAGTATTCCCAAAAGTCGTCCATATCAGTTTGGTCTTTCGGCCAATTGTTGCCTGGGTCATGCGGGTTCTCCAAACCTTTCTCAACCTCTATCTTCCAAAGCTCATACGCGCTTAGGCCGTCCTTTCCATCCTCTCCATCTTTACCCGGAGGCCCTTGAGGTCCTTGCGTACCGCTTCCGTCACCACCATCGCCAGCAGGTCCTTGTGGCCCGCGAGAGTTTACCCGTGTCCTCTCCATTGATATACCAATTGCCGTTCTCTCCAATGGTGATGTCGGGCATCTGGCCACCTTGTCCGTCCGAGCCATCCTCACCGCGAGCCGGAATACCGGTGTCCTCGCCGTTTATCCACCAATTGCCATTACTGCCGATGTTAGGAGTCACGCCATCCTCACCATCTGCGCCGGTCAGGTAATACCAAAAGTCGTTCAGTTCGGTCTCGTCCTTAGGCCAGTCCGTACCGGGATTGTGCGGGTTGTCGATGCCATTCGCCACCTCCACGAGCCAAATCTCGTATGCGCTCTTGCCATCCTTGCCGTCCTGTCCTTTCAGGTAAAGGAAAAAGTTATTTACATCCACGCGGTCGTCCGGCCATTCTATATTACCGTTTTCCACCTCATCCACCCAAATCTCATAAGCGGATTTCCCAGCCGGACCCTCCGGAAAGAGCATGTGAAGCTCATTGCTGCACGCGGCGAGCAACATGCCCGCCATTGATAGGAGCATAAGTCTCCCTACGTTCTTAGACAGATTGATTCTCATAAACATGTATTAAATTGACCCTATTATAAAATCCCTCTTTATGATGGCTCCGCTATGACCCTCTACAATTCTCTATAAAGCCATTATCATGAACATGAAGTTTTTTTCATCAGCACCGTCGCTTTTTCCCCGCGCCGCTTAGGAAGGAGCATGAAAAAAAGCGTGGATCATCGCCTGCCACTGCTTTGAAGTTCTCGATTACCTTGTACGGTTGAAATTGTCGAGATTTCAAAGCAAGATAATATCGAAACGCTACCGCGCCATTCTCTAAATACGAAGCAAATATAATTATTTTCTTAGTCGGAACAAATAATATTGAGAAATTGCCCCCCCCTATAATAAAATTTTTTATTTACGCAAGGCGTAATCAAAATTATATATCGCAGGAGGATGACTCGGGCGAACATGAATTTTTAAGGATTCACGGTAACGAATCAGAAGCTCTGCATATCACAAAGGCGTTTGTAATAGCCGTTGAGCGCCAAGAGCTCCTCGTGGCGACCCCGTTCCACGATTTCGCCTTCGTGCATGACGCAAATCTCGTCCGCGTTACGTATCGTGGAGAGGCGATGCGCGATCACGATGGTCGTGCGATTCCGCATCAGGTTTTCCAACGCCTCCTGCACCAGCCGCTCGGATTCCGTGTCGAGGGCGGAGGTCGCCTCGTCGAGAATCAAGATAGGCGGGTTCTTCAATATCGCCCGGGCGATACTGATGCGCTGGCGTTGCCCGCCGGAAAGCTTCCCGCCGCGGTCGCCGATATTGGTGTCGTATCCTTTCTCGCTCGCCATGATGAACTCGTGGGCGTTCGCGATACGGGCCGCCTCCTCCACCTGCTCCTTCGTGGCGCCCTCCACGCCGAAAGCGATATTGTTGAAGAAGGTATCGTTGAACAATATGGCCTCTTGATTGACGTTTCCCATCAGCTCCCGGAGGTCGAAAAGCGCCGCCTCGCGGATGTCCGTGCCGTCGATGGTGACACTTCCCTTGCTGACATCGTAAAAGCGGGGCAACAAATCCACCAGCGTGCTCTTTCCCGAACCGGACTGCCCGACCAAAGCCACGGTCTTCCCTTTCGGTATCTCAAGGTCGATGCCTTTCAGCACCCAAGCCTCCTGATACTTGAACCACACGTCGTTATAACGGATGCGCTCGTTCAACGCGATTGGCTTCGGACATTCCGGGTCGTGTATGTCGCTTTCCGCCTTCAATATCTTATCCACCCGTTCCATCGAGGCCAAGCCTTTCTGGATGGCGTAAACGGACTTGCTCAAGTCTTTGGCGGGATTGATGATACTATAAAAAATCACCAGATAATAGATAAAGGTAGGCGCGTCGATGGGACTGTTGTCGCCCAATATCAAGGTCCCGCCGTACCAAAGGACGATGGCGATGGTGACGGTCCCGAGGAACTCGCTCATCGGGTGCGCCATCTGCTGGCGGCGGTAGATACGATTCGTCAGGTTACGGAACGCCTCGTTGCTCCGCTCGAACCGCTCCTGAATCTTCCGTTCCGCGTTGAACGCCTTGATGACGCGCAACCCGCCGAGGGTTTCCTCTATCTGGCTCATCAGCAAGCCCCATTGTTGTTGCCCCTCGAACGACTTACGCTTCAAGCGTTTGCCAACCTGTCCCATCACGTAGCCCGCCAGCGGGAGAAGGATAAGCACGAAGAGGGTGAGCTGCCAACTGATGGCCACCATGCCTATCAGATAAATCAATATCAGTATCGGGTTCTTGAACAACATATCCAGCGAGCTCATGATGGAGGCCTCTATCTCGTTCACGTCGCCCGATATGCGGGCGATGATATCGCCTTTCCGTTCCTCGGAGAAGAAACCTAAGGGCAGTTGGGTAATCTTGCGGTTGATTTGGTTACGGATGTCGCGCACCACGCCGGTACGGATGGGAATCATGGTGAAGAAAGCCAGATACATCGTCGCCACCTTCAGGAAGGTCGCCACGATAAGGAACAGCCCCAACATGATCAGCGCGAACGAACCGCCATGCGTCCCGATAAGGTCGGACACGTACCAGAAGAAGTTGTTCTTCAGCAACTCGGGCAACGCTTTCCACGATTCCCAGCTCGCCGCGTCGAAGTTCCAGTCCATGAATACGTAAGTGTCCTTGTTTATCTTGAAAAGAATCTGCAAGATAGGGATAATCAACGCGAAGGAGAAAAGGTTCAATATGGCGGAAAGGATGTTGAACACGATGTTCAAGACCATATATCTCTTGTAAGGGGGCACGAAACGCCTCAGCACTCGGATGAAATCTCTCATATTAACCGTCTTGTTTGGATTGAAGCGACAAAGTTACATATTCCGTGGGACAATACGGGAGAAAAACCGTTCGCTCCCAAGAAAAAGTTCCTTCCCATACGGAGAAAAATCAGTTTCGACCTTATATAAACTCTATCTTTAAGCTAAAGATATGTATCTTTAGTCTGCAGATATATATCTTTAGATTACAGATATGTATCTTTAGGCTAAAGATAGAGTTTTTCTCAGATGAAAAGGAACTTTTCCTCGTAAGGGAAGGAATTTTTTCTCGGGAGAAGAGAAGTATTTTCCCACGGGGAAAGCGCGAACGCGTAAGGTCTCTTCCTCTTGCCCGTCCAAACAAAAACATTATCTTTGTAACCGGCATACAAAAACTATACTTATGAATCAAAGCATTACATTGAATCTCAATAGTGACGTACTCAAACGAGCCATGATATACGCTCGGGAAAAAGGTACGGATATCTCCGGATTGGTGGAAAGTTTACTGAAAAAAATCACGAATGAGAAAGAAAGTAAGCGTACGGATGATATCTTACCCATACAAGCCTTGGACCCTTTCGTGCAAAATTTAGTTGGTGTCGTACACTTCAATGACTCGGAAGTCGGATTAGACGGAGAAATCAGTAAAGCCGAATATTTAGAGAAAGAATGAAAGAAAGAATTTTCATCGACACGAATATCGTAATAGATATTATCGGTAACCGAGCCCCATTTTGTGTTCCCGCCGCAAACCTTTTAAATTCAGCGTATGCGGGGGAAGTTGAACTTTATGCTACCGCATTAATTTTCGCGAATGCGCTTTATGTATTACGGAGAGACTTAGGGACCGCCGAGGCGAGGGCTTATCTTGAGCGATTAAATCAAATTATACGCATAGCGCCTACTACCCAAAAAGAGGTGACACGGGCCTTTCTGTCAGAAAATCCTGATTTCGAAGACGCTATTCAATATTTCTCGGCCATGGCGGTAAACGCCGATGTGATAATTACTCGGAACCAGAAACATTTTAATTATTCTGAAATCCCAGTCATGGATGCGGAGATGTATTTAATTTCAAAAATGATTCAGAAGAAATATAGCGATTATCCGGATAAACACTAAATATAGTAAATATGAAAAGCACTTTCTTTTTATGCGTTATGTTGGCACTCAGCGTCTTTAACGCGAACGCCCAAGAGAACGAGAGATATCCGCTGGGCGACTATACGGAACTGACTGACACCAAGCCGCACGACGACGCGGCGACATGGGACAAGCTGCCCGTCCCGACACAACTGAGTTGGGGTTCCACCGACATCCGATACCCGAAACTGAGTATTCCCGAAGTAAGGAAAACCACCCTCTGGCGGACCAAAGCTTGGAAAGGCGAGCGGGTGAACGCGCAAGCCGTCTTTTGGACCAAGGTGGACGTGGAAGACGCGGAAATCTCCGTGAGCGACCTGAAGTGCCGCTCCGGCGTGATTCCCGCCTCGGCCATCAGCACCCACTTCGTGCGCTACGTCATGACCGACGAGCTGAGCAAGGACCGCTCCACGGGCTGCGGCGTGCGGGAGAACAAGGCGGAGTGGGACTCCTCTATCGTGGCGGACGTGCTGGACATCGTGAAGATACGCGACATCAAGGCCCGTACCACGCGACCGATATGGGCGCGAGTCCAGGTGCCTAAGGAAACGAAAGCCGGCAAGTATAAAGGGACGCTGACCGTCTGCGGCAAAGGTATCGAGCCGATGACGCTGAGGATGGAAGTAGAGGTGCTGGACCGCACGCTTCCGGAGCCGAAGGAGTGGCCGTTCCACCTCGATTTGTGGCAAAACCCTTATGCCGTGGCCCGTTATTATCAAACGCCGCTCTGGAGCGAGGCGCACTTCGACGCCATGCGCCCCATCATGAAGATGCTGGCGGACGCCGGGCAGAAATCCATCACCGCCAGCATCATGCACAAGCCTTGGAACGGGCAGACGGAGGACCACTTCGACAGCATGATAGGGAAGACCAAGCGACTGGACGGTTCGTGGGCATACGATTATACTGTCTTCGACAAATGGGTGGAATTCATGATGAACGAGGTCGGTATCGACCAGCAAATCAGCTGCTACACGATGATACCGTGGAAGCTCTCCTTCGATTATTACGACCAGGCGACCCACCGCGTCCTCTTCGTCAACGCCGAGCCGGGCGAGCGGACTTACACGGACTATTGGGAAACCTTCTTGAAAGACTTCTCCCGTCACCTCCGCGAGAAAGGCTGGTTCGAGAAGACCGTCATCTCCATGGACGAGCGTTCGATGGAATCGATGCGGGAGGCGATAAAGGTCATCAAGCGGGCCGACCCGGAGTTCAAGATTTCCCTCGCGGGCAATTATCATCCGGAGATACAGGCGGACCTCTACTACCTGAGCATCCCCTACGGGAACCTTTTCCCCGCCGACGTGAAAGCTGAGCGCGAGCGGAACGGGCAAATCAGCACGGTCTACACTTGCTGTGCCGAGCCGTTCCCCAACACTTTCACCTTCTCCGCTCCGGCGGAGGCCGCATGGACCGTGCTGCACGCCGTGGCCGGTGGCTACGACGGCTACCTGCGCTGGGCGGTGAACAGCTGGACCGCCGACCCGCTCCGCGACTCCCGCTTCCGTACTTGGGCGGCGGGCGACACCTACAGCATCTACCCCGGTCCGCGTAGCTCCATCCGCTTCGAGCGTCTGGTGGAAGGCCTGCAGGATTGCGAGAAAATACGTATTCTTCGTTCCGAGCTGAAAGGCGGTAAATTGGAGAGACTGAACAAGGCGGTCGCCGAGTTCACGCCCGAAGGATTGGCCGACACGGGGAAATCCGCCTCCGAGATGGTCAGCGACCTGCACGAGTTATTGAACAGGTTGTGAAGTCAAAATGAAGAATGGTGTTTTTCCAAGGCGGATGGGGATGGTTTGTATAATGCGTGCGAAAACCGTACCTTTGCCTTCACGATATTAGCGAGAAAAAAGTAAGGTTATGTTTGACGTACAAGCGATTCGTCGGGATTTCCCGATACTCGACCATAAGATATACGATAAGTCGCTGGTCTATCTAGACAACGCGGCGACCACCCAAAAGCCGCGGGAGGTGGTGGAGAAGATTGAGAGCGGCTATTACAACGTGAACGCGAACATCCATCGCGGCGTGCATTTCCTGAGCATGGCGGCTACCGAGGCGCACGAGGAGGCGAGGCGGACGGTGCAACGCTTCTTGAACGCTCGCTCGTCCAACGAGATTGTCTTCACGCGGGGGACTACGGAGTCCATCAACCTCATAGCCTCCAGCTTCGCGGACGCTTGCATGTCGGCGGGCGACGAGGTGATAGTCTCCGTGATGGAGCACCATTCCAATATCGTCCCTTGGCAGATACAGGCCGCCCGCCATGGCATTGTCCTGAAGGTGATTCCGATGGACGAGAAAGGCGAGTTGCGGCTCGACGCCTACCGCGAGTTGTTCACGGAGAAGACCTGTTTGGTGGCGGTAACGCACGTGTCCAATGTGCTGGGCACGGTCAATCCCGTGAAAGAGATGATAACCTTGGCGCATGAGCGGGGCGTGCCGGTGCTGGTGGATGGCGCGCAGTCCGTACCCCATATAAAGGTGGACGTACAAGACCTGGATGCGGAGTTCTACGTCTTCTCCGGACATAAGGTGTACGGCCCGACCGGTATCGGCGTGCTGTACGGCAAGGAGGAGTGGCTGGACAGGCTTCCGCCTTATCAAGGCGGAGGCGAGATGATAGCTTCTGTGTCGTTCGAGAAGACCACCTTCAATGAGTTGCCTTTTAAGTTCGAGGCGGGTACGCCGGATTATATCGGGAGTGTCGCCCTCGCGGAGGCGTTGCGTTACGTGGAGCGTATCGGGATGGACGATATCGCTGCCTACGAGGAGGAGTTGCTCCGTTACGCTACGGCCCGGTTGGGCGAGGTGGAGGGTGCGCGTATCTTCGGGCAGGCAGCCCACAAGGGAGCGGTCCTCTCTTTCCTGATAGGCGACATTCACCATTACGATATGGGTATGCTGCTGGACAGGCTGGGGATAGCCGTCCGCACGGGGCACCATTGCGCGCAGCCTTTGATGCACGCGTTGGGCGTGGAAGGGACGGTACGCGCCTCTTTCTCTTTCTATAACACGAAGGAGGAGATAGACGCTTTCGTGGCGGGCGTGGAACGGGTCAGGAAGATGTTTGGATAGCTAAAGGATGAGAGCCTATGTTATTACCCTATATGGAATCCGGCAGGCTGGAGGCGGGTTGCGATGAGGCGGGCCGAGGGTGCCTCGCGGGCGCCGTGTTCGCCGCCGCCGTGATTTTGCCGGAAGATTTCAAGAACGACGAGCTGAACGACAGCAAGCGGTTGAGTGAGAAGATGAGATATAAACTTCGCCCGGTTATCGAACGGGAAGCGGTGGCGTGGGCGGTAGGTATCGTCACGCCAGAGGAGATAGACCGTATCAATATCCTGAAGGCCTCTTTCCTCGCCATGCATCGGGCGATAGACCAATTACGCGTAAAGCCCGGTCATCTACTGATAGATGGTAACCGCTTCACACCTTATCCCGATATCCCGCATACGACCGTGGTGAAAGGCGACGGCAAGTATCTCAGTATCGCCGCCGCATCCGTTCTTGCGAAGACTTATCGTGACGATTACATGAACGAGCTTGCCGCGCGATATCCCGCCTACCATTGGGAGGAGAATAAGGGGTATCCCACTCGCGCGCATCGGGAGGCGATTCGCTCGTGTGGCATCACGCCCTACCACCGCAAGACATTCACCCTCTTGCCGGAGCAGTTGGAACTAAAGTTCTGAACGTTTGTGATTCAGTATCATGATGACGGCGTTCGCTTCCTCGTCGAGCGTGGCGGCGATTTCTTTCAGTTCTCCCCGCAGCTTGTCGGAGCGATAGGCTTCCACGAGGTCGGGAGCTTCCAGCGATAACGCGAGGGCTACGGGATATTCGAGTGGGGAGGCCAATAACGATACGACGCGTTTGTCCGTGAAATCGTCGTTGTAGAGCTTACATCGGAACAACTCGCCCGTCTGACGGTCGTACGCCAAGTCCTCTCCGGGAATCTTAAATGTCTGTGTGTCCAATCTTTTGGTCATGCTCCGCATGAAATAGTAACGATTCGTGATGGCTGCCGGCGTAAGGAATATCTCCGTGTCCATGCTCCGGAGGGCGGGCGCGCGGACGACGGATGGCCGCGTTCCCGCGGCTGGCGTGTAATGGAAAATCGTGTCGGATGAGGGATTGACCAGCTCCCAGCCCTCTTTCGCCTGAAATATCGTGTAATATTGAGGGACGACCGTGTATTCTCCCTCCGTGATGACCGGCGTCAGCTCCTGCGAGGCGGGTGTCCAAAACTCTCGCGTCACGCTTCCGTTCTGCTTGGAGAGGAGGGCGATTCCTTGATGGAGGTCCACTTTCGTGTCGGCGATGAGGCGCGAGTCGTCGAAGTTGGCCAAATTGTCGAAATAGAGATTCTCGCTGGGGCTTTCGAGGCTCCGTTTGAAGTTCCCTTCCAAGTCGTAAACCAATATGGTCCGCCGTTGGTAATCCAGCACGAACAATTCCCCCTTCGCCTCGTCTATCACGCAGTCCGTGGGCATGAGATATTCCTCGCCGCTCTGTCCTTTGCGGTTGAGCTTGCGGATGCCTTCGCCCGTTTCCCGGTCGAAGAGGAAGATGTCGCCATCGTCTCCCCAGTTGGTCGTTACGATGTAATGTTCGCTCACCGCCTTCACTATCGCCTTGGTGATGAACTCGTCGTTCGTCTCCAGAGGGACGTACTCCACGTCGAAAGCGTCTTGCAGCCGGATTTTCTTCTCCGGATAATTTTTCTCGACATCCACGGTGATGATGTCTTGATTCGAGCGTTCGCCCGTCCCGCATCCGGCCAGCGCGAGCAGGAGGAGCGTTGTCAGCGTTATCGTTCGGTTCATAATCATGGTATTTTTTTCGTTTGGGCTATAAAGGTCGGTTTTTTTTTAGATACGCAACATTTATCCCAGTGAAATTTTCACTGGCTCTTCCGGAGGCATTTTGGTCCTGGTGAAATTTTCACTGGACTCTCCAATATGTTTTGATGCCGGTGAAATTTTCATTGGGCTAAAATGACTGCGGAATTAGTCATCGCGCTTTTCACTGGGCCAAAATGACTGCGGAATTGGTCATCGCGCTTTTCACTAGAGCTAAAATGACTGCGGAATTAGTGTTTGTCTCTTTTCACCAAGGCAAAACAACCATGAGAACGTCCAGTGAAATTTTCATCGGCTCCGCCCGCCGAGGGGAGGGGATGCCGTCCGGCGGCATCGCTCAGGCTTTTCCCTCCATCTCCTTGGCGCGGAACGCGACGGCGTAAAGGCGCATTTGCTTCACCATGGCGACCAGTCCGTTGGAGCGCGTGGGCGAGAGGTGCTCTTTCAACCCCACTTTCTCGATGAAATAAAGGTCCGCGTCGAGTATCTCTCGCGGCGTATGGCCCGACAGCACGCGGATAAGCAACGATACGATGCCTTTGACGATAACGGCGTCGCTCTCGCCTTGAAAAACGATTTTCCCGTCCGCGTAGTCCGCCTGCAGCCATACGCGGCTTTGGCAACCTTCGATGAGGTTGCTCTCCGTCTTGTATCTCTCGTCGAGGGGCGGCAGCGCGTTCCCCAAGTCAATCAGCAGCGCGTATTTGTCCATCCAATCGTCGAAGGCGGAGAACTCCTCGATTACCTCGTCTTGAATCTCGTTGATAGTCATTCTTTTTTTGATTTAAAATTTGAAATGTGTTTATTCCCTGTAAATCACCTCCAGCACGGTTTGGCCGACGGCTTTTAGCGTCTCCTTGTCGATATTCTCCATGTTGTCTTTCCGGGTATGCCAGTAATCGGCGAAGCCGCTTTTCGTCTCGGGGTCGTAATTGATGATGTCGATGCAGGGGATGTTCCGTCCGGCGTGCACGTATTGATGGTCGTCGGTGATGGCCCCACCATCCGCGTTGATGAAGAACTTCCCGTATCCAAGGTCGCGCGCCACGCTCCAGACCATCTCCACGATTGGCGCGGCGAAGCGCAGGGATTGTAGTTCCTTGAAGAAGGTCGCGCCACGGGCGCCCACCATGTCCAGCAAGATGCCGTACCGGGCGGTATAGTTAGGGACGTGCGGATTCTTCGCCCAGAATTGCGAACCGAGGCACCAACTGTTCGGCGTGAAGGAGTTGACAAACTCAGGTGTGCCGTAGTCCTCGGCGTCGAAGAAGATGATGTCTATCCCTACATTCGGTTTTTTTTGTCCGATTTGTCGGGCGATTTCCAATAACGCGCCCACGCCGCTGGCCCCGTCGTCCGCTCCGTCGATGGGGGTCTTGTAATGGGCGGGGTCAGGGTCGTGGTCGGCGTACGGGCGGCTGTCCCAATGGGCGAACAGCAAGATGCGCTCGCTGTTCGCCGCGTCGAAGGAGCCGATGATGTTCCGGGCCTCCAGCCTTGTCCCGTCGTAGGCGGTCAGGGTAGCCTCTTGCTGGTAGACCTTCGCTCCGAGGCGTTGGAGCTCCGCCGCTAAATAATCGCCGCATGCCTTGTGAGCGGGCGTGTTCGGCACGCGCGGACCGAACGCTACCTGATTGGCCACGTAGGTATAGGCGCTGTCCGCGTCGAAGACGGGAGCGGCTGCGGTCTTTGTCGGTTGTTTCGTGATTCCCTGACTCGCGCCGTTCTCTTTAGTTCCGGTCGAGCCGCATGAGAGCAACGCAAATCCTAATAGCGTATAAATCAATCTGATCATATTCTCTCTCTTTAAGTCGTTTATAAAGTTTTTACCGTGGCGGCGGCTTGCACCTCTTTCAACACACGCATCAGGTTGCCACCCCAGATTTTAGCGATATCCTCTTCCGTATATCCTTTCTCTATCAATTTGACGGTGATTTGTATCAAGTCGTTATCACCTTCGCAACCGATGATGCCTCCACCTCCGTCAAAATCCGACCCAATCCCGACGTGGTCTATCCCGGCTATCTTAACCATGTGGTCGATGTGCTCTACCGCATCGGTCAGGCTCGCGCGCTTGTAGTCCGGGTTGATATAGCGGTTCAATAAGCAGACCTGAGCGACTCCTCCGTTTTGGGCGAGCGCACGTAATTGCTCATCGGTAAGGTTACGGTCGCTACCACAAATCGCTTTCGATGAGGAATGCGAGCAGATGATAGGCGCTTTGGAGGTTTTAATGGCATCCCAGAACGATTGCTCCGACGCGTGTGACAGGTCGACCATGATTCCTTGTCGGTTCATCTCTTTTACTACCTCTTCCCCGAAAGGACTGAGACCGTTCCACTCGTGATTCGTATGCGTGGAGGAATCGCATATATCGTTATCGTACGAATGGCAAAGCGTGATATAATTCACGCCCATCGCCTTGAATCTCGCGATGTTCGACAGGTCTTTGCCGATGGCATAGCCATTCTCTATGCCGATGAAGAAAGCTTTTTTCCCTTCGTTCTTCAAGCGGATGAAATCCTCTTCGGTGACCGCTATACCGCAGATATCCTTGTTCCGTTCCGCCTGTTCTTTAATCCCCTCAATCAGACCTATCACTTTCCGTGTGGCCTCTCGCGACGAGGCTTCGTCACGTTTCCCCTGTCCGATAAATGCGGCGAGAAATACGCCATCCAACCGTCCTTCCCGCATTTTTGGAATATTTACCCGGTTTCGTTCCCTGTTCGCGATGCTGAATCCCGCCCGTTTGAACCAAAAGGGTGTATCGGTATGCGTATCGATAGAAAGGAAGCGTTTATGCATCTCTTTCGCTTGATGGAAAACGGAAGCTTTGTCTACCAAGTGGCGGAATATCTTCACCATGGTAGTGTCTCCTCCTAACGTCAACGCTTCCGGATGCCATTGAACTCCCATGATTTGTCGGTTCGGATAGGCTTCGAACGCTTCGATAACGCTGTCCGTCGCATAAGCCGTCGCCTTGAATATGGGGGCCAAGTCCTTGATCGCCTGATGATGGAAAGAATTGACGGTCACGGTGTCTTTTCCGAGTATATCCGCTAATCGCGAATGCGGATCGATAATGATCCGATGGGAACCGTATGCGCTGGGAAGCGTTTGGTTATGCTTTACGTGATGGTCGGGCCGTTGTGAGGGGATGTCTTGATAGAGCGTGCCTCCAAAAGCGATATTGAGCAATTGAAGCCCTCGGCATATACCCAGGACGGGAATGTTTTGGTCGGTCGCTATCTTGATTAGTTTTAGCTCGTACAGGTCACGGACAGGATCTACCTCGCCCAATTCTTCGTGCGGCTCTTCTTTGTACCATAGAGGATTGACATCCGCTCCTCCGATGAGGACGAGTCCATCTAAGTTGGCGACGATATTCCGCAGCACCTTCCCGTCCGTGATGGGTGGGATGATGACAGGAGTCCCTCCTCCTTTTACGACCGCTTGGTAGTAAGCCGCTCCCACACGGGCATTTCCATTGGATATGCTCACCGACAAGCCAATCAAGGGAGAATATTTTGCCCGCATATCCATGTCGCATGAGTCCGTAAGCTCATATAATTTTTGAAGATCTGGGATTCCGGAACCATATACTTGCGCTTGTACGCCATGCAAAATACTACAGGCGAATAGAACCGTATATAAGCTTTTTCTCATTGTATTTGATTTTTAACGGGTTGTTCGTTGGGAAAATTTTGTACGGCGGTCATCACTCTTAAGAGATTACCGCCCCATATTTTCTGTATGTCTTCATCCGAGTATCCTTCTTTAATGAGTCTGACCGTGATGTTTATCAACTCGTTGGCCGCCGCACATCCGATTACTTCCCCATCACCGTCGAAGTCGGAACCGATACCTACGTGGTCGATACCTACTAAATTGACGATATGATTAATGTGCCGAATCACGTCGCTGAGGGAGGCTTTCTCCTCTTCCTTATTGATGAATCCCTTATATAGACAGACTTGTGCCACGCCTCCATGGGCGGCCAAGGCCTTCAATTGTTCGTCTGTTAGGTTACGAGGGTGATCGCACAAGGCTCGGGCGGAAGAATGAGAGGCGATAACCGGAACCTCGCTAAGTCTCAGGACATCATAGATGGTACTTTCAGCGGCATGAGATATGTCGATCATGATGCCTAATCGATTCATCTCCTTGACCACTTCCTTTCCAAATGGACTTAGTCCGTTCCATTCCTGATTCCCTTTGGCGGAGTCGCAAATATCATTGTCCCCGTTATGGCATAAGGTGATATAGGAAACTCCCATCTCCTTAAACATCCGAAGGTTATCGATGCGTTTCCCTAAAGCGTATCCGTTCTCTACACCTAAGCAAATCACTTTTTTACCTTGCTTTTTACCTTCTATAATCTCTTCAGGTGTTGTCGCTATGAGCATCCTGTCAGGATTCAATAGCTGTTGCCGTTTGATTTGCTTTAATCGTTCGATGGCATGGGCGGTCGCTTGGGATAATCCCTCCTCATCTCTTTTGCCTTGAGGAATATAAGCTACCATGAAAACTGTGTCTATAAGCCCTTCTTCCATGAGAGGAAGATTTACTTTTCCACCCGCTCTCTCCCCTAAGTTAAACTCTTTCGGAAAAATCATAGGGGTGTCCGTATGCGAATCAATCGTAATGAAACGTTGGTGGAACGCTTTCGCTTTTGCGAAACGGCTTGCGTTTTCTATATGGTAGGCGAATAGACTTCTCATCTTTTCGTCTCCTTTAGATGCCATGGCTTCCGGATGCCATTGGATACTGAAAATCGTTTTCTCTATGTTTTCGATACCTTCGTTAATATCGTCCGATGCTGTTGCTGTAGCCCTGAATCCGGGTGCTATCTCTTTGATGGCCTGATGGTGGAAAGAATTGACCAAGATACGCTTTTCTCCTTTAAAGATGCTCCATAACCGATTCCCGTTTTCTTCGAGGGTGACAGAATGGGAAGGATATTCTCGGGCGGATACTTGGCTATGTTTTAATAAGGGTGATTCCGCTTGCGAGTGGATGTCTTGATAAATACTCCCGCCGAAAGCGACATTGATAATCTGATGCCCTCTGCAAATGCCCATGATCGGGAGTTGCCGGTTCTCCGCTAACCGGAGTAAGATAAGGTCATATTCATCCCGAAAATTATCCACCTCCTGCAATTGGGGAATAGGTTCTTCGTCCGTGTAAAGCGGATTGATATCGCCCCCTCCACTCATGAGTAATCCATCCAAACCGGAGACTAATATGTCCAAAGCCTTGATATCCGTGATTACGGGAATAAGGACCGGCACTCCTCCCGCCTCCAAAATCGCTTGTACATAGTTCTCGCCTATGCATGACATTCCCTCTTTCCTGTTGGCGGAAATCCCGATGACCGGCATGTGTTGTCTCTTTACCGAGGTACACTGGTCGATATGTTCTTGAAGCTCTTGTAAGTTCATGGGATTTATTGGAATTTATGATTTATAATTCCTGATTTATGAATTACGTTTGGATATATGGAATCATAAATCGGGAATTATAAATCATAAATGAGTTAAGCGTCGATATTCGCGTAAGTGGCATGCTCTTCGATAAACTCTCGACGAGGTCCCACGTCTTCACCCATCAACATGGCGAAAATCCGGTCAGCTTCCGCCGCATTGTCTATCGTAATCTGTTTCAACGTACGTTTTTCCGGATTCATGGTCGTGTCCCATAGCTGGTGGTCGTTCATCTCTCCCAGACCTTTGTACCGTTGGGTATGGATTTGATTCTCATTTCCTCCTCCATATTTGTTGATGAACATCTGACGTTGTTGGTCTGTCCAGCAATATTCCTCAACTTTCCCTTTCTTGCAAAGGTAGAGCGGGGGAGTGGCTAAGTAGACATACCCGTTCTCGATGAGCGAACGCATACGACGGAAGAAGAAAGTAAGAATCAACGTGGCGATATGGCTACCGTCCACATCGGCATCGGTCATGATAATCACCTTATGATAGCGGAGTTTTTCCATGTTTAACGCCTTCGGGTCATCTTCCGTTCCGATGGTGACACCCATGGCTCGATAAATATTCTGGATTTCTTCGCTCTCGAAAACCTTATGATCCATCGCTTTTTCCACGTTCAATATCTTACCGCGTAAAGGAAGGATCGCTTGGAAATTACGGTCTCGTCCCTGCTTGGCCGTACCACCCGCGGAGTCTCCCTCGACAAGGAATAATTCGCATATCGACGCATCTTTGGAGGAACAATCCGCCAACTTACCCGGAAGTCCGCCTCCAGTCAACGGGGATTTACGTTGCACCAATTCACGCGCTTTGCGTGCGGCATGGCGCGCTTGAGCCGCCAAGATTACCTTATCCACTATCTCTTTGGCCTCTTTGGGGTGTTCTTCCAGATAATAACCTAACGCCTCGCCAACCGCCATGTCCACGGCTCCGGTCACCTCGTTGTTCCCTAATTTTGTTTTCGTCTGTCCTTCGAATTGAGGCTCGGCTACCTTGATGGATATGACCGCGGTCAATCCTTCCCGGAAGTCATCTCCTTGAATCTCCACTTTCGCTTTTTCCAGCAATTTGGAATCTTCCGCATATTTTTTCAAGGTGCGTGTCAATCCCCGTCTGAATCCGGCGAGATGCGTGCCACCCTCAATCGTGTGGATATCGTTCACGTAGGAGAATACGCTTTCGTTGTAGGATTTGTTATAGGTCATGGCCACTTCCACGGGGATTCCCTGCTTTTCGGTGACAATGTGAATTACGTCTTCTATCAATGGCTCTTTGGAGCGGTCTATATAACGAACGAATTCTTTTAATCCTTCTTTGGAATGGAAGATATCACTCCTATAAGTTCCATCTTCTTTCACCATTCTTTTGTCGGTCAGGCGTAACGTTATTCCCGCGTTCAGGAACGCCAATTCCCGCAAGCGGGTCGCCAAGATATCGTATTTATATTCGGTGACAGAGAAAATCGAGCCATCCGGCTTGAATGATATGGTCGTACCGGTCTTGTCCGTGTCGCCGATGATTTGCACGTCATGTAAAGGTTTTCCACAAGAAAACTCTTGCATGTATATCTTGCCATCCCTCCGGACCTCCGCTCTCAAATAAGTGGAAAGAGCGTTTACGCAGGAGACGCCCACACCATGCAAACCTCCGGAAACCTTGTATGTCCCTTTGTCGAATTTACCTCCGGCGTGCAATACGGTTAGCACCACCTCCAAAGCGGATTTGCCTTCTTTCTCATGAATATCCACGGGGATTCCACGGCCATCATCGGTAACCGTGATAGAGTTGTCTTCGTTGATTACCACGTCAATGTACGTACAATATCCCGCCAGCGCCTCATCGACAGAGTTGTCGACAACCTCGTATACTAAATGATGGAGACCTTTCTCGCTGGTATCGCCGATATACATGGATGGCCTTTTCCGTACAGCCTCTAACCCTTCAAGTACTTGAATACTATCTGCGGAATATTCTGTAGAAGTATTCTTCTTTTCTTCACTCATGAGCTTCTTTTTCTTTAAAAATCTGTATTTGTCAATATGCCTTCAAAAATCTAACAAATGTAGTGATTTTTATTGAGATGGTGAAAACAGAGGCGTGAAAATAGTGAAAAACGGGGAAGACCATAGAATAGAAGTGAAAAGAGGAAAATGGATATAAAACCATCTCCCTCTTCGATTAAGTAGCCCATAGGGGAATCGAACCCCTCTTTCAAGAATGAAAATCTTGCGTCCTAGCCGATAGACGAATGGGCCATCGCATTAAAAAGCCGGGCTACGGAAGTCCGGCTTTATGTTTTCTTAAGACGTAAAGGCACTCGCTTACGCCAATCCATTCACGTGCTTAGCCAATTTGGATTTCAAATTGCCAGCCTTGTTCTTGTGGATGACGTTCTTCTTCGCCAACTTGTCCAACATGGAACATACCTTCGGGTACAAAGCTTGAGCTTCGTTCTTGTCCTCTAAAGCACGCAAGGCTCTTACCGCATTTCTAGCGGTTTTGGCGTAATATCTATTACGCAGACGTCTCGCGCTTGTTTGTCTGATTCTCTTGATAGATGACTTATGGTTTGCCATTTTCTAGATCTTCTCTTTTTATGTTTTTAATTTTATTATCGTAGCCCATAGGGGAATCGAACCCCTCTTTCAAGAATGAAAATCTTGCGTCCTAGCCGATAGACGAATGGGCCATCGAACCCAAAGTTCTCTTTTTTAATGTTATAAGAAATGGATTTCTTAATTGCGTGTGCAAAGATAGATGTTCTTGTCGAACTGGCAAAGCGTTTCAGGGGAAAAAATCAAACCGACCGGTGTTTTAACTTCTGTTTAGAAACGAGAGTCTTAGGTAGTCGGGGGACGTTCACTTCTTTGTATTATCTTTGGGTTTCCTAAAATATAAGACTATGTTTTGTAAGACGAGAGGGATAGTTTTGCGCGCGGTACCTTATAGCGATAAATATTCTATAATACATATATATACCGAGGCGTTTGGGCGTGCCTCATATTTGGTCAGTCACGTACGGGGAAGAAAGAGCGTGGTGTCGAGAGCTTTGTTTATCCCTTTGTCCGTGTTGGAGATGGAGGTGGAACATTCGTTGAAGCGGGATTTGCATCGGATAAAAGAGACTCGGATTTGTTTTCCCGTGAATAATATCGGTTGTGATCCGGTCAAGAACGCTTTGGCGCTTTTCTTGTCGGAAGTCCTGTTTCGGGTAATAAGAGACACGGAACCGGATGTCCGCTTGTTTGGTTATTTATATGAGTCGATACATCTGCTGGAATACGCGGATAAGGGAATCGCTAATTTTCATATCGTTTTCTTGTTGGGGCTCTTGAAGTGCTTGGGGATTTTCCCGAACGTGGAGACTCATGAGGAAGGTTCTTTTTTCGATATGCGGGATGGCGTGTTTACGGGCCATCTTCCATTGCATCGACATTATTTGAATCAAGAGGAGAGCGCGTTTTTCTATCGTTTGCTTCGTGTCAACTTCGAGAATATGTCGTTATACCTGTTTTCCCGGCAGGACAGGATGCGGATTATCCACAAAATCTTGGAGTATTACCGTTTGCATCTTCCAGATTTTCCGGAAATCAAGTCCTTGGAGATATTGAGTAGCCTGTTTGATGAATAGTCGGGGGAGAATATTAACGATATTCGCGTCAAGGCTTCGTGAAAATTTCTCACGAAGCCTTGACGTTAGATATTCGATGGTGCCTCTTATTCTTCTACCTTCAGTTGTCCGCGGAGCCATTTTTGCCATTCGTCCCATTGCTCTTGATACCAATAATGGCCGGTTTCGATATAAAGGCTCAGTTCTTTGGGTGACGTGATGACATTGTAAGCCGAGTACATGGAGGTCGGCGGGCAAGTCTCGTCGTTAAAACCCCAACTGAACCAGCCGGGAACTTTTAATAGGCGGGCGAAGTTCACGGTGTCATAATAGCGGAGGGTTTGTTGTTCCTCTTCGCTGGGCGTTTCTTCATAAAAATAGTAGTGCGGCCAACCGCAAGCGCGTTTTTTTATGGAGGCCTCATGGTCGCAAAGCGCGGGAACGACGGCGGCGAAGAATGAGACGCGTGAGTCAAGTGCGGCGGTAATCACCGAGAGCGCTCCTCCTTGGCTGGAACCGGTCACTCCAAGTGTCTGCCCGTCGAATTGGGGAAGCTCGCAAAGGAAATCGACCGCGCGTAAGACTCCTGTGATGACTCGGTTGTAATAGAATTGGTCCCTGTTATTCCTCCTGAAGGTCTGATAATTGTTTAAGGCTCCGGAAGCCAATGCGTTATATACGTCGGGAGCCATCGTGACCGGTATCCCGTGTATGCCTATTTCCAGCGTGATGAGTTTTCCCGGTGCCGTATAGCTGTCGCCTCCATAAGGACGGACACCCGCCCCCGGTACACGCAATAGAGCAGGGTATTTCCCCTCTTTCTTGGGGACGCTGAGAATGCCGTAAAAGCGTCCTTTTCCCTCCGCCACTTGGAAACTGACATGATAGACATTATTCGTGGCGGTGCATCGTTCGGGAAGCAGGGTCATGGTTGGATTTAGCGGAGTCTGTCGGGCCCGCGCCAATGTTTTTCCCCAGAACTCTTGGAAATCGGAGGGTAATTGGGTGATAGGTCGCAAATTCTCGGGTGCGTAAGCGGCCGTGGCCAATCCCGTGTAAGTCCGTCCGTTTACGTGGGCCTTTACCTTGCAACGTAAGAATCCAGGTTCTTTCATGGAGCCTCGTAGCTGAAGTTTCCCGTTTTTGAGTTGAACATCTTTCTGCGTTTCCGTGGGGTACATTTCCGGCCCTAACTCATAGTCGATAGTGACATCTTCCAGCGGGTTTTGGGCTTTTATGACACGTACCGTGAAGGTGCATGTCTCGTTCAAGCGATATGTCCAATCGGGATGATCGGGAGACACCAGCACGAAGATCTCTTTATCCCGGATTTGTGCCTCTCCGCGGAATATGACCGTGAGCAACAGGCAAGCGAATAACATCAAGAATTTTTTCATGGTAAAATATTATTGTTTAAAAATCATAAATGAATCCTTTACCAAACCACGATCTCATCCGCGAAAATGAAACCTCCTTGCGTGCGTTTCGCTTTCATGCGGACATAGCGGGCTTTCCAGTTCCCTTCGAACGAATAGGTCTGGAAAGACAAATCCGGGTCTTTCGGGTCGATGGTGGTTTTGACCACGCCTCGCGAGGTGAAACTTTCGCCATCGTCTGACGTGAGTAGTTCCACTTCGCCCGGTTGGAAAACTCCGGGACCGATAAGTTGCATGAAACGGACGGAGACACTGCGTAACTCGGTCGATTCTCCCATGTCGATGGAGCAATCCAGATTGTCGAGATAACCTTGCCAATGGCCATCCAGATAGGTCAATCCTCCCCGATAGCCATCCACGAGCGCGTTCATGCCTCCCGCCATATAGCCGCTGTAAAGCTTATTATAATAATGTACGGGACGGTTTATAGCCCGATGGTAATCGATGGACTTCTGGGTCGGCGTGCCTTGTGGTGTCCCGTCGCGGAAAATGGCTGCCACGATACGGGCGGAGTCGGTCACGGTAATTGGGCTTTCATAAAGTGCCGAAGCGGTGGTCGGTGATGTTCCGTCGGTCGTATAACGGATTTCCGCCGGATATTTTTCCGCGTCGAGCTTCACGGCGATTTGCCGTTTCGTGGTATCGACCTTCATGGTCACCTCCAGCTCGTCGGAGAGGGTGAAACAATTAATTCCTTGCGCTTGCAGGCGGGGAATGTGCGCGTTGAGGCGGGGCTTGAAATCATCCCAGTCTCGGAGCGCTTGGGGAGTCCATCCTATCTCGGCTACCGCCAAGGCACGCGGAAACATCATGTATTCCAAATGGTCGGCGGTCTGGATGTATTCGGTCCACGTGTTGGCTTGTACGCCAAGGATATGCCGTTGTTCCTCCTCCGTGAGCGAGTCGGCCGGTATCGGGTCATAGCTATATACCTTTTTGATTGGCGTGTAGCCGCCTATCGCGTAAGGTTGCGTCTTGGGGTCGGCTTGATAGAAATCGAGATACATATAATTGCCGGGTGTCATCACCACGTCGTGTCCCATGCGTGCCGCCTTGATGCCGCCCTCTTCGCCCCGCCACGACATGACGGTCGCCTCCGGAGCCAATCCGCCTTGCAGGATTTCGTCCCAGCCAATCAAGTGACGTCCTTTGGCGGTCAGGAAGGAGTCGGCGTGATGAATCATGTAGCTTTGCAGCTCGTCTACGTCTTTCATCCCCTCGCGGCGCATCAACGCCTGGCATTTCGGGCAGGTTTTCCATGCGCTCTTACCCGCCTCGTCGCCTCCCACGTGGATGAATGGGGAGGGGAAGATTTCCATGACCTCCGTCAATATGTCTTCCATAAAGGTGAACGAGCGTTCGTTACCGATGCAGAAGTCTCCGTTTACGTAAGGCTTGCCGGAGCAACTCAGTTCCGGATAGGCTGCCAAGACCTCCTCGGAGTGGCCGGGAAACTCGACCTCCGGTATGACCTCTATGTGCCGTTCCGCGGCGTAGGCCACGATTGCCCGTAAATCCTCCTTGGTGAAATAACCGCCATACGCCCCCGGAGTGCCTTCGGGCAGGTAACGACGGTCCTTGCCGTCCCACCATTTCCTCCAGTCCGATTCGGTGCGGAAGGCGGTCTCACGGGTCAACTTCGGATATTTGTCGCTCTCGAAACGCCATCCGCCGGCATCGGTCAGGTGCATATGCAGGCGATTCAGTTTATATCGCGACATCACGTCGAGTAGTTTCATCACCTCCTCTTTCGGGAAGAAATGGCGCGACACGTCCAAATGTAATCCCCGGTACCGGAAGCGAGGCGCGTCCGTTATCTCCACGCAAGGGACATTCCCGTCATGGTATAGTTGCCGTAACGTCTGCATGCCGTAAAACAGGCCGGCGTCCGTGTTGGCTCGCAACTCAATCCCTCCGCTTGTCACGAGCAATTGGTAGGCCTCCGGATTGCCGGAGCCGATGTTATCTTCCAAGACAAGTTTGATTCGCTCGGAGGGCTGGCCGGAGAACAGCTCTGCGCTGTCTATCGGGCATACGCCTCCGGTGAGCCGCGTTTCCGCGGGACGAGGAATCAAATAGGTCTCTTGTACGCTTTTCGGTGCGCAGGCGAACAAACATAACGAACCGGCTACGAGCCATCCGTTGACATACTTGCGAAACTGTTCAGGCAATGACATAACTTTTCCTTTTTATATAATGAAGCGTAAATATATGGAAAAATATTTGAATGACGAAAGAAGATTCATCGGCGAGATACTTTTGTCTCGTCGTGTAATTGGATAATTCCCCATATGCCTATGCAAATGGCTATAAATCCTACGATGGATAAAAAGATAATGAGTCCCATAGTTATTTCTTTGATAATGTTAGCAATATAAGTCCGGAGATGAAACTTTTCGTTCTCCTTTCATGCTAACAAATGTAAGTAAAAAACAGAACGATTATATTTTAAATATCGAAACTTTTTGAGGAATCGTTTTTCAAGCTTGTCGGTATCGTTGGGGATGATTCTGACAAAATGATAGTTTTTGACATTTTGTATTTTAAACTCCCGGAGAATCGATTTTTTCGGACCAAAGGACGAGCCGTTCGGAAATAAACGTTAATGAATGTTTAATCGTCTGATATGTAATAAAGTATGAAGAAGCGTCCTTTCGTTTTAGCGTGAAAAGTGCCCCGAAAAGTATCGAAAAGGGATGTCTCAGCTAAACATAACGCTGTTTTTCTTCGAATAGGATTACATTCTCTTTCGAACACGGCTATGTTTTTCTTCGGATAGAGTTCTATTTTCCTTCGAGCGTGATAATTTTTACCTCCGGAAGTAGCCTTGTTTCACCTGAAATACGACCGTGTTTCCGAATAAAAAGCCTTCCGCGGGAGCTTTTCCCCATCTATTTTGCGATTTTCGTGAAAAGCGAGTGTTATCCAAAAAAAACGAATGTCGAACATAAGGTTGGCGATATGCCGGATTAGCTTACTTTGTGTATTTCGTAAAAATGCCCTATTCTGTATAGATTCTGATACGTTCGTGTGATGTTGGTAGATGAAAGTTTGCCAGTTTGAAGAAAAGGTTGTACTTTCGCGTTCACTTATTGTTGATGGTCTCGTAGTTCAACGGATAGAATAGAAGTTTCCTAAACTTTAGATCCGGGTTCGATTCCCGGCGAGACTACACAATAGCCCCGGTCATAATTGTTAATTATAAGGAATAGCTACGCGAATGGATTCTGTATTAAATCAGACAAATACTTATTGGGAGCTATTGAAAGGATTGAGTAGCGAGGTTAAGTTGTCGTTAATCAATCGTTTGTCCTCCTCTTTGTTAACAGAGAAAGTGGAGTCGAGAAAACAATGGGCTGATGAATTTTGTGGTATGTGGAATGATGATTCACGTTCGGCGGAAGAGATGGTAGAGGATATCCGTTCCAGTAGGTGTTTTAATCGGGATGTGAATTTTGAGTTATGAAAGGTTATTTGCTGGATACGAGTATTTGTATATTTCTCTTTCGGAACAAGTATGATATAGGGAAACGTTTGAATGAGTTGGATGTGAATGAGTGTTATATATCAGAAGTCACAGTTGCCGAATTGAAGTATGGTGTAGAAAATAGTAAGCAAAGGGAAATAGAGTCTCAAAAACTGGATAGATTTTTGAAGAGAATTAATATTGTCCCGTTTTGCGAATCCATTGATTTATATGCGAAAGAAAAAGCCCGTTTGCGGAAAGAAGGATTTCTTATTGACGATTTTGATCTTCTGATAGGATGTGCCGCATTATCAAGGGATTTGATTATGGTGACCGATAATGAAAAACATTTCGCGAGAATCCAGCATTTGCGTATAGAGAATTGGGTAAATCGTGAAGGTTGACTCCTTCCTGCATTTTTCAAGAATGAGCTATCAGGAAACTAAGAGGCGAGTATCCTTTTGACATTTTGTTATCGGAAGTCCGCGAGAAGCGCTTATTTCGGGCATCGGGGCGGTTTGCTCACGAAAATACGTTAATATATATTTAATCTATTGTGTAAAAGTCGGATACAGAAAAGCACCTTTTTATTCTACGTTTCCGGAAAGACCCATCACACCTGGAATGCCGGGAAAGCACCGTTTTCCTTCGAAGAAAACTTACTTTTCCTTCGAAAGAAAC
>CASEGC010000068.1 GCA_949287365.1 uncultured Parabacteroides sp.
GACCAAGGACATCAACCTGCGCCTCTCGTACTCCAGCGGCTTCCGCGCCCCGCAGGCCTTCGACGAGGATTTGCACATCACCGCCGTCGGTGGCGAGGCCTCCATCATCCAGCTCTCGCCGGATTTGAAGGAGGAGAACTCCCAGAGTGTGAGCGCCTCCGTCGATTTCTACCACCGTTTCGGCCCGGTACAGGTGAACCTCTTGGCGGAGGGATTCTACACCGACTTGCGGGACGTGTTCATCCTGAACGAGGTGGGGCGCGACGCGGACGGCAACCTGCTCATGGAGCGGCGCAACGGCAAGGGCGCCCGGGTGATGGGCGCCAACCTGGAAGGTAAGATGGCGTACGCCTGGCTGCAGCTACAGGCGGGCGTGACGGTGCAGCGCAGCCGCTACAAGGAGGCGGAGACGTGGAGCGAGAACCCGAACATCGCACCGCAAAAGAAGATGTTCCGCTCGCCCGATCTGTATGGCTATTTCACCTCCATGCTCACGCCCGTGAAGCGCCTCACGGTGTCACTCACCGGCACGTACACTGGTAGCATGCTGGTGCAGCACTTCGCCGGTTATATCCCAGAGGACCGCGAGGAGACCACCCCGGATTTCTTTGACATGAACGTGAAGCTGGCCTACGACATCCCCATCTATAGCTCCGTCACGCTGCAGGTGAACGCCGGCGTGCAGAATATCTTCAACGCCTACCAGGACGATTTCGACCAGGGCGCAAACCGCGACTCCGGCTACATCTATGGCCCCGGCCTGCCCCGCAGCTATTTCGTAGGGTGTAAGATAAGCTATTAGAATGACGGGGTACGAGTTACGAACGGCGAGGTATAACTCATGCCTCGCCGTTTATAAAGAAAGAGCACATGAGAACTTATGCTCGGTTAAACATCATTATCGCTCACGCCATCACGGAGAGAATGCCGCTTATATCGGGCGACACCTATTTCGGGTTTTACCGCGGGCAGGGGACTGGACTTGGTATTCAATCGGAAATAGTTACGAATGGCGAGCTACGAATTGAATATTTTTCCTTACTTTTACGCCCGATAACAATAACGTATATAGTATTATGGATAAGCGTAAGAAAGTAAGCGCCTCCCTGGGCGGAGGCAAGGATGTTCACCCGGCGGGTGGACCCCTTCGATTTTACCCCCCCATTTAACATTCAATAACACAATGGCGGCTTCCCGCCGCTGCTTGGGTGGCTTGTTGACCGGTGTCGCGCTGTGCCTCGCCACGGCGTGCGACGATTACGACGACTCCGCCCTCTGGGAGGCGGTGAACGGTCTGGAGGAGCGCGTAGCCGCCCTCGAACAATGGCAGAAGGAGACCAACAACAACATCGCCGCCTTACAAGAGTTGCTTACTACAAACGATATGATTACCTCCGTCACCCCCGTGCTGATGAGCGGAGACACGGTGGGTTACACCATCTCTTTCCTGAATAGCGACCCCATCACCCTCTATAACGGCGAGAAGGGCGAGGCGGGCGACACGCCCCAAATAGGTCTTACCCAAGACGACGCGGGCGACTGGTATTGGATGCTGAACGGCGAGCTGATGACCGACACCAACGGCGATCCCATCCGCGCCAACGGAGAGGATGGCAAGGACGGGCAGGATGGCTCGGACGGCGATGATGGCGCCACGGGTCCCGCCGGTCCGCAAGGCAAGCCGGGCGATAACGCACCTACGCCCCAAATCAAGCTGGGTAAGGATGTGACGGGCACGATAGCCGATGGCGGCTCGGCGGTAGAAGACGCTTGGTACCTGAGCGTGGACAACGGCAAGACGTGGTACCGCGTCAGCGGGCAGGACGGCACGTCGGGCGGTAGCTTCTTCGAGGGTGTGACGATAGAGGGTGATTACGTTATCTTTACGCTCTCGGATGGCGGTAGCTTCAAGGTCCCTTGCGGGGGATGTACCATAGACGAACAAGGCGACTACACGGTCTATTCCGCCGCGGGCTTGCAGGCATGGGTGACCGCCGCACAGAGCACCCCCAGCACATGCTGCACCCTTGCCGCCGACATCGACATGAGCGGGCAGACTTGGACACCGGTGGGGAATTCATTAGGTAACCCCTATACCGGGACATTCGATGGCGCGGGATATTCCATCAGCAATTTGTCTTCCAACACAGTCGGATTGTTCAACTATGTGAGCAGCGGTACGATAAAGAACCTGATTATGGAAACCCCACAAATTAATACTGGCAATGGTGGAAACAATATAGGAATAATTGTAGGCCGTCTTGAAGGAGGTACTGTTGAAAACTGCCATGTGGTAGGTGGCTCTATAAGAAAAAATGTAAGTGTAGGAAGTGTTGTTGGAAGCGTATCAAATGGCACAGTTAGGGCTTGTTCTTCATCGGCAACGGTTTATGCGAGTCTAGTGAATGGCGGAGGAATAGTAGGCTATAATAATGGAACGGTTATAGCTTGCTATGCGATAGGACAAGTTACCGGAGGGCAAAGGATTGGTGCGGTAATAGGAGAGAATAATAATACTATAACCGCCTGCTATTGGAGCGGAACATCGACGTATGGTTGGTACAATTTTACTGCTTGGAATAGTAGTTATACTCCTGTAAGCGCCAATAAGGTAGATGACACCAACATTACCTGGGCCACCGCCGCAGAGGAGATGAACAAGCAGCTTACCGATTATCAATGGGTAGTGAACACAGATGATGCCACAAAGGCAACCCGCCCATTATTAATAACCCGGCAAGGGGAATGAGTCCCTCAAAACCTCACCATGGTGAACCCGCCGCCTTCACCATGGTGAAGGGAGGGTGTTCACCATGATGAAGAGGGGCTGTTCACCATGGTGAAGTTTCGGGGTTCATCACGGTGAAGTTTACCGGTTCGCCATGCGGCATATTAAGGCATTGGAAATAATCGTAATAGCGTTTAATCGAGTTAACATACGAATTTAATAACCCATAAACAAAGGAGGTCAAGATGGCTATCAAGTACAAATTAGTAGAGAAGAGCACCAATCCGCGCGACACGGAAGCGCCGAAGAAGTGGTACGCCGTGCCGCAGAGCGAGACGGCATTGGATGACAAGGAGATGACGCGGGCCGCCACGAAGAACACCACGCTGGCGCCCATCGAGCTGCAGGCGGCGCTGGAGCTGCTGGCGGATTTCATCCCCAGCCAGTTGAAACAGGGGCACACGGTGCGGATACCCGGCTTGGGCTATTTCCGCGCGACGTTCAAGAGCGAGGGCGCGGACACGGTGGAGGGCTTCAACCCGGGCGAGATGATTCACGACCTCCGGCCGGTGTTCGTGCCCGACAAGGCGTTCCGCGAGGCGTTGAGCAAGGATGTCGCCTTCGAGGACGGCGGCGTACTGAAGGATGGCGTAAGCTATCGCTCGCGCGTCGATTTCAAGCTCGCCACCGATCCTTCCGAGGGCGACGAGGAGGAGGAGACCCCGGGTACGGTGTGAGCGAGTTATTGACCTATAAAAAAGGCTCCCCCACGGGGGAGCCTTTTTCGTTTTTCCTCTCGTGGCTCAGTCTTTCTCGTGCTTGCGGACTATCTTCATGAACTCATCGCCCGTGATGGTCTCTTTCTCTATCAGGTAGGAGGCGGCTTGGCGCATGATGTCCATGTGCCCGGCGATGATGCTCTTGGCCTTCTCGTGGGCCTCCTTGATGACGTTCAGCACCTCGCGGTCGATGTCGGAGGCCGTCTCGGAGGAGCAGGTGAGCGAGCTGTCGCCGCCCAGATAGGCGTTGTTCACCGTCTCCAGTCCCATCATATCGTATCTCTCGCTCATCCCATAGCGGGTCACCATGGCGCGCGCCAGTTTCGTGGCCTGCTCAATGTCGTTGGACGCGCCCGTGGTGACGGTGCCGAACACCACCTCCTCGGCCGAGCGTCCGCCGGTCAGGGTCACGACGCGGTTGAACAGTTCCTCCTTGTCCAGCAGGAAACGCTCCCCGCTTTCCACCTGCATGGTGTAACCCAACGCTCCGGAGGTGCGGGGGATAATGGTTATCTTGGGCCCCGGCGCGGAGTGGGTCTGCATGGCGGCCACCAGCGCGTGCCCTATCTCGTGGTAGGCCACCAGCTTCTTCTCCGTGTCGGAGAGGACGGCGTTCTTTTTCTGCGCCCCGGCGAGCACCGTCTCCACGCTCTCCTCAAGGTCGGAGGTGGTGACGGTCTTACGTCCCAAGCGGACGGCCCGCAGCGCGGCTTCGTTCACGATGTTGGCCAGCTCGGCGCCTGACGAGCCGGCCGTGGCGCGGGCCACGATGTCCATGTCTATCGTCTCGTGTTTCACCTTCTTCAGATGTACTGCGAGGATGGCCTTACGCCCTTCGAGGTCGGGCAGCTCCATCTGTACCCGGCGGTCGAACCGTCCGGGGCGCAGCAATGCCTTGTCGAGGCTCTCGGGGCGGTTCGTGGCGGCGAGGATGACCACGCCTTTCCGTCCGTCGAAGCCGTCCATCTCGGTGAGGAGCTGGTTCAAGGTCTGCTCCCGCTCGTCGTTGCCCATGGCGGTGTCGCGCCGTTTGCCGATGGCGGCAATCTCGTCGATGAAGATGATGCAGGGCGCTTTCTCGTTGGCCTGCTTGAACAAGTCGCGCACCTTGGCGGCTCCCATGCCCACGAACATCTGCACGAACTCCGAGCCGGAGATGGCGAAGAAGGGCACCTTGGCCTCGCCCGCCACGGCGCGGGCTATCAATGTCTTACCCGTACCCGGAGGCCCCACCAGTAACGCTCCCTTGGGCAGGGAGGCTCCTATCTCGGTATATTTCGTGGGGTTGTGCAGGAAGTCGACAATCTCCGTCAAGGTCTCTTTCGCCTCGTCCTGCCCGGCCACGTCGGCGAAGGAGGTCTTGATGTCCGACTCGGCGTAAATCTTGGCTCCGCTGTTCCCGAACGAGAGGAAGTTCCCTCCGGCTCCCATCCGGGCCTGCAGGCTCTTGCCCGCTTGCCTCCAGAGAAGGAAGAAAATCAATCCGGGCAACACCCATAGCAGGAAGAAGTTCAGGATTGGGGAGTTCTCCTGCGGTACTATTTGGTTGAGAGCTATCTTGTGGCTCGCGTTCGGACTGTCGGCGCTCAGCAGCCGGTCCACCAGCCGGGGGTCGTTGGTGGCCCCTGTCTGGTAGGTGATGGTCTTGCCGCCTTCCTCGGTGGAGAAGTAGATATGCCCGTTCTCTATGGCCACCTCTTTCACTTTGCCGCTATCCACCTTCTCGATGAAGGTGACGTAATCGGTGTCCTTGATTTGTTGCTTGGCGATGTTCGGGAAGATAAGCCCGTTCAGCAGCAGGACGATGAGGATGCCCCAGAAGAACCCCATATACGGATTTACTTTCGGGGCGTTCGCCGATGGTTGTCTATTCTTGTCTTGTTCCATGATTCTATCTCTTTTCGTGTGATATGATAATGGTTATTTATCGTGGGCGTTCTTCCCGAAAGCCCAGGCTTTCGCACGCACTCCAATCATTGATAACCTCATACGTTTCATAACCTTTACTGATTCAATTTGCCTGTTAAACCTATCCAATTTGTAGCTTCGCCTCGCGTATCTCTCGCCAAGCGTCGCCTATCGCCTATAAAAGCTTACAAAGTAACGGAATTTCGAGGACATGCGGATGTCCCGCGCTCATCGGATTGTGTTCTATATCTCATATTTTATAGGTTGTTTACATAGGGAACGTCTCGTTATCGGCGTATCGTATCTTCCAAACAAGAAGGAGACGTGCCAAGACCGAGCGTTGACACGTCCCCTCTTATATTTTGAGTGGCGCCTATTGGCTAGCTATGTGGGATTAAAACAAGGATACGACGCAATAGACCCCCGCCGCCAGAAGCGCGCTGACCGGTATGGTAAGCACCCAAGCGGTCATCAGGCTTTGGGTGATGCCCCAACGGACGGCGGAAAGCCGTTTGGTCGCTCCTACGCCGATAATGGCGCCCGTGATGGTATGGGTGGTGCTGACCGGTATTTTCAAGTATTCGGTCAGGTACAGCGTGAAGGCTCCGGCGGTCTCCGCAATGACTCCTTCCAATGGCGTGACTTTCGTTATGCGGGTTCCCATCGTCTTCACGATTTTCCAACCTCCGGACATGGTTCCCAATGAGATGGCGGTAAAGCAGGCGAACGCCACCCAATCCGGCAGGTCGTTGATGCTGTGGATGCCCATGCCTAACCCTTCGGAATGTGCCGCGATCAAGGCGGCGGCGATGATACCCATCACCTTTTGCGAGTCGTTCAATCCGTGGCCGATACTGAACAGGGCGGACGAGACGAGCTGCAATTTCTTAAACCATACTTCCGCCGTATGCGGATGCGCCCGGCGGCAACTGTAAAGCACGATTAGCGTGAACCCGAAAGCGACCACCATACCGATAATCGGCGCGAGGAAGATGAAAGCCGCTATTTTCAGGATGATATTTACTTGAATGGCCTCGAAGCCTTGCGCCATGATAGCCGCTCCCGCGAATCCACCGATTAGCGTATGCGAGGATGAGGAGGGAATACCTTTCCACCACGTGAACAGGTTCCATATGATGGCGGCTATCACTCCCGCCAGGATGATGGGAAGCGTGATATAGTCTTCGATGACCGTCTTGGATACGGTATTGGCGATTCCGAAACCTCCGATGATGTATTTGGCGATGAAGAACGCCACGAAGTTGAAGAACGCCGCCCAAAGGACAGCCTGAAAGGGAGTGAGGACCTTGGTCGATACGATCGTGGCGATTGAGTTGGCCGCATCATGGAAACCGTTGATATAATCGAATATCAGGGCCAACGCTATGATAATCACTAATAATTCCATAAGGTCACGCGTATTTGACGATGAAGTTCCTCAATATCTTGCCTACATGCTCGGCTGCGTCAGTCGTTTTCTCCAATTCATACATGATTTCCTTGATCTTGATAATCTCTATGCAATCCTTCTCCTCCTCGAAGAGTTTCTTGATGAACAGCTCGTACAAATCATCCGCGTGATTCTCTATGTCGTGCAGTTTGGCGCAATAGCCGCGTAACGCCGCGGGCTTCTTGCGGAAAGTCTCCAGCTCATCCATCGCCTTGATGATACACTCCGCCTCTTGTTGGATTAGCAGGGCCAACTCTTTCCCGCTGTCGGAGATGGGCCGGGGGTTATAGATGTGGATACGCTTGGCGCAACTGTTGATGCCGTCTATCACGTCATCGATGGAGGAGGCCAGGTCGTGGATGTCCTCCCTGTCGAAAGGCGTGATGAATGTCGTACCCAACTCGTCGAATATCGTATGTGTCAGTTTGTCGCCATTCCGCTCGAAGTCCTTGATTCGCTTATAGTAGTCGGCCCTATCGGAGGGGGAGTCGTGCCCCATGCTTTCTACCAGCGTGTCCGAGGCGTCGGATAATATTTCCGCCAATTGTCTGAGGAGGGGGAAGAACTTGGGCTCCTTGGGGGTAAACCTGCTAAAAAAAGAGTTTTTCATACTTGTAAATCTTTGAATTATGATGAATAACAACTATTGATTTCGTTTTCGGGCCTCTTTGTTCGCCTTCATCTTCTCCCGTATAATCTCTATGATGGCGGGCAACAGGGAGACGAATATGATGGCCACGATGAGTATCTTCAGGTTGTTCTGCACGAAAGGCAGGTAGCCGAAGAAATATCCGGCGTAGCAGAAGAGCGCCACCCAGAGAGCCCCGCCCGTCACGTTGTAGAGCATGAAGTAATAGTAATGCATCTTCCCCATGCCGGCCACGAAGGGGGCGAATGTCCTTACGATGGGGACGAACCGGGCGATGATGATGGTCTTGCCTCCGTATTTCTTGTAGAACTCATGGGTCTTGTCCAGGTAGCTCTGCTTGAAAATCTTGGAATTGGGGTTGTTGAACAGCTTCTTGCCGAAGAAATGGCCGATCATATAGTTGCAGGAGTCGCCCAGCACCGCCGCAGCGAACAACGCCAACGCCAAAAGGTGAACATTCAAGGGCATGCCTGGCAGGGAGGCTATCGCTCCGGCGACGAAAAGCATGGAATCGCCGGGAAGGAAAGGCGTGACCACCAGTCCGGTCTCGCAGAAAATAATCAGGAACAGAATCGCATAAGTCCACGTGTGATATTCTTGGACGATCTCGATCAGATGCTGGTCGATATGTAAAATGAAATCTATCAGGAAATCCATCGTTGTCGATTGTTGATTATTGTAGGTAGTTACGTTACGCGTGGAGAGTGAGAGATAGCGAAAGGAGAAAAATAATCTCCTTCGAGCGGGATTTTACACGCGGATACGAAAAAATAGGACAAATACTTTTCCATAACGTGCGCGAAGTTAATAAAACTCCCGGTTTCTCACGTGTCTCTCCTCCAAAAAACACGTATGTGCCTTGAAAAAAACTCTTTTTTCTTTCGCTGAGACGACTCTAACGTCCTATTCCGCATTATTTCAACTATCGGATTCTGCCGTCCACCGGATTCCGTTTCGTTAACGTGAGTCCGAAATAAAAACGGATAGGGGGAAATATCCGGTAGCCGGGAAGAAAACTTGTAAACCCGGCGGGAAAAGTCGGGAGCTCCACGGAGAAAAGTCTATCTTTAGGCTGAAGATATATATCTTTAGGTTAAAGATACGTATCTTTAGGTTGCAGATATGTATCTTTAGGCTAAAGATAGAGAATTGTCCGGCATGCGGCGGACTTTCCCATATAGGGTTCGAGGTTTTTTGTCCCCGCTTTTCCCTTTTTCTCTTATATTCCGTTAGTGAACAGTCTTACCGCCAAGTAAAAGAATAGGTGTAAGTCGATATGTTCCCGCAAGCGTCGGTGACGGTCAATTTAAGGTCGTGTTCTCCTTTTTGTAACCTTTCTTTATCGAAACGATAGGAGATGATAGAGCGTTTGTCCATCTCGAAGAGGGCGAAACGCCCGTCTATTTCTCCTCTATAAGTTTTGACGCCGCTTAAATTGTCGGTTAAGCGCAAAGAGATTTTTTGTTTACTTACCCAAGAGGCCGGAGTTAGAGGGGTGATTTTGGGTGGGGTCGTATCTTGTCTTATCGTATATGTCCCCAGTTCTTTGATGGTGGCATCTATCCATCCGTTCCGATATTTTCCCCCCAGCCATGACGCACGTCCATTTTGTAGACGTACCACTCCATATTGCTGTTTGTTTTCCAACGTGTCATTCCGTAAGAATAAAGATAACGAAGCTCCTTGGTGCAGCGCTACAGGGTGGTCATGTAACGTATGGATGGAGGCTAAGGCCGTGCTGTCTTCCTTGACAGAGTAACGAAAGTATATATTGTCGTATAAATTATCCTTGGGAATATAAAGCCGGATTCCCTTGGCTCCGAATCTGTTGTCGCTGTTCCAATGGAATAACTCGGCCTCTTTCGTTCTAACGGAGGGAATATTTTGCTCTTTTCCTTCTATCGGGATAGATAGGCGGGTCGTATTACCGAACGCATCGGTCAATAGATAAGTTAGGTGATATGTCCGTTTTTCGTTGATATAAAGTTTTCCTCGGTTGGCGCTTTGGAGGAAACGTAGGCGGTTACCTGGCTCTATGTAACCGCGTATAAAGAACGAACGATTCTCTTTCCACTCTTCATAATCGGTGAGTGTATTGATATAACGGGTCTCGTCGAACGCGAATTTATCAAGATCGCTATGGAAGATGATTTGGCTGTCGGCTAAGAGCGTTATTTCTTTTACTCCATAGATATTGGATGTATTATCCATGCGATCATACGTTTTTATGGCCAGACCGATTTCTCCCCATGCCTCGATTTTTTTATTGATGGTTGGTCGTCCGTTCGGGTTGGTTGTCGGCGTTATCTTTAGCTTATCGTCCCTTCCGTTTACCACTCCCGTTCCTTTCATTGGTATAATCATGATTCCTAATATTTGAGGAGGACGGGTATCGGCTATACTATCGAGAAAATACATTAAAGGATCCATCACTTCTCCGGTTTGAGTGTCTCGTACCTCAAAATGCAGATGTGGTCCTCCCGAGCTACCCGTGTTACCGCTTAACGCTATAATTTCATCGTTCTCGACAGGTAATGTGTCTGGTGGCAATGTCAAATCTATGTCGAAATGCTCAACTTCGTATTGGTATTTTTTCACGTAATCCGCTATTTTCTTGGAGAATTTCTGTAGATGGCCATATACCGTTGTCGTTCCGTTGGGATGCGTGATATATAATGCGTTTCCATATCCCCAAGGACTTACGGATATTCGGGATACGTAGCCTTCTTGTGCCGTGTGGACGGGCTTGCCTTCGACCATTTGCGTTTTGAAGTCTATTCCGGAATGGAAATGGTTGCTTCTTAATTCTCCAAAATTACCACTAAGCAGAATCGGGAAATCAAACGGGTTTCGGAACGATTGAGCGTTTACCAAGGTGACGTACAATGATGACAGGCTTATTACCCAATAAATAAATCCGAGTCTCATAATTAATGTGTTTGCGTCGGCAAATGTATATAAAAATCGGCAATAAGCGGTAAATGATCGCTAAAACCTCCTTCATATTTGAATCCATAATAGGTGCGAAATGGCCGGAATCCACGCCACGTCTTGTCTTTTATCAATAAAAAAGGAGGAGAGAAAATTCGTGCGCTGTTAGGCATAAGACGCATGGGGGAGTTTGGCTTTATGAGGTTTTGGTTAACGATGATATGGTCTAATTGTCTCCATTCTCCTTGATATTTGTGGCTGCTCTGATTGTTTTTTGACGAGAAAAACAAGTCGTAAAAGAGATTTGGTCTGCTTTCGGGATTGAGAGAGGCTGGGTTATAGGGATATGCTTTAAAGATTTCCAATATGCTTTTGTCTTGTGGCGTGTCATTGAAATCTCCCATGATGAGGATTAGGGGAGTGGCCCGTGTTTTACAAATAGAGTCGCAGGAGATGCGTAATGTTTGGGCGGCATCATAGCGATCTTGTTCACTCTCTTTTTCTCCTCCGTATCGAGAAGGAAAATGACAAATAAAAACATCTATAGTATCTCCGGTTATGATTTTTCCCCAGACATGAAGGATATCTCGTGTCATTTTATGCTTTTTTCTCGTGAAAAGGATGGGGATAGATTCATGTTGTAGATACTTGAATTGATCCCGTTGATAAAGAAGCGCCACATTGATGCCCCTGGGGTCCGGGCCTTTCGTAATGATATAGCGGTATGCTTGTGCTCGGAGAGGAGTCCTATGCGTGAGGTCGTGAAGAACGGAATCGTTCTCTACTTCGCAAAGTCCTATTAAAGCGGGCGTACTCCATTCGCCTGCCGCGGTTATCGCTTTCGCTATTTGGCGTAATTTGTGGTAATAACGTCCTTGTGTCCAATATCGATTCCCTGAAGGAAGAAACTCATCGTCTTCCTTCTCCGGATTATCTAATGTGTCGAATAAATTTTCCACGTTATAGCTCATAATCCGGAACGTGTATTGTGCGGATATCGGAGACGTGAAAAGAAGCAAGAGTAAAAAAGTATGTATAAGATTCTTCATAAATCAAGGTTTTGTTATTGAGCTGGTCGTTTTATGGTTTGTCAGCGTTTTCTTCTATCTCTTCAGGTGTGAATTCATAAGCTCCGATTGTTGGTCCATAAGAGCTGTTCAGGCGATTGATTCCATAACGGTCTGTCGGGTAATTCGTCGTAACCTTTATATCCGCTTTCCCGATGCAGTTTGAGTTTATGGATACGGAATCTAACCGGAAGTCATAAGCATATTTGTTTTGTTCTCCACCTGTCATTAAATAAACCGGGCTTTCGCTGGTAAAGGTGACAACGTTGAAATGGTTGTTAGAGATTTCTTCCGCTTTTAAGAGACAGTGATTAAATCGATAATCGAATGTTTCGCCGTCTTCCGTTTTTGTGACTATTTGATTATTGGTGGCGATTTTAATTTCACCAACGTCAGAATAGATATTTCCAGAACTGAAACTTCCGTCTATGATACAATTATCGAAATGAGCTTGTATGATGGGGAATGGGCCATTTTTATCGATAGCTGCGTTGTGAAACAGATAGAGACATTTGCTGTCTAAGATTGTTTGTTCGATTATCCCACGTTGAGTCAAGCTCATATAATTGGCTATCGTACAATGGGCGAAATAATATTTACCTCCGATCAATGTCAATACGCTTCCTCCCGCGTTACTGAATTCCGTGTTGGTCGCGATTATATCATTATTGACCGAGAAAAAAAGATTATTTCTCATATTCGTGATTTTCGAGTTGTTTATTTTGATTTTTGATTTATTCGGGGTGGAAGGTTCGCAAGTCACTCCACTCGTCCCATTACGAACGATAACATTGTCCCAAACATTCTCAAAACTTTCGGGTTTAAAAATAATACCGCCCCATTGACCGGGCGTTCGGTCATAGGGTAAGACATCGTTCAATATGTAATCCAATCGGTCTCCTCGGAAAGTAATAGGTTTATCGATTGTTCCAATAGCTTTCACGGAACCGTGTACGATGAGATTCGCTTTATCGTGCATGTAAAAAGTAGCCCCTTCTTCAATATCGAGAGAGACGTTGTCGGCGATAACCAAACTGTCGTAAATCAGATAGGGACGATTGGCGGGGAAAAAAGTATCTTGGGTGATCGTAGTTCCTCCTTTATAAAGATGGACATCTTGTCCGTAAGCCTCCAACAAGACTGATTGTCGGATGCCATTTACCGTAAAAAGTACGGAATCCTGAATGAGCAATGGCTGGTTTCTTCCATTAGGATCTACCGTAACTTCTACGAATACATACATACTGTCATGCGCCAGGATTCCTACGTTGCTGAAAATACTTCCTTTCCTTCCATCCAGATTTATGCGGAAACCTGTCGCTTCTCCACTAGCCAACATTACGGATTCTATATTCAGGGGCTCGTCGTTCTTATTGTAAATCATGAATTGGCGGGTGGTGGATCCTATGGTGCTGAATATCGTATCGAAAGCGACCGTATCAGTGGAGAAGCTGAGCCGATAAGTCGGGTTGGTGGAATAATGTTCCTCCAATCCGTCGCAGGCGGGAAAAAATAGATGAAGCGAAAGTACCGCGCAGATGGTTAATATCGTTGTCAATTTTCTCATTTTCATAGGAGTCTACCGCAGGCCCTTTATGCTTTTTGTCCTTAAACTGAAGGTGTGCCGGACCGCTTTGGCACACCCTCTTTTTTATAACGCAAAAGGCATAAGTTTATTTTGCGGGAATACTTTTTAATAATTCAAGGAGATGACGCCACCATAAATCTACGGTCGCTATTTCGATTCGTTCATTCGGAGAGTGCACGTCCCGTAATGTCGGACCGAAAGAAATCATGTCTAGATTCGGATATTTTTCCAAGAATAATCCACATTCCAATCCTGCGTGAATCGCCATGATTTTAGCCTCTTTGCCGAATAAGTGTTTATATGTTTCCTGCGCGATCCTTAGTATTTGAGAATCTGGATTAGGGGCCCATCCCGGATACCCGTCACCTTGCTTTATTTCGGCTCCTGCCAATAAGAACGTCGACGCCACTTGGTTAGCTACCGCTGTTTTACAAGATTCGATAGAACTGCGTTGGCTGGTTCCTATCACGATCGTATCTTTGTCCGGCATCTTTACGGAGGCTAGATTCGTTGAGGTTTCCACCAATCCTTCGATATCATGGCTCATACCGATGACTCCATGTGGACAGGCATGTAAGGCATAGATTAATTTTTCTGCGGTATTCCTGTCAATGTGATATTCTGGGCGGTCGGTGGATTCCATGCTGAGCCGTACGTTCGGGTCTACATGTTTCAATTCGTTTTCCACGTCCACCGCGAAATGGTTCAGCATGATACGCACGTCTTCTTTATTTTCAGGATGAATTCCGATAACGGCATGAGCCTCGCGGGCGATTGCGTTGCGTAAATTACCTCCGTCTATCGAGCAAAGGACAAAATCGTATTTTTCTTTTAGTAAGAACAAGAAACGGGTTAATAATTTGTTGGCATTGCCTAATCCTTTGTGGATTTCTCCTCCGGAGTGTCCTCCGTTCAAGCCATTTACGGCTATACGAAAATAGAGGAAATCATTGGATGTCGGAACCGGCTCGTAATGGAATATGGCTTGGGTGTCTTTTCCTCCCGCGCAACCCATGAAAATTTCGCCCTCGTCCTCGCTGTCCAAATTCAATAGGATATTACCGGTCATAAAACCCTCTTTCAACGCTTTAGCTCCGGTTAAACCGGTTTCCTCATCCACCGTGAAAAGGCATTCTATCGGACCGTGTTGGATATCATTAGAAGCTAATACCGCTAATTCGGCGGCGACACCTATGCCGTTATCGGCTCCCAACGTGGTCCCGTTAGCTCGTACCCATTCCCCGTCGACGATTGTCTCGATGGGGTCGTTTTCGAAATCATGTTTAGTCCCGCCGTTTTTTTCGCAAACCATGTCCATGTGAGATTGCAATATGACTGTCGGACGGTTTTCCATGCCGGAAGTGGCGGGCTTGGACATTATGATGTTTCCCGCTTCATCTTTTTTGATGGTTATTTGATACTTCTTGGCGAACGACTCAAGGAACTCAATCATTTTACCTTCCTTTTTTGAGGGTCGAGGCACTTGTGTTACCTGATGGAAGAAATTCCAAACGATCTCAGGCTTTAATTCTGTAATCTTCATAATGTTACAATGTATTATAGATGTTACTCTAACGTTAATAAAATCGCAATTAAAAAAGTTTAGTTCGAAAAAAAGTAGAATAAAATGTCCAAAAGACACTTAGTAATGACTTAAACTCTTATATTTGCGTCCACAAATATATAGAAAATGCTTACAACGTTATTATTTACGATCATAATTGTTGTTATCAGTGTTATACTGTTATCGATAAAAATATTGTTAAAGAGGAACGGCCGGTTCTCGAATACGCATATTGAAGGGAATCGGGCATTAAGGAGGAAAGGCATATTTTGCGCTAAGACGATGGATCGTATGGATGTCGAACGGAAGGGGCTTTATGATATTTTGAATGAAATGAAAGAATAAATAAGATTTAAATTGACTTTATGAAGAACATTAACTACGTTATTAATGGTGTGCTAGTGGTAGCTGTCGTGATTTTGTATGTCATGCAATTTTCCGGCAAGAAAGAATCGAGCGTAACAAGAACCTTCGCTTCCGCGGGAGATACGACGGCTTTATTGCCGGTCGCTTATGTCAACGTAGATTCTTTATTGTTGAATTACAATTATTCCAAGGATTTGAATGAGATAATCTTGAAGAAGCAAGAGAATTCCCGCGCTAATATCACCCAAAAAGCCCGTAGTTTGCAAAGTGAGATGCAAGATTTTCAACGGAAAATAGAGAATAACGCTTTCCTTACGCGTGAAAGGGCGGAGCAGGAGCAACAACGTCTGTTGAAAAAGCAACAAGAGTTACAGGATTTGGACAATCAACTGGCGCAAGAGCTTATGCAGGAACAACAGAAGTTGAACGAGCAATTGCGCGATACGATTGTCTCGCAATTGGGTGTTTTCAATCAAGGAAGAGGTTTTCAAATCGTGTTTAGTAATACGATGGGCGACAATATCCTTCTTGCGGGTAAAGTCTATGATATTACGGGCGAGCTTTTGGAGTATCTGAATAAAAGTTATTCTTCGCCGACGAAATAGCTTTGTTGATTTTGCGTTAAGATTTAAGGATGCGGCTATCGATGTGACATTATTCGATAGCCGCTATTTTTTTCCATTATTTGAGAATCATTGTTCCTCGTTTCATGTTAGCCGGGGTTTCCGCCGGCGTGGACTTCCTTGAGCAATAATCGAAATCCACGGATTTGTCGCCGCTGAATGATTTCCATTTCAATTTCAACTTGACGGTCTGCCCATTCGTGTCGGGAAGGCTGTCCAACTTGAACGCTACCAATCCATCCGCGAGCCTGCCGTTCACGTCTCCAAAAGCGTCGTGGCGGAACTCTACCTCGTAAGGATTCTCCGGATTCTGGCTTGTCAGCAGATTTACGAGATGCGCTTCTCCCTGTCCGCTCCAAATGGTCCTGAAACGGAGTGTCAAATAGCCATCTTCCGCTATCGTGACCCAGTCGTTCACTATCTCGACAGGGTCGGAACCATATACGGAGTCGTTCGCCTCAGGTCCGAGATTCGTGGCCATGGGTTTTGTCAATAGGCTATCAATCCAGTTGATATGCACGGCCTTGTCATAAGCGCCGCTGGGTTCTTCCGTGATGTCGAAATTGGTCAGCGCCCTGACCTCTTTATCCCCGAAAGGAGACGTGCTGACGTTCACGGGCAGCAGGGTCGTGCTGTCGTCCAACTGGAGGTAAAAACCGTTGTCGGACGGTTTGACCGTCACCAAAGCGTTGGGTAAGATTTTACTGTAGGCGACGTAATCATCGTCGTCATCCAGACAAGATTGCCAGCCGACGCAGCAGGTTATCATCGCCGCGCTTAGGAGCCATTTTTTCATGTTGAGACTTGCGTTCATGATACTTTAATTTTCGTTTTTTAATTAAGTGATTTAGCGTTACGCTTTTCATAAATCAAAAACGCGTATGAGGCCGTGAATGCTGCACGTTTATATGTTAATTAAGAGATTTTGGTTTTTTGAATCGTTCCTTCCCAAGGAAAACATTAGTTAGAAAGATACCCGTTGGTGGAATTAATCCCGTGCGAAGGCCCTGTCCTTCCGTATAAGGCATAATCCTTCGCTGTAAGGACCGCAATCCTTCAGTGTAAGGACTATCGTTTTCCGCTAACGAACGGTTTATTTATAAGGTATGTCGCCGTTTTATTTTGTGGCGAAATTATATTCGAAGGTATATTTATATGTATTTGTCTCTCCGTTTTGGAGATTTTCCTCTACGACGGTCATGACGGTGATGTAGTCTCCTACCGTGGTGTAGGCGAATATATACTTGATGTTGACCTCGTTTTCAAGTGGGACGGTATATGTGTAAGCGCTTGACGGAAGGTTTCGGTTCATGGTGCCGTATAACAGGTTTAACGGGGTCACGGACTCGAAGCCGGTAGGGGAGAAGGAGCCGGCCACCCTGAACGGGAAGTTTCCGGGAGCCACCATACCATTTTTGTATTCATATCTTATCTCTTTATTGTCTTGCGATTGCGCGAACAAGGCGACATTCCCGTTTTCCCACGTGTACTTCTCATATTCCGGATAATTTCTTTCCTCATAACCGGCGGTCGTCTCTTTGGGCCAGCGGGTCACCCAAGCCGTCCTTGTCAGATTCGAGCCATTGTAATAATAGGTATATTTGTCGCTTGTGTAGACCTCATTGCTGGCGTATGGGTTCTCTTTCGCTATGGTTTTTCCCGTTATCACGTTGCCGCTTAACGTGTATTCCTCGATGGTGGAACCTGAGTTTACGTTTGTCACGGTGAATTTCCCATCGGAGTGGATGAACAATAAGTTCTGGTCTCCGGAGAATCGCATGTTCGATATTTTCCCGTCGTTCGTATAATTGATATCGGCGGAGAAAAGGGGAGTCGGATTGTCATTCTTGTAGCAAGATACGTTTGTCAACTTGTTCAACTCAGGTTGGATGGGCGTATCGTTGTCGTCATCGCAAGCGGTCCACACGGTTAACCCCGTCAGTAGTAAAAAAAGCGGATATTTCTTCATCATTCTTTTTGTTTTTGAATAAAACTATGTGGCAAAAGTAAGGTTTTTGGATGAATAACCGATGTAGTAACCTATTTTAAGTATTTCGAGTTGAAAGAAACCTCGTAAAATTATAGTTTTGTAATCGTTTAGGTTGATGTTAATGGACTATTATAAAATAGTTTACAATAACTCATAATGTAGGATAAACAGTATCTAAAATTTAATAACATGGAAATGAAACAACTTACAATGGCGGCGTTTACTCTTTTGTTGGTAACGTCGTGTGGTGAAAAACAACAGGATTATCCTTTCCGTAATCCAGACCTCCCTATAGAGGAGCGTATAGATGATTTGTTATCCCGTTTGACCCCGGAAGAAAAAGTCGGGCAAATGATGAATTCGACTCCGGCTATCGAGCGGTTGGGGATTCCGCCTTATGATTGGTGGAACGAGGCGTTGCATGGCGTGGCCCGGGCCGGTCGCGCGACCGTTTTCCCGCAAGCGATAGCTTTGGCGGCCACTTTCGATGAGGACGCCGTGCACGAGACTTTCACGATGGTGAGCGATGAGGCGCGCGCTAAATATCATCAGTATCAAAAGGACAAGGAATATGACAGATATAAGGGCTTGACTTTTTGGACACCGAATATCAATATTTTCCGGGACCCGCGTTGGGGACGTGGAATGGAGACTTATGGAGAAGACCCTTATTTGACCAAGAAAATGGGAGTCGCCGTGACTCGTGGTTTGCAAGGTGATGACCCGAATTATTATAAGGCACACGCTTGCGCCAAGCATTATGCCGTTCATAGCGGACCGGAATGGAATCGCCATGAGTTCGATGTCGAGGTATCGCCCCGTGATTTGTATGAGACCTATCTTCCCGCTTTTGAGGCGTTAGTGAAGGACGCGGATGTGCAGGAGGTGATGTGCGCTTATAATCGTTACGCGGGAAAACCTTGTTGTGGCAGCGATAAATTGTTGGTCGATATTCTGCGGAATAGCTGGGGATATGATGGGATTATCGTGTCCGATTGTGGAGCTATCCATGATTTTTACGTAAAGGGAGCGCATGAAACGCATCCGGACGCGGAAAGCGCTTCTATAGATGCCGTATTGAGCGGTACGGACTTGGAGTGTGGCGGTAGTTACAAGTCTTTGGTCAAGGCCGTGTCGGAAGGCAAAATCTCGGAGAAGGATTTGGATGTCTCTTTACGCCGTTTGTTTAAGGGGCGTTTCGAGTTAGGTATGTTTGACCCGGACGAGCGGGTTCCATATTCCAAGATACCTTATAGCGTGGTGGAATGTCCGGAGCACGTGTCGCAGGCATTGGAGATGGCGCGTAAAAGTATCGTCTTGTTGAAGAACGAGAAGAATCTGCTTCCGTTGGATAAACATATCAAGAAAATAGCGGTAGTGGGACCGAACGCGGCTGACTCTACCATGCAATGGGCGAATTATAATGGGTTTCCGACCAAGACGGTGACCATTTTAGAAGGTATCCGGAATAAGGTTCCCGACGCGGAGGTCGTTTATGAGCTTGGCTGTAATCATACCGCCGATTTCGTCATGAATGATTTGAGCAATTATATAACCTCTCCGGCGGGTCAAGGATTAGCGTCTGAGTTTTTCAATAACACGGAATTTGAGGGCAAGCCTGTTTATGCGGGGTTGGCGAAGGAGCTTCATTACACGACTGGCGGTAACACGCAGTTCGCTCCGAACGTGAATCTGACGAATTTTACCGCTCGTTTCACCGGGGAATTGGAGTCGCCGATAGATGGAACGATAGAATTCAAGTTGTCAGGAAACGACGCGTTCCGTTTATATGTCGGGACGGAGAAGGTTGCGGAGGTTTGGGAAAACGAATATGGAGCGGAAAAGACCTATTTGCTTGACACGAAGAAGGGAGAAAAATATCCGCTGAAGATTGAATATATGCAGCGTTTAGGCAGCGCCGATTTGAATTTCTCCGTGGGTGTACGTACTCCGGTCGATTGTCAAGCGACCGCGGATAAGGTAAAGGACGCTGATGTAATCGTTTTCGTGGGAGGTATTTCTCCTCGTCTGGAAGGTGAGGAGATGCCGGTGGACGCGGAAGGATTCCGGAAAGGAGACCGTACGAATATTGAATTGCCCGCCGTGCAGCAAAAGATGATCAAGGCGTTGGTGGCTACCGGGAAACCAGTGGTTTATGTGGTATGTACGGGAAGCGCTTTGGCGTTGAACTGGGAGAATGAGCATGTGCCGGCGATCTTGAACGCTTGGTATGGTGGGCAGGAAGGCGGAACCGCCGTGGCAGATGTCTTGTTTGGTGATTATAATCCTGCGGGCCGTTTACCGATTACCTTTTATAAATCAATCGATCAATTGCCGGATTACTTGGATTATAACATGAAGGGGCGTACTTATCGTTATATGACACAAACCCCGCTTTATCCTTTTGGCTATGGGTTGAGTTATACGACATTTGATTACAGGAACGCGAAGTTATCGAAGTCGAGAATCGTTTCGGACGAGTCTGTTACTTTCTCCGTGGATGTGGTAAATACGGGTAAAATGGATGGAGATGAGGTCACCCAGATTTATGTGAAGAATCCGAACGATCCGAAAGGACCGATCAAGGCGTTAAAAGCGTTCAAGCGTGTCAACGTAAAGGCGGGCGAGACTCAAACGGTGAGCGTTCAATTGTCTCCGGAAGTTTTTCAGTCATTCAACGATAACACGCAGACGATGGAGGTTCGTCCGGGTAAATACCAGATTTTATACGGTGGTTCATCCGCTGATAAGGCGTTAGGGAAAATAGACCTGACAATCGAGTGATTGGGAAGAACTTCACGTTCTTAGTGATATTTAATAATGCTGGGCGAAAATATGTATAAGGAAATATTTCTTTATTTCGTAATAGGTTGTAACTTTGTCCGCGTCAAAAAGAAGCGTATTATTTAGAGTAATAACATACTAAAATTTATTATTATGTCAAAAGTAACAGTTGTTGGTGCTGGTAACGTAGGTGCTACTTGCGCGAATGTTCTTGCCTTTAATGAGGTAGCGGACGAAGTGGTAATGTTAGACGTAAAGGAAGGCGTATCCGAGGGAAAAGCGATGGATATGATGCAAACCGCTCAATTACTTGGTTTTGATACCAAGATCGTAGGTTGCACGAATGATTATGAGAAGACAGCTAATTCTGACGTCGTGGTTATTACTTCGGGTATTCCTCGTAAACCGGGTATGACTCGCGAGGAGTTGATCGGTGTCAATGCCGGAATTGTGAAGAGCGTGGCTCAAAATATCTTGAAATATTCTCCAAACGCGATTTTGGTCGTAATCTCTAACCCGATGGATACGATGACTTATTTGTCGTTGAAATCTTTAGGTTTGCCGAAGAATCGTGTAATCGGTATGGGTGGCGCTTTGGATAGCTCTCGTTTCAAATATTTCTTGTCTCAAGCGTTGGGCTGCAATGCCAATGAGGTAGAAGGTATGGTTATCGGTGGTCATGGTGATACGACGATGATTCCGTTAGCTCGTTTGGCTACTTATAAAGGTGTTCCTGTCAGTTCGTTGTTGAGCGCTGAGAAGTTGCAGGAGGTCGTGTCTTCTACAATGGTTGGTGGAGCTACTTTGACGAAATTGTTAGGAACTTCCGCATGGTATGCGCCGGGTGCGGCAGGAGCTTATGTCGTTGAGTCGATTATTCACAATCAAGGTAAGATGGTGCCTTGTTCCGTTTATTTGGAAGGCGAGTATGGCGAATCTGATATTTGCATTGGCGTTCCTGTTATCTTGGGCAAGAACGGTATCGAGAAAATCGTCGAGTTGGAATTGAACGCAGAGGAGAAAGAGTTGTTCGCGAAGAGCGCTGCCGCTGTTCATAAGACAAATGCCGCTTTGAAAGAAGTGGGTGCTCTTTAATCCCTAAATACAAGAATATAATTGAAAAGGCCGGCTTGTAAAAGTCGGCTTTTTTTGTCTTGGTGAGGAAAATGAGGCCTGTTTGGTTAATCTTTTCTAAAATAGCAAGATATGGGGAACATTTCTTCTTTATTTACGTCTTGGTAAAAAGAGATTGATTTTTAATATGAGAATGAGTATGAAAAAAGTATGTGTTTGTGCGTCTTTGTTTTTTGTTTGGCTTGGAATGGCATTCGCCTGTTCAGAAGGTAAAACGGATGCGAAAAACTTGGAAGGTGATTGGAATATCGTAGAGGTGCAAGGTGAGAAAGTGCAAGTTGAGAGTATGCCTCGGATGAGTTTTGACATGAAAGAGAAAAAGTTGCATGGGAACGCCGGTTGTAATCTGTTCAATACGACAATTTCCTTGAATCCTGCGGATGTGTCGGCGATTACGATAGCTCCGGGCGCCACGACGATGATGGCTTGTCCGAATATGGATTTGGAGACAAAGGTTCTTCGCTCGATGGAACAGGTGCGTTCCGTGCGGGCGGGTGAGAACGAGAATGAGATGTCGCTGGTTGATGAGGTTGGAAACGTGTTGTTGCTGTTAAGTCGAGAGCGATGAAAATGAAAAGGAATATTTCGTATATCTGTTTATTATTGATGGGAATCGTTTTGAGCGTGGGCTGCAAGTCGAAGAAAGCCGTGGCGTTCTCTTTCCCTGATTTGGATGGTGAATGGGAAGTGGTGGAAATAAACGGGTATAGGCTGGATGGGGAAAAGCCTTGTCCTACGCTGGTTTTTGATATGCTTCGTCGGGGGCTTTCCGGAAACGCGGGTTGCAACCGCTTGATGGGCAAGATTGAGTTTCGGGAGAAACACGAGAACATCATTCGCTTTTTGCAGGTCGCTACCACACGAATGGCGTGTCCCGATATGGACGTGGAGCGGGAGTTCCTCGCCGCGTTGGAGCGAGTGGTTCGCTTTGAGCCGATAGGAGAGACGGCCCCTGTTAAAGAGATTGCCATGTTCGGTCCCAGCGGCGACAAATTGCTTGTCCTCAGTCAGCGATAGGATAATCCGGATAGAGTAAATACTTTTGGCGCGTGAGTTTGTATTTCTCAAGCTCAGGTCGCCAGCTTTCGCGGATTTGTTCCTCGGACAACCCTTGGATGATTTGTTGGCGCAGGCGTTTGGTGCCTGCCAGCAAGTCGAACCATTTCGGGCGGGAGAAGAAGAACGCCGCGTCTTTTCCCGCTCTCTCATAAAACTCAAGGAAGAAGCGTAGAGTAAGTCCGCCTTCGAATGGATATTCCCGCAAATCAATGCCGTAGCAACGTTTATCTTTTTGTAAGGGATTCTTGTCAAACCCGGGCAAGGAGGTAGGCGTGAAGGAGAAATTCCCGAATTTCGGATCCGGATAACCTAACATCTGGAAAGGATAATAGGTGCCTCTTCCTACGCTGACAGGTGTCGCCTCGAAGAAACAAAGCGATGGATACAACCGGATGGATTGGTCGTTAGGCAGATTGGGAGAGGGTTTGACGGGAAGCCAATAAGGGTCTCCGTGTCGCCAGTGTTCCATGGTCACGACGGTCAGACGGCACGTGTCGGTGACGTTTCGTAACCAGCCTTCCCCGTTAATCATCCGCGCCAGCTCACCGATAGTCAGCCCATGCAGTATCGGGAGCGGGTCCATGCCGACAAACGACACCAGCTCTTTTTCCCGGACCGGGCCATCCACGAAATCGTTCGGATTCGGGCGGTCCAATACGATAAGTTCCTTGCCCTCTTCGGCGCAGGCCTCCATCACATAATGTAATGTGCTGATATAGGTGTAAAAGCGTGCGCCAACGTCTTGGATGTCGAACACCACTGCGTCGATGTCGGCCAATTGAGCGGCGGAGGGCTTTTTATTTTTTCCATAGATAGAGATAATCGGCAAGCCCGTCCTCAAATCTTTGCTGTCGTCTATGCTTTCTCCCGCGTCTTCGGTTCCCCTGAACCCATGCTCAGGGGCGAAAACTTTCCGCACGTCGACACCTAAAGCCAACAAGGTGTCCAATAAATGCGTTTGTTGCCTTTCCAATATGGATGTCTGGTTTACGACCAGCCCCACCCGCTTACCTTCGAGTATGCGGGTGATGATATCTATGCGTTCGGCTCCCACCTTGAGTGTCGTTTCTTGGGAGCGCGCGCCTGTTGCCAGGCTGACTAACAGAAGGAGCGAAAGAAAAAGTCGTTTCATATCGTATAAGATTATCTTCCCCGCGAAAATACGAAATGTTCTTAAAGTATAGGGGTGTCTTGTCGTAAAAAAGTAGATACTCCTTGTTTGCCTTTTAGCCTTAAAATCGATTTATATAAGGAAATCGAATTATTAGATTGCGTTATGAGAGCAAGAGAAAAAATCATGTGCCTGCTGTTCATGCGCATGGCAAGTTCTACGAGTAAGTCTCGAACAAGTCCATAAAAAATGTTCGATAACCGAGAATAAAACTTGGAAAGTCGGCGAAAAAAAACGGAAACGCCGTGGAGAAAAGTCTATCTTTAGGCTGCGGATACATATCTTTAGGTTAAAGATGCGTATCTTTAGGCTTGCGATATGTATCTTTAGGCTAAAGATAGAGAATTGTCCGGCATGTAGCGAATATTTTCCTATAGGGTTTGCGGTTTTTTATCCCGTCTTTTCTCTTTTTTTCTTCTATCGGACTCACTACTTGACATTAAAAACATTTATTTAATATGGGATTTTTCGACTTATTCAAAAACAAGAACTCGAATCCGGGAAAAACGACCGTGAACAGTAAAAACGAGATAATGCGTTTACAGGAGAGAATCTATCCAAACACTCCGGCAATCCTTAATTCTTGCCACAAAAAAAATCGCTTACTATCAATATCGATAATAAGCGAATTTCTTTATCTAAATGTTGTTCAACCAGGATTCGAACCTGGACAAACAGGACCAGAATCTGTTGTGCTACCATTACACCATTGAACAAAGTCCGCTAAACAATAATTCTCTTCTTTCGTGTTGTTCTACCTGGATTCGAACCAGGACAAACAGGACCAGAATCTGTTGTGCTACCGTTACACCATAGAACAATCAAAAAACAGAGAACTTCTCCCTTCGTTAGCGGGGGCAAAGGTAAATACTTTATTCAAAAACCGCAAATTTTCATCCGAATAAAAAACAAAATTCTTTCGAGAGAAAATCTTTTTCGTAAATTTGTCGCATCTATTACAAAAACAAACGCGATTAAAATATGAGTTATCTTATTAAACCTACAGGATATAAAGCTTTATTGAACCTATCTCAAACCGAGATGGGCATCAAAATGATTAAAGACTTTTTCCAACAAAACCTCTCGTCCGAATTACGTTTAAGACGTGTGACCGCTCCCTTGTTCGTATTGAAAGGCTTGGGTATCAATGACGATTTGAACGGGACCGAACGGGCGGTCACCTTCCCCATCAAGGACTTGAACGATAAGCAGGCGGAAATCGTGCATTCGCTCGCCAAATGGAAACGATTGACTTTGGCGGATTATCACATCGAGAAAGACTACGGGATTTACACGGACATGAACGCTATACGTTCCGACGAGGAGCTCGGGAACCTGCACTCCCTGTATGTAGACCAATGGGACTGGGAACGCGTAATGGGCGAAGAGGAGCGTAACATCGACTTCCTGAAGGAAATCGTACGTCGAATCTACGCGGCTATGGTACGTACCGAATACATGGTCTACGAGATGTTCCCGCAAATACGCCCGGTCCTGCCCCAACAAATACGGTTCATCCATTCGGAGGATTTACTGCGGAGATATCCTACCTTCACGCCCAAGGAGCGGGAAGACGCCATCGCCAAAGAATACGGGGCGGTATTTATCATCGGCATCGGGTGTCCGTTGAGTAACGGAGAGAAGCACGACGGCCGCGCTCCGGATTACGACGACTGGTCTACCGTCGCTGAGAACGGGCAAAAAGGATTGAACGGCGACTTGCTGGTTTGGGATAGCATCCTGAACCGGGCGTTGGAGCTCTCCTCGATGGGTATCCGCGTGAACAAGGAGGCCTTGCTCCGGCAACTGAAGGCTTGCCATGCGGAAGAGAGGAAAGAACTGTATTTCCACAAGCGCCTGTTGAACGACGAGCTTCCGCAAACCATCGGAGGCGGAATCGGACAAAGCCGCCTGTGCATGTTCTACCTCCGCAAGGCGCACATCGGAGAGATACAAGCCAGCATCTGGCCCGACGAGATGCGCGAGGAGGCCCGGGCCGCCGGTATGTATTTGATTTAACGCGTTAAACGAGACACCATGGACGTAAAGATAGAGGAGAGCTGGAAGAGAAGGTTGGCCGACGAGTTCGAGAAAAATTACTTCGCGCGACTGACCGACTTCGTGAGGCAGGAGTATAGGCAAGGGACGGTCTATCCCCCCGGCTCTCTTATTTTCAACGCGTTCCAACATTGTCCGTTCGACAAGGTGAAGGTGGTCATCCTCGGACAAGACCCTTACCACGAGCCCGGCCAGGCGCACGGGCTTTGCTTCTCCGTGCGGGACGGCGTGCCTTTTCCGCCATCGCTCGTCAACATATTCAAGGAGATACATGACGATTTGGGCAGGCCCATTCCCTCCACGGGCAGCCTCGTCCGCTGGGCGGACCAAGGCGTGCTCCTGCTGAACGCCACGCTGACCGTGCGGGCGCATCAGGCCGGCTCGCACCAGAACAGGGGCTGGGAGACCTTCACCGACGCGGTCATCCACCGCCTCGCCGCCGAGAGGGAACACCTCGTCTACATCCTGTGGGGCTCGTACGCCCAGAAGAAAGGCGCGTTCATCGACACGTCGCGCAACTTGGTACTGAAGTCGGCGCACCCCTCGCCCCTCTCCGCCTATCGGGGCTTTTTCGGGAACAAGCATTTCAGCAAGGCGAACGATTACCTCGTCGCCACAGGGCAGACGCCCATCGAGTGGTAGGGCGCCCGCCCACCGTATCTCGCGTCGGGAAAGATTTCCAAAGATTGAAGACCGCCGTCCGCTGGGTCACGAAGAGCTTCGGAGGGGCCAAGACCGCCGTCCGCGGGGTTCCGAAAGGCTTCGGAGGCCGAAGACCGCCGTCCGCAAGCCTCCGTAGGGCTTCAGAGGCCGAAGACCGCCGTCCGCGAGGTTCCGAAGGGCTTCGGAGGGCCGAAGACCGCCGTCCGCGAGGTTCCGAAAGGCTTCGGAGGCCGAAGACCGCCGTCCGCGAGGTTCCGAAAGGCTTCGGAGGCCGAAGACCGCCGTCCGCGGGGCGTCGCCACTAATACCAAGTCTGGCCGTCGCGGTAATTGCTCCGCTTGTCGTACTTCAAGTCCCTCAGCAGCGAGGAGCTTACGGAGATGCTGAACGTGTAGGACTTGTAGGGGCCCACCGGCACGACGTTGGCGGACATTTGCCAGCAGTGCAGGTTGCGCGTGATGTTGCAGGTCATGTAGGAGATTTTATGGTTGTCGAAATCGTACGTGGCGTTGAAGCTGACCTGCCAGTTCTTGGTGGGCTGGATGTTTCCGTTGAAGCTCAGCGAGTGCGTGAGGCGGTAGTCGTACTCCCGCTTGCTCCGGTTGAAGTCGCCGTAGCCCAGCGTCAGGCCATAGCTGAACGAGAGGCTCCACGGGATTTGCGTCACCATGTAGCCGTCCGCGTCCGTCTCGCCCACCTCTTTCTTCCGTCCGAGCAGACGGCCACCGTCTTTTTTCTCGCCTTCCGCCGCCTCGCCGTCCGGGTTCAAGCCCTCGGCGGCGTTCGGGTCGGTCGCGTCGCCGGACGGCGTCCCGTTCTTGTTGGTGGAGTCATCGTCGCCGCCGAACCATTTCTTGAACGTGTCGTTGTTGAACGTGTAGGAAAAACTGGTGCTCGTCCCCCGCAAGCGGCCGATACCCTTGCCCGCCTTCCAGCGCGGCACGTCCACGCGGCGTCCGTTCTCGTCGTAGGTGTAGGTGTCGAAGGTCCCGGAGAGGTTCAGCGTATAGTTCTTCGAGAGCTTCAGGCGGAGGCTGGCGCTCAGGTCGCTCCATTGGAACGAGTCCGCCGCCATGTTGTAGCTCATACCCAGGGAGAGCTTGTCGATAAGGCTGATTTTCTTGAACCCGGTGGAGTCCTTGTCCGAGCGGACCTTCATCTCCAGGTTGTTGTTGATGTTGAAGCTGATGTTCCCCTGCTTTCCCTGCCCCGGCACGCCGTACATGTTGTGGGCGAAGGGGGAGTAGACCTCCGTGTGGTCGCGCCCGTTCGCGTCCTGATAGACGTAGGTCTCGTAGAAGCCGAAGCGGGAGGAGGCGAAGTCCGGCTGCCCGCTAATCGTGACGGATGGCTCGAAGCGATGGCGTATCATCTCCACCTTGTTCCCCAGGAAGGGAAGCGGCTTGAAGAATCCGTACAGCGTGGTGGACGCCGAGATGGAGGCGTTGAAGTCGTAGACGCGGTAGAAGCCGTAAGTCGTGTCGCGGGGCACCAGCTGCTGCCGCTGCGTGTCGTATTCCCGCTCTATCTTGTTCGTGTACCAACGCTCGCGGTAGGTGAAGTTGGGCGTGATGTTCAGGTAGTTGAACAAGGAGAATGTCGCGCTCACCGGGATGGTGTGCTGCATGGCGTTCCGCCAGTCCTTGATAAGGTTCGACTTGAATAGCTGGTTCTCCTTCGTCGTGATGCTGTTGCTGAAGGTTCCGGTGTAGCTCATGGATATTTTCTCGTACCAACGCTCCTTCCCGACCGGATGCTTCCGCTTGAAGGGGAAGATACGGCTCATCGTCACCGTCATGTTCGGTAGCGTGACGGCAATGGAAGAGTCGCTGGTCGTCTGGTTGACCGTCATCGTGCCCGAGATGGTGAAGGGGCTGTTCGGGAAGGTCTTCGTGATGTTGATAGACGAGCTTTTCGTGTTCTGGTTGATATCCGAGTAGCCGTTCGCGTTCGGCAAAAGGCTGTTCTGGTTGTTCCGGTCGTAACCGGTGGTGGAGAAATTCACGCTGGCGGAAAGCGAGAGATAAGGGTTCGCCTTCGCGTCTTGCGAATGCTGCCATTGCAACTTGAAGTCCTTCGTCAGGCTATAATCCGGCAAGCCTTTATCGCCCAGTTTCGTCACGATATAAGACGCGTTGAAACTGCCCGAGAACTTATACCGTTTCCGGTAGGAGGAACGGGCGTTCACGCCCCACGAGCCTTTCGTGTAAATCTCGCCCAGCAAGGCGAGGTCCACGTAATCGTTGATGGCGAAATAATATCCGCCGTCGCGCAGGAAAAAACCCCTCCTCGATTCGTCGCCGAACGTCGGCATGATGATACCGGACGAATAGGTGCTCGAAAAGGGGAAAAAACAGAAAGGCAACCCGAGCGGGTAGAGCGGCACGTCCTCCAGCACCAGATAGACCGGCCCGGTGACGATGTTCTTCTTCGGGCGAACTTTCGCCTTCTTCAGTTGGATATAGAAATGTGGATGCTCATGCTCGTCGCAGGTCGTGTATTTCCCGCCCACCATGTTCAAGACGTCGCCTTCCATCTTCTTCGTCCGCCCCGCCGTGACGTAACCCTCGCCCTGTTGGGTAATCACGTCCGTGATATATCCCTTCTTGGTCTCGAAATTGTAACGCATCGTCTTCGACTCGTATTGCTGGTCGCCATCGATAAACAAGGGATAGCCGAATTCCTGCCCCACCGAGTCCAGCCCGAACTTGGCGAACACGATGCTGCTGTCCATGTTCATCTCGATCAACTCAGACTGCAACTCGATATTCTGGTATTTCACGTCGCCTTCCCCAAAGAGATAAGCCCAATTGCCTGCCGTCATCACGATAGAATCGGTCGCTTGATAATTCACCGGAGCGTCCAACCCCGATTTCTTTTGGGGAATCGAATCTTCCGCCAACGCGACACTATCCGCGGGAGCCACCGAGAGGGAATCCGTCAGCGACAAGCTGTCCGCTGGAGCGACAATCTCCTGCGCCTGTCCCCAAAAGCTGCCCAAAAGGAAAACGAATAGAACGATAAGGACTCTATGTATCACATTATCTATGTTTTTGCGATATATAAATTACAACCCGCGAATGTATAACAAATAACCGAGCCCTCGCGCTTTTATTCCCCTAAAAAGAGTTTACACCACTCATCAAAACGCTCAACCGTCTCATTCCCATACTTCGACAGTCCTTTCCGAATCTTATCGACCGACTTTTCCTTGCCTAGTTTTGTCTTGCTGAAAAACTTGTCGGCGAAACAAATCAATTGTTCCTCCAGCGACACCGGGCGCATATCTCGCCGAGGGACAGGAAGGTTGTTTTCCTCAATCATCCGGAACGAAAGCCCCGTACCGGTATGCCGCTCGCAAACCAAGGCGTGACGTGGATAACCCTCTTTCCGCATCAACTCCGCGCCCAAATACCCATGACAAATATAATCGGCCGTCCCGTGGCAATCGATATCCGGAGCGTTACACAAGAAGATGCCAATATCATGCAGCATGGCCGCTTCCTCGATAAACCGCAGGTCCAACGCCATTTCCGGATGGGCGTGCGCCAACGCCAACGCCTTATCCGCCACGTCGCGACTATGCGCGACCAAAATCCGGTAAGCGTCCGAATCCGTCCGATAATATTTTCGAATAATCTCAAGAGGTTCCATATATACATATATTCTTTATCTTGCGCGAAGATAGCGATTCTTTCAAGTATTTATCGATTCTTTTTTGAGGGAAGAACTATTTAAGGATTCTCCAAAATCGCTAAGGTTTGCCGGTTGGGTAGATATTTTAGCATACCTTCAGAATAGAGTACTTTTTCCTGCCCGTTTGGATCCGCGTAAATGATAAAATATTCGATTCCCGGCAGCGAGTGGGCGAGGATTCGCGCTTTTTCCACACCTAAAACCATGAATGTGGTCGCGTAAGCGTCCGCTGTCATGCAATCTTTGGCGACGATGGTGGCGCTCAGGATATTTTGCCCTGCGGGATAACCGGTAGAAGGGTCTATCGTATGTGCGTATTTTTTTCCGTCCTTGATGTAAAAATTACGATAATCTCCTGATGTGGCGATACCTCCTTTCCCGCATAATTGTACGACCTCTTTTATTTCAGTGGCTATATCGTTGTTATCCGGGTCCGGTTTATTTATTCCGATTCGCCAGCAATCTCCGTTCGGGTTCGTTCCTCTCATCGTCACCTCACCTCCAATCTCTATCATGTAATTTCTCACGTTCTCATTCTCCAGCAAACGAGCGACCACGTCGCAAGCGTATCCTTTGGCGATGGCGGAGCAATTTAACAAGACGCGAGGGTCATCCTTGACAACCTTTTTCCCCTGCAATCTGACTTTTTGATAACCGACGAAAGCGCGGATGCTATCGAGCGTTTGTGGGGTCACGCTGTCCATCTTATTGAATCCGAACCCCCAGAGGTTGATAAGCGGGGCGCAAGTGATGTCGAAGGCTCCTCCGGATTTCCGCGATACTTCCATCGCTTTCTCGAAGACTTCGGTGAACCAGTCATCGATTTCCGTATCTTCGTTTCGGTTTACCTTGGCGATTATAGAATGGGGATTGAAAGGATTCAACGAAAGGTCGAAACGTTGTAGCAGGCTGTCTATCTTATCGGTCAAAGGTCGTTCCGATTCATATTTTATATGGTAAATCGTATGGAAAATCGTCCCGTTTTCCTCAAAGTAATGTTTTTTATCGGAACAAGCCGCTAACGATACGCATAATATGACGGACCATAATATTTTAACCATGACACGTGATTTAAAAGAACAGATGCTCAATCAAGATTTTTATACCGAGACCAATCAGTATTAAGCCTCCGATAAGGTTCAGCTTCAGGTCGATTTTTCTTCCGAAACGATTCCCGAAATAGACACCGAAAGCGGATAGAGCGAACGTGACCATCCCAATTGTGGAGGCTTGCAGCAATAACGGGGATTTCAATATGGCTAATGAGATACCTACGGCTAAAGCGTCGATACTTGTCGCGATGCCTAAGCCGCATAGCGTCTTGAGGCGTAAAGGGTCGAAGTCGCCCTCTTCCTCGTCTTTCGTGCTGTCGTATATCATTTTCCCTCCCAAATAGGCCAGGAGTGCGAACGCTATCCAATGGTCCAGCGTACGGATATATTTCTCGAATCCCAATCCCATGGTGTATCCCACTACGGTCATTCCCGCTTGAAAAACACCAAGAACGCCCGCTATTTTCAGGATATTGGCGGCGTTGCAGTTGTTTTTCAAGACCGCGCCTCCGGTGACTGATACTGCGAGACTATCCATGGACAAGCTTACCGCCAATAGCAAGGCCTCAATATATAACATGATTTAAAATGACTCTTCTTTGACGATTTCATCTATTGGTTTACGTCGCTTCGTTACCTCCTTTTCTTCGGAAGTGGCGGGATAGCCAAGTGGAATCAGCGCGACGGGTTCAACGTTTTCCGGGATATGGAAAAGTTTCCGACACGAATCCACGTCGAAGTTACAAACCCAGCAGGTCCCTAACCCTTGCTCTGCAGCCGCCAGACAGATGTGCTCTACCGCGATGGCCACGTCGATGTCCGCATGGTCCTTGCCATCGCCCCGTTTCCAAGATTGGGCATGGTCTCCGCAAGCGATCAAGTAACAAGGCGCTTCCTTGAACCATTCCCGTTCGTAGCAAGACCTTATTTTCCTTTTACCCTCTTCTTCCCTGACCAGAATGAAATACCAAGGCTGGCGATTGACGGCCGATGGCGCTAATCGGGCAGCTTTCAAAATGTAGTCTATTTTCTCCTGTTCAACCTCCGTTGAGGCATATTGCCGGACGGAAGAACGTTTTTCCGTTAATTCTAAGAATCTCATATCTCTGCTTCTATTTTATATTTGTTACGATTGGGTGAGTTTCGTGAAATCAGCTCTCCGATGAATCCGGCGAGAAATAGCTGCGTCCCTAATATCATAGCCGTCAGTGAGATATAGAAATAGGGAGAATTCGTGACCAATGGCCTTAAGTCGCCTGAATATAAAGAGATTAATTTCATACTCAACACGATGACTAAGGCGATGAAGCCGATGAAAAACATGACGCTTCCCCATAATCCGAAAAAGTGCATCGGCTTTTTCCCGAATCTGGAGGTGAACCAAAGCGTGATCAAGTCGAGATAACCGTTCACGAAGCGGTCCAACCCGAACTTGGAGGTCCCGTATTTGCGGGCCTGATGTTTTACCACTTTTTCCCCTATCTTATTGAATCCCGCGATTTTCGCCATATAAGGGATATAGCGATGCATATCGTTGTACACCTCTATGTTTTTGACTACGATTTTCTTATAAGCCTTGAGCCCGCAATTGAAGTCGTGCAAGTTCTTGATTCCTGAGAATTTCCGGGCCGTGGCGTTGAACAGCTTGGTCGGGATGGTTTTCGATAGCGGGTCGTATCTCTTCTTTTTCCATCCGGAGACAAGGTCGTAGCCGTCCTCGGTAATCATTCGGTATAGTTCCGGTATCTCGTCCGGGCTGTCCTGCAAATCCGCGTCCATGGTGATTACCACCTCGCCTTGAGCTTTCTGGAACCCGCAATATAACGCGGGCGATTTGCCGTAGTTGCGCCGGAACTTGATTCCCTTCACGGCGGGGGATTTCTCTTTAAGTTTCTCGATGATGTCCCACGAATTGTCCGTACTGCCATCATCCACGAAAATGACCTCGTAAGTGAAACGATGCTCCTTCATTATCCGTTCGATCCACGCGAACAATTCAGGCAATGATTCTGCCTCGTTATACAGCGGAATAACAACTGATATGTCCATCTTTTCTTTATCTTTAGTTAATCGTTCGGCGTTTTATCTATGATCGAACCCGTTGAGTTGTTCTTGCATAGGAGCGCCGCCACGGGTATGGAAAGTATGATTCCGTAAAATATGTTATTAAAAATGCCTTGTATCGTCATGTGTATCGGAGAGGTCTGTATTTTCTCCAGCGCGTCCAGCATCTCGTTGTTGAATTGGCTGTCCTTCAAGGTTATCGCCAATTGGCTGATCGCGTTTTCCACGAAATCGGGTGGAGCGATATATCGGTAGAAGATGAAGTATTCGATGGAAACGATTAACGCCGCGAAGAAATAGAGCAGTATCCCGAATTGCCATGCGTGGAAGAAACTTATTTTCCCGCCTATCTCTTGCCTGTATCGTTTGGTCATGCGGTAAGCGATGACCGGGACCGCCAATGTCAACAGGAAATAAATCAGGCTGAATATCGGCGTGGAGAGGCTGAAGATGAAAAAGACGTATTTCACCACCCAATAGATTCCCATGATTAATCCATAGGCCATCGCGCTTTTCATAAGTGAGCTTTTGTTTTCTTCCATGATATCGCTCATTTGAGTCTTTTGTACCCGCGAAATAGAAAAAGGAAGCCTGTCGTTAAGCTTCCTTTCTTTTTTTGAGCCTCTTGTCGGATTCGAACCAACGACCCCGAGATTACAAATCACGTGCTCTGGCCAGCTGAGCTAAAGAGGCGGGTGGGTAAGCTTACTACATCGCGCCGCTACAACCAAGTACCCTTGCTGCGGTCAAGCCCTGGGGGATTCCGAGGGAGCTTGCCGTGTAGGACTTACCCGGACGCGAAGGTAGATATTATTTTTTATGTGGCAAGACCTTTCCTCCATAATTCCGCTCTCTTTGGGTATAATGTTTTGTGTCTCTTTATTTTATAAGGTTGTTAAAAAACGTGAGTCCGACAGGATTCGGGGTGAGGCGTGGGGGAAAAGTTCACGATGCCCGTCAGAAAAGGTTTTAGGCCACGGGGAAAAGTCGGAAATCCTAAGGGAAAAAGTCTATCTTTAGCCTAAAGATATGTATCTTTAAGTTGAAGATATGTATCTTTAGGCTGCAGATATGTATCTTTAGGCTGCAGATATGTATCTTTAAGCTAAAGATATAGAAATTGTCCCTATACGACGGACTTTTCCTGCCGGTATCACCGACTTTTTCCGCCGGTGTTTCTCTTTTTTCCCCCTTGATATCGGACGCGTGTCATTGAAAAGGTACTCTTATATATTAATGTGTCGCGGGCTCGGAAGGGTGGGCGATTTTAAATCGAATCGTAACATCGCCGTAAATAAATGGAAATATCCTGCCTCTACTTTCGCGGTCGGAAAAAACAAGATTATGGGATTCATGAAGAATTTAATTGTTATTGGGCTATTGAGCGGCGCCTGCCTTGTCGGGGTCGCTCAAGAACGGGACAAGGCCTCTTATCGTTTGTGCGATTTCCATCAGCATACTACTTTCAGCGATGGGGTGTATAGTCTGGGGTATGATTTCGCGGCGTGCGACAGCTTGGGGTTGGCATGGTGGGCCAACAGCGAGCATGGCGGGTCTTCTCGTTATAATGGCTTGGTGTCCGGTAAGGATAAGGGACGTTTGGTGGAATGGGAGGCGGATGAGATTATAGGCGATGCCGATCCGGAGAATCCCAACGAGCGGGCGATGTGGCGTTGGCAGACTTTGTCGGAATATTCTTTTCCGGAAATCGTTCGGCTTCGCGAGCGGGCTTATCCGGAAAGGGTATTGATACAAGGAGTCGAGTGGAATGTCCCCGGGCATGAGCACGCGAGCGTGACTATTTTGGACGGGCAGTTCGAGGAGGCTCCGCATTGCCTGCCGCTGGCGGAGTTTGAGTATAAATTTGACTCAAGGGACCGGGACACGCGTGGCGGCAAGACGAGAGGATGGGTGAAATCGTCCAGTTCCGACCATGAGAAAGCGATGGAAGGTATCGCTTGGCTGAAGCGGAATTATCCGGAAAGCAGTTGGGTGATTCCCGCCCATCCAGACCGGAAGAACAGGTGGTCTGTAGCCGATTTCCGCGAGATGAACGATTTGGCTCCGGATATTTGCTTCGGTTTCGAGGGGATTCCGGGGCACCAACGGAGTAAGGACCGCGGGGAATACGCTCCGAGAAACGATACGTACGGCACTTATACGTATGGCGGCGCGGGATGGATGGTGGCGAAGGTGGGTGGCCTTTGGGACGCCTTATTGTCGGAAGGCCGTAAGTGGTGGCTGTTTACCTGTTCGGATTTCCATAACGTGAAGTCCGATTTCTTCCCGGGAGAATACAACAAGACCTATTTGTATTTGCCGGAGAAGATAGAGCCTTATCGGTTGGCGGATTACTTACGGTCCGGGGATTGCTTCGTGGTGGGCGGAAACTTTATCGACGATTTGTCCTTCACGATAAACCAGGCGCGTATGGGGCAAACCTTGGAAGCGGAGGCCGGCGAGGAAATCCTATTGGAGATTCGTCTGTCGGAGAATACGGACTCTCCCTTGCGCTTGGACCATGTCGATTTGATCGCGGGTGTCGTGGGAGCGAAGGCGAAGCCGGGAACGAGCGCTTATCAAAGCGATAGCGTCGGTACGACGCAGGTAGTCGCGCGGTTCACCTCGAAAGACTGGACACGGGATGAGCGGGGCGATATACGGATTCGCTACAAGATAGATCCCGCCTCCTCCCATACTTATTATAGGCTAAGGGGGACGCATCTCGCTCCCGGAACGCCAAACGAGATGGACGAGCAAGGCAATCCGCTTCCGGACAAGGGACTTAATACGGAAGAGAAAGCGATGAATGACCAATGGTTTTATTCCAATCCGATATTTTGTGAGATAAAGAAATAAGAAACATTAGATAAAGTGATGAATATGGAAAACAAGAGAAAAAAGGGAGTGGCGATAATAGCCGCGTTTTGCGCGATTACGTTCCCCGGTTCTATTTACGCGATATCCGGAATTGAAGCGGATGAGAATGTTATAGCGACCGATACACGGGCTAAGGTCTTGGTCCAAGGGGTGGTTGTCGATGAGGCCGGCATACCGGTGATTGGCGCCAATGTGCTCGTGAAAGGGACGGCTTATGGCACGACGACCGATATCGATGGTAATTTCAGTTTACCTGACGTATCTGATAGCGCTACATTGGTTGTCTCTTATATAGGTTTTCAGACGATAGAGGTAAAAGCCGCCTCGGACTTGAGAATCGTGTTGAAGGAAGACGCGGAATTGCTGGACGAGGTCGTGGTGGTAGGTTATGGCACGATGCGCCGGAAAGACGTGACCAGTTCCATCTCTACCGTGCAGGCCGATGACTTGAACCAAGGGGTTTATACCGACCCTGCCCAGTTGCTGCAAGGTAAAGTGGCCGGTCTGACCATTACGCAATCGAGCGACCCGAACCAGTCGTCTACCATCACGTTGCGCGGTGCCTCTACGTTGCGCGAAGGTGCCGCCATGGAGCCTTATTATATCGTGGATGGCGTTCCGGGCGTAGACCTCTCGTTTGTCGCCCCTGACGATATTGAGACCATCGACGTGTTGCGGGACGCTACGGCGACGGCTATCTACGGTTCGAAAGCGGCAACGGCGTTATTATTATTACCACTAAGCGAGGGAAAGAGGGGCGTGTCAACGTGAATTACAACGCTTACGTGGCTTTCGACAAGGTGGCGAAGAGCTTGGACATGATGACCGCGGACGAGTTGCGCGCTTACGCGGCGGCCAATAATTTCACGTTGCCTAACGATGAGGGCGCCAATACCGATTGGCAAAAGGAGGTGCAACGCCTTGGCGTGTCGCATAACCATAACCTGTCGGTGAGCGGAGGCAACGATAAGTCCAATTATAGTGTCAGTTTGAATTATATCAACCGGGAAGGCGTGATCCGCGGTTCGGACATGGAGCGTTTTAACGCGAGAGCGTTCGCCCAGTCCACGGTGTTGAATGACCGTTTGACTTTGTCGTTGGGCGTGAACGCCAGCCAATCGACTCGTCATGAGAGTGGAGGAGACAACTCGAATTTGTCGGAGGAGGAACGAGGTTCCCAGAACGTGATCGATGCCATGCTTTACTATTCGCCGACGCAACCGATTCGGAACGAGGATGGCTCGTGGTATGAGTCTTTTGGCGTGACCAATTATTATAACCCTTTGTCGTTGGTTAACGAGGATGTCATGAAGACGGTCGATAAGCACATGATGCTCACGGGTAAGGCGGACTTGAAGATTGTCGACGGTTTGACGTGGAGCGCCAATTATTCGTATATCACGGACCAAAGCACCGCCAGCGAGTACCATTCGACGAAATCCCAATACGTTCGTAATAACGGACAGGCGACACGTAACACCTTTTTGGATAACAAGAGCGTGTTCGAGACTTACGCCAACTACGATACGACTATCGCGGACTTGCACCGTTTGGGCGTCATGTTGGGTTACTCGTGGGAAGAGACCAATAGCAACGATGGTTTCGGCTTGACGGTGAAGGATTTCTATAACGATGACGTGACGTATTATAACCTGACTTACGCCAATACGATTGATGGTATCGATGGCGTTCAGAGCGGCACGGAGTCCACTTTGCGGATGATCTCTTTCTACGGACGTTTGAATTACGTATATAATAATAAGTATAGCTTCCAAGCCACCGTGCGTCGGGATGGTTCTTCCGCTTTCGGACGCAATAACCGATGGGCGACATTCCCGTCCGTGTCCGCTGCGTGGCGGTTGAGCGACGAGGACTTCATCAAGGACTTGAATATCTTCGATGACTTGAAGTTGAGAGTCGGTTATGGCGTGAGCGGTAACTCTTTGGGATTCGACGCTTACACCGCGATCTCGACTTATGGCGTGTCCGGCTGGTTCGATTATACCGACGCTAACGGGAACACGTCGAACAAGCATACCTTGGCGGCCACCAACAACTCGAACCCGGACTTGAAATGGGAGCGTACCGGAATGTTCAATATCGGCCTAGACTTCGCGTTCTTCGGCAGCCGCTTGAATGGTACGATCGAGTATTATGACAAGCGCACGAGCGACTTGATTTATTATTACCCGGTCTCCACCAACCGCTATCCGTTCGATACCATGACCGCTAACGTAGGTGATATCAGCAATAAAGGTATCGAGATTACGATTAACGCCATCCCGGTAGAGACCAAGGATTTCCGTTGGAACACGACGCTTAACTTGGCGCACAACAAGAACGTGGTGGAGAAACTCTCCAACGAGACCTTCTCTGTCGATTATATCGCGACCGCTTATCCCGGAATCGCCGGAAACAGCGATAAATACGTGCAACGCTTGATGGAGGGTTGTCCGATAGGGCAGTTCTATACTTTGGAGTGGGCTGGCTATGATGAGAACGGCGTGTCGCAGTTCTACGTGCATGATCCGGAGACGGGTGAGCGTACCGGAGAGGTGACGACCAGCACGGCGGGCGAGCAGAACTTGACGAAGACCGGCAGCGCACAACCCAAGTTGACCTACGGATGGAACAATACGTTGACTTACAAGAACTGGTCGTTGAACCTTTTCTTCCAAGGTGTCTTAGGCAATCAGATATTCAACGCCTTGCGCGCCCAATACAACGCGGTTTCGCTGGTGACATCCGGTAAGAACGTGTTGGCGAGCATCGCTGAGGACCAAAGGTTTACCGACGTGAACGCGCAAACGCCATCCGACCGCTATTTGGAGAACGGAAGCTACTTGCGCCTCTCCACCTTGTCGCTGGCCTATAACTTCGGCAATTTCGGCAAATGGGTGAACAACTTCACGCTCTATGCCACGTGCAATAACGTGTTCACCATCACGGGTTATAGCGGAACGGACCCGGAGGTCGCTTTGGGTGGCTTGACGCCGGGTGTCGATTGGAGCAACACCTATTATCCGCGTACACGTTCCTACATGATTGGCATGAAAGTCAACTTCTAAATCGTAAACGGAGAAAATACAGTCATTAACTAAAGAATAAAGCATATAACGATGAAAAATAACTTCAAGCTATTTATGGCAGCGGGCTTTTGCGGCTTGATGGCCGGTTGCACGGACCTCGACGTGGACGTGAAGTCGCAATACACGGAATATCCTTCCGATTCCGATATCGCTATCGAGGCGAAGATGGCGGATGTCTATTACGCTTTCCGCGAGAAACTGGGAAACGAGTACAACCGGACGCAGACCCTCTCTTCCGACGAGGCGACAGGCATTAGTTTCGACGCCGATTATTACGATGGCGGAACCTATTGCCATCTTTCCCTCCACAACTTCATGCCGAGTGACGGGGGATTGAGCTACTGGACCGACTTGTCGAGCGGTATCACCCGTTGCAATCAGGTGATAAACGATTTCGGCGGCGACGAGGCCGACCCCGCTATCGTGGCCCCCGCCAAGGTGATGCGCGCCTTCTATCACTTTATCTTGATGGACAGTTTCGGCGACGTGCCTATCATGGACCATATCCCGGAGGAGGACGAGGCGGTGGTTCGCAGCCCGAGGGCCGAGGTCGCGGAGTTTATCGAGCGCGAGCTAATCGATTGCCTGCCTTACCTGAACGAGAAGAGCGACGCTTCCACTTACGGCAAGCCTAACAAATGGATGGCGGAGGCCCTGCTCGTGAAGCTTTACATCAACTGGGCGGTCTATACGTGTGGCGACGTGACCACCTACACGCCGGATATGCCCAACGCCAAGCTGGACGATTGCGTGCGTTATTGCGATGAGATTATCCAAAGCGGATTGTTCGACTTGAGCGATGACTTCCGCCGTAAGTTCTTCCCGGACAACGGTAACCACATCAAGGATTTCATCTACGCGATGCCTTACGATTGCGTGTCGGCTCCGGGGATGTATTACGGGCGTTTCCGTACCTTCCGCCGCATAGACGATGGCAACGGCGGTTACTATGGTGGCGAGATGGGCAACTCCTGTGCGGGCAATTACGCCATGAACCCGGAGTTCTCCGACCTCTTCGTCTTGGAGGGCGACAGGCGTAACGATTGCCTCTTGCGGGATACGGTCTACAAGTTCGACGGCGCCACGTATGAGCCTACGGACGAGGTCTTCTTGTACCAGAACGAGCTTCCGCTGGTCTTCACCAAGACCATCACGCTGAAGGAGGTGAACGAGCAGCTCAACACCGGAGCGGACTTTAACGGGTGGCGGCAAGGCTATCGCTCCATCAAGTTCTATCCGGACCCTACCGAGTACCGCGAGCACAGCCGTAGCCAAAGCAATGACGTGCCCATCTTCCGTTACGCGGACATCCTGTTGACCAAGGCGGAGGCCATCTTGCGTGGCGCAAGCGTGACCAATAACGATACGCCCCTCTCGTTGTTCAACCAGATACGGGCCTACGTCAACGCGCCTTTGTTGGCGGGCGCGCCTACTTTACAGGACATTTTGGACGAGCGCGGCCGCGAGTTCTTCGACGAGAACTGGCGACGTAACGACATGATTCGTTTCGGTACGTTCGAGAGCGAGTTCGGTTTCCACAAGCAAGGTTTCCCCACCGCCCGTTTCGATAAGGAGTGCCGTATTTTCCCCGTTCCGCAAGATGTCATGAACGCGAATACCAACTGGGTCCAGAATCCGGGCTATTGACAGTTCGTGGCGAAGATTATAACGTAAACGAAACCAAACGTTTACAGTTTCCTTAAATTTCCTCGTATGGAAACGCCCGTTTCCTTGCGAGGAAATTGTCGTTTCTCGCTTAGGAAACGCTCGTTTCCTGCCGAGGAAACTGGCGTTCCCTTATAAGGAAACGAAAGTTCCCTTACGGGGAAACGGGAAGGAAGCTTCTCAGAGGAATTGAATGAACAGCAGCCCCAATGCTACGGAGATGCCGGTGGCTATCAGGCCGGGCATCATGAAGGAGTGGTTCAGTACGTACTTGCCGATGTGGGTCGTGCCGGTGCGGTCGAAGTTGATGGCGGCCACTACCGTGGGGTAATTGGGGATGAAGAAATAGCCGTTCACCGCCGGGAAGAGGGCGATGAGCATATAGGGCGAGATGCCGAGGGCGATGCCCAACGGGAGCAAGGCGCGGATGGTGGCGGCCTGGCTGAACAAGAGGATGGACATCACGAAGAGCGCGATGCCGAACAACCAAGGCATTTGCGTGACGATTTGCTCGATGGAGCTTTTCAGCTCGGCCATGTTGCCCGCTATGAAGGTGTCGCCCATCCAAGCGATGCCGAAGATGGCCACTACCGCCTGCATACCGGCGGAGAAGACGGAGCCTTGCGCCGCCTTGATGCCGTCGGTCTTCGTGAGGAGCAGGATGAGGGCGGATGCGCCAAGCATCAATACCTCGATGATATGTGACATGCGCATGGGGACTTCTTCCCGTCCGACTTGAAACGAGGGACGCAAGGATTCGATGGAGCCGAATAGGACGATCGCGATGGTGGCCGAGATGAAGATCGCGACCGACAATAGAGCTTTCCCCTGATTCGTGACGGCTTTTGTTTGGTAATGTTGCTCGCTAATCTCGTGGTTCGCCAACCGACGCAGGTATTCCGGGTCTTGCTCTAATTCTTTCCCCACTCGCAGTGAGTAGAAGGCTCCCGCCAATACGCCGATAAGCGTGCAGGGTATCGATATCATCAGGATGTCCATCAGGGAGATGCCGTAGCCGGCCAGCATACTGAGCAGGGCGACCGTGGCGGCGGATATCGGGCTGGCGGTGATGGCTTGTTGCGAAGCGATGACGGCGATGGCCATCGGGCGCTCCGGGCGTATCTTGGTCTCCGTGGCGACCTCGGCGATGACGGGCAGCACGGAGTAGGCCACGTGCCCCGTTCCGGCGATGAAGGTGAACAGGTAGGTGACGATGGGGCTGAGGAGCGTGATGCGTTGCGGATGCTTGCGCAGGAGCTTTTCCGCCCACTTCACCATCAAGTCCAGGCCGCCCGCCGCCTGCATGCAACTGGCGGCGGCGATGACGGCGACTATCATTAGCATCACGTCGATGGGGGGCGAGGTGGGTTGCAAATCGAAACCGAACGTGAGGATGCCTAACCCGAGGCCTCCCAATACACCTAATCCGATACCGCCGATGCGAGCGCCTATGATGATGGCGAGTAATACGAAAGCGAGTTGTAATAACATATTGTGTAATGCGATTGATTTAGTTTGTAATGGTGACAAAAATACCTAATTTTGTCACAATGTCGAACATGAAATGGAGGAAAAACGAATGAGAAGGGTTTGTTTCGCGGTTTTGGTCGCGTTGTTGGGCCTGCCGCTCGCTCTGTACGCGCAGGTCCGGACGGAGTTATTGTTGGAGAAGAATTGGAAGTTTACCCGGGAGGACAGTCCGGAGTTCGTGCGGCCGGCGTACGACGATAGCGGCTGGCAGACGGTCACCGTGCCGCACGACTGGGCGATTTACGGTCCTTTCAGCGCGCAGAACGATAAACAGGAGGTGGCCATTGCGCAGGACGGGCAGACCGAGGCGATGGAGCACGCCGGGCGCACGGGCGGATTGCCGTTCGTGGGCGTGGGCTGGTATCGGACGGCGTTTGAGTTGCCCGCTTTTGAGGAGGGCAAGCGTGCCGAGATTCTGTTCGACGGGGCGATGAGCCATGCCCGGGTCTACCTGAATGGGCAGGAGGTGGGCTATTGGCCCTACGGTTATAATTCCTTTTATTTCGATATCACGCCTTACGTGCGTCCAAACCAGCGGAACGTGCTGGCGGTCCGTTTGGAGAACTTGCCGGAGTCGTCCCGCTGGTATCCGGGGGCGGGTTTGTACCGCAACGTGCACGTGGTGGTGACCGACGCGGCGCATATCCCGACATGGGGGACGTTTATCACTACGCCGAAGGTAAGCGAGGAGTTCGCCAGGGTGCGTATCGAGACGGAGATTTCTCTTCCCGAGGGGGCGGACCCGGCCAATTATCTCTTGCGCACGACCATTCTCGACCCGAATCAACAGGAAGTATTCAAGCTTGTCTCTTCCTTGGGGCGGATGAAGTATGACGATAACAAGGCGGTGCAGGAGTGCGTCTTGCTCTCGCCCTCGTTGTGGTCGCCCGATAGTCCGGCGCTTTACACGGCGGAGATGCGCCTGTACGAGGGGCAGGACCGGTTGCGGGATACGTATCGGGTGCCTTTCGGCGTGCGTTCCATCGAGATTATCCCGGACAAGGGATTCTTCCTGAATGGCGAGCGGACGATGTTCAAAGGCGTATGCAACCATCACGATTTGGGACCGCTTGGTGCGGCGGTGAACGACGCCGCTATCCGCCGGCAGATACGTATATTGAAGGATATGGGCTGCAACGCCATCCGTACCTCGCACAACATGCCGGCGCCGGAGCTGGTGCGGGCGTGTGACGAGATGGGCATGATGCTGATGGTGGAGAGCTTCGACGAGTGGAACACGCCGAAGTGCGCCAATGGCTATAACCTTCTCTTCGACGAGTGGGCGGAGAAGGACTTGGTGAACTTGGTGCGCCACTACCGCAACAACCCGAGCGTGGTGATGTGGTGCGTGGGCAACGAGGTGCCGAATCAGTGGACGGAGGGCGATTGCAAGATAGCCAAGTGGCTACAGGATATCTGCCACCGCGAGGACCCGACACGGCCCGTCACGCAGGGCATGGACGCTCCGGACGCCGTGGTGAACAACAACTTCGCCGCCGTGATGGACGTGCCGGGCTTCAACTATCGGCCGCATAAGTATCGGGAGAACTATAAGAAACTGCCCCAGCGGATTATCTTGGGGAGCGAGACCGCCTCGACGGTCAGCTCCCGCGGCGTGTATAAGTTTCCGGTGGAGCGCAAGGCGATGGCGGTGTACGACGACCACCAAAGCTCCTCGTACGACGTGGAGCATTGCAACTGGTCCAACCTGCCGGAGGACGATTTCATCCAGCACGAGGACTTGCCCTATTGCATCGGCGAGTTCGTGTGGACCGGCTTCGATTATCTCGGCGAGCCCACGCCCTATTACACGAATTGGCCCAGCCATAGCTCGCTGTTCGGTATCATCGACCTCGCGGGCATTCCCAAAGACCGTTATTACCTCTATCGCAGCCATTGGAACAAGGAGACGAAGACGCTACATATCCTGCCGCACTGGACGTGGCCGGGCCGCGAGGGCGAGGTGACACCCGTCTTCGTCTACACCAATTATCCCTCCGCCGAACTGTTTATCAACGGGAAGAGCCAAGGCAAGCGGACGAAGGACTTGAGCGTCCGGCTCGACAGCAGCTATACCGAGGAGGCCCAACGGAGCTTCGAGCGGCAGAAGCGTTACCGCCTGATGTGGATGGATACTCGCTACGAGCCGGGCACGCTGAAGGTCATCGCTTACGATGAGGCGGGCAACGCCGTGGCGACGGAGGAGATGCGTACCGCCGGCAAGCCGCATCACATCGAGCTGACAGCCGACCGTACCCGCTTGACGGCGGATGGTAAGGACCTCGCCTTTATCCGTGTGCGGGTGGTGGATAAGGAGGGCAACCTCTGCCCGACGGACGACCGGCGGATTCGTTTCAACGTGACGGGTGTCGGCACCTTCCGGGCGGCGGCGAATGGCAACAGCACCAGTCTGGAGCCGTTCCACCTGCCGGAGATGAGGCTCTTCAGCGGCCAGCTGACCGCCATCGTGCAGACCACCGAGGAGGCGGGCGGCATCTACCTCGAAGCCTCCGCCGATGGCGTGGAGCCCGCCACCATCCAATTGATGAGCGAGTATGCGTTCTTTATGGAGTTAAAGGAGTTAGAAGGAGTTATCACTTCGCTCCGTTCGGGAGTTAAAGGCCAATACTCTCTTTGATACAAACATAGGCATTTGGCTTCTAACTCCTTTAACTCCATCTAACTCCTCAAAAGAAACTCATAATTCATAAATTCTTCTTACTTTTGCCCCCGTTACGACATGAACGATAAGGAAATGAACCGACAGATTATATACGCTACGTTAACATCTTTTACCGGGATTGGCTTGGTAGAAAGCGATAATATGTTAGCAAGCAAGCAAGCAAGCGTAATGTAGTATATAAAATAAAAGGAACGGCGGAAGCCCGTCCCGCGAGGCGCATAGCGCGCCCGTGGGGCGGGCTTTTGGCGTTTATACCCTCACAAATCATAAATTACAAACCATTAAATCATAAGTAGACATGGCAAAGATTATCTTGAACGCGGACCTGTACGACAACGTACTGACCGCCGAGCCGGGCGACTTCACCGCCAAACCCGTGATAACCGGCACCTACCGCGACGAGGACGTGGCAGACGATATCGTGCGCGAGCGTACCGAGTACCGCAAGGAGACCATCGTGAACATCCTCCAGCTGGCGGACCAGAAGCGGGTGGAGGCCATCGCGAACGGGAAGAGCCTCGTGGACGGCGTGGGGCAATATCTGCTGAACCTCTCCGGCGTGTTCGACGGCGAGGCTCCCAAGTTCGACCCGGAGAAGAACAAGATTGGCGTGACCTTCACCCCAAGCAAGGCGTTGCTGGACGCGCTGAAGGAGGTGACCTTCAACCTGAACAAGGCGACCACCGGTCCGGTCATCAACCAAGTGACGGACGTGCGCACCCAGAGTGTGAACGGGCAAATCACGCCGGGTAAGAACCTCATCATCACGGGGGCGAACCTGCTCGTGAAGGGCGACAATCCGGCGAACGGCATCTACTTCACGAAGGATGAGCCTTCGGCGGAGCCGGTGAAGGTGGAGTACTACACCCGCAGCACCACGTCGGAGCAAATCGTGGAGGTGCCCGAGAGCCTCACCGACGGACAGTATCGCCTGAGCGTCACCACGCAGGTAGGCTCCGGTTACAAGGTGCTGAAGGAACCTCGTACATATGAGTTCCCCATCCTGCTGACCGTTGGCGACAGCGAGGAGGAGGAAACCCCCGGCACGGGATAAGGGAAGGGAAAAGAAAAGAGAAAGAAGAGAAAAGAGAAAGAAAAGCTCCCCCGAGAGGGGAACTTTTCAGGGTCTTAGTCGATGCCGGCTCTTACCACCCTGTGGGTGCCTAATCTCTCACCTATCATAGTGTAGGCTCTATGGCAGGTCATAGCGCGGGCACTCTCATGTATCATAGAGCCGGCTCTATGGGGCATCATAGACGAGGCTCTATGCATATACCATTGAAAAAATGTTAAAACATAAATAGCGATAAAAACAAGAACAATGCTTATGAAACGAATTTTACGAAAGACGAATGGGCGACTCTGCCTTTTACTGATGTTGATGGTGTTTCCCTTTGCGACTTGGGGACAGGATACATCAACTTTTGGAGGTGGTGACGGCACGCAAGACAACCCGTATCAAATCAGTACATCTGAACAGTTGAAAGCGTTGGCGACAGCGGTGAATGGAGGGGAAAGTTATGATGATGCTTACTTCAAATTGACTACATCGTTGACTATAGATGATGAGGTATGGACACCCATCGGCTCTGATGATGAAAAGCCTTTTTCCGGAACGTTTGATGGAGGAGGAAATAAACTTACATTGCCGGGATGCCTTTTCGGAGTGGTTTCGAATGGAAGGATAGAGAACCTAACCGTTTCCGTAACGGTTTCCGGACTTATTGGGACCATAAGTGAATATCGGGCTTGCGTAGTTAATGAGTTGGACAATTCGGTAGTAGAAAATGTAACCAGTGAGGGTAGCCTGCAAGGAACGGGCGGTACAACCGGAGGTATAGTAATGAAGGCAGACAATGGCTCTCAAATACTGAACTGTACCAATAAAGCCTCGATAAGCGGATTCGGAACAAGTGGCGGTATTGTAGGAAGTATATCTAACGCTACGGTTGACGGTTGTATAAATGAAGGAACGCTAACGACAGATAGTAACAATACGGGTACTATTGGTGGAATTGTCGGAGACATCATGGAAGGCACTATTTCTAATTGTACGAATACAGGTAGTGTAACTTCAACCAATTCGAGTGCTCAAGGTGCAGGTGGCATCGTGGGGCAGGCTTTTTATTATATTTTCTACGATGCGGGGAAGAGCTACGAAGATATCCTTTTAATCAACAATATAAACAATGGTGATATAAAAGGTTCGATGCTCGTTGGAGGTATCGCGGGTTTTGCGAACCCCAATTGGAATGATATTCATATTATCAATAGCTTAAATACAGGTAATATATTAGGAGAAGCGTACGTGAGCGGTATCGCCGGAATCGCACAAACGGTGCGAGGTGGAGGCACTGATCCTGGCCTTGATGAAGGAAACGATGATGAAGTAATCATCCAAAACTGTGGTAATACCGGTGAAATTACAATCACTGGCAGCGGTGCGCCCGGAGCGAGCATATCAATCATGGATGGCGCGGGCAAAGAGCAGGCAAGCGATAATGTATATATCGAGCAAACGGGATTACCGGGTGTTTTGACCGGAGAGCCAAATGAAGGCGATGCGGTGGAAGAACCCGCCAAAGCGACGGACCAAGCGGACCTGTTGGATAAGTTGAACGAAGGCGCGAAAGAGTATAATGAAACGAATCCGGAAATTCCGGCGAAGGGCTGGGGTACAAGCGGTAGCGGCGAAATAGTATCGACATTATTACCCCCGACCATCACAGGAACAACACCGTTCGAAGGAAGCACGACTGTTACGATTACCGCTGAAGAGGGGGCTACCATTTATTATACAACAGATGGCACGGAGCCGACAGCTTCATCTACGTTATATACTGAGCCATTCGAAATTACCGAGACGACAACCGTCAAGGCGATAGCCGTGGTGGACGACCAGTCGAGCGGTGTCGAGACTATGACCTTCACGAAAGAGGAATCCGAAGAGTCGGACACCCCACATATCACCTACTACGACATCCACTTCGTGCAGCCGAATGATAGCGTGAATTTCGAGTACAAGAGCGACCAAGTACGGGAGGGTAACACCTTCTCTTTCTCCGCTTCGGCGGCGGAGGGCTATGACCCGCGGACGCTTGTCGTGGAGTATCGCCGCGGACCGGTGGGTATCTGGCGCGAGGCTACCTTGGACAGCGACGGTAAGTACCACATCCGCGCCAACTACGCCGACCTCTACATCCGTGCCCGCGTGGAGCCGCTGGTTCCCACGGGAGTGGAAGCGATAGGCGATGAGGCGGTGGAGGTCTACACCGAAGGCGATGCCATCCGCGTCTACACGCCAAGCGAGGAGCGGGTGATAATCGTCTCCATGAGCGGTGCGGTAGTTCGTATGGAGGAACAAGTAGGCACCCGCCGCTACACCGGCCTTTCCGATGGGGTCTATATCGTCCGGGTAGGCGGAAGAAGCTGGAAGGTCGTAATAGGGAGTTAAAGGAGTTAGAGGAGTTATCGCCCGTTGAACGGGCTTGGGAGTTAAAGCCGATACCATTTGGTCTGTAACCAAGAGGGTATTGGCTTTAACTTCTTTAACTCCTTACTTAAAAGAAGACTTGTGAAACCGAACAGCGGTGTTCGATATCGAACACCTGCGGATTCGTGTGCCCGCAAGGAATCAATTAGTTAGCGTTTTGGCATGGTGTTTGCCTTTGGAAAGGCGGAATATAACAAACACTTATAATATGGACAGAGAGATATCAAAGGAAGTGTTGCGCAAGGAGCGGCGTAAACGGTTGTTTAAGATTGGGGCGGGTGTAGCCGTCGCCGCGGTGGTGATTGGTGGGCTGATTAGTCTCATGCGGACGAGCCTGCAACGGAAGGACCTCGCCTTCTCGACGGTGGACAGGGGCGTGATAGAGGTCACGGTCAGCGCATCGGGCAAGGTGGTGCCGGCGTTCGAGGAGATTATCAACTCGCCCATCGACTCCCGCGTCGTGGAGATTTACAAGAAGGGTGGTGACTCCGTGGACGTGGGCACCTCTATCCTGCGCCTGGACTTGCAGAGCGCAGAGACGGACTATCAGAAGCAACTGGACGAGGAGCGGATGAAACAGCTTCAGTTAGAACAGCTGGAGGTGCAGAGCCGTACGAAGCTCTCCGAGATGGAGATGCGACTGAAGGTCTCTCGCATGGAACTAGACCGCAAGGCGGTGGAGTTGCGCAACGAACAGTATTTGGACAGCCTTGGCGCGGGCACTACGGATAAGGTACGGCAGGTGGAGCTGGACTACAACGTCAGCCTCCTGAAGCTGCGCGAGGACGAGCAGAAGTACGAGAACGAGAAGGCGCTGGCCGAGGCGGACTACAAGGTGAAGGAGCTGGAGTTGAATATCTTCCGCAAGAGCCTCGCCGAGACGAGGCGGACCTTGGAGGACGCCCGCATCCGCTCGCCCCGCAAGGCGATTCTTACCTACGTGAACAACGAGGTGGGCGCACGGGTGACCAAAGGTAGCCGGGTGGCTATCGTGTCGGACCTTTCTCACTTCAAGATAGAGGGCGAGATAGCCGATACGTATGGCGACCGTATCGCCGTGGGCTCCAAGGCGGTGGTCAAGATTGGCAACGACAAGCTGGAGGGCACGGTGAGCGATGTGACCCCGCTCTCGCGGAACGGCGTCATCTCTTTCACCGTGCAGCTGGTGGAGGACAACCACAAGCGCCTGCGCTCCGGCTTGAAGACGGACGTGTACGTGATTAACGCCATCCGCGACGACGTGCTCCGCGTCGCCAACGGTTCCTTCTACATGGGCCGTGGCGAGTATGAGCTGTTCGTGGTGGAGGGCGACCAGCTGGTGAAGCGGAAGGTGCGCCTGGGCGACAGCAACTTCGAGTACATCGAGGTGGTCGA
>CASEGC010000069.1 GCA_949287365.1 uncultured Parabacteroides sp.
AACCACGAAGTTCATCGTGTTGTTAGCGCGGTAGTTGGCCAAGATAGCGGCGGTGTCCAGAGTAGCCGGGTCAGCTACCTTCTCGAAGCCGTTCGTCAAGACAATCAGGCTGTCGCCGATGTGGATAGCCTTCACGAAGCCTACGCGGGTGTAACCGTCCTTAACGTCCATGTACGGTTGATTGAAGCGAGCGTCAACGTCCGTAGCGTTAACCACAGAGTCGGCGAAGCTTACCAAATACTTGCCGTAGTCGAAGCCCGAACGTCCTTGAGTAGCGTGTGAGCAGTGGTATGCGTCAACGGCGTTGCCGGCGTTGTCGTAATGGTTGTGCTCGTACGTACAAGGTATCGTCTCGATAGCGCCTTGGTCGTCACGAGCCACGGATACCAAGTACTGCGGCTTGATGTTGCCCAATCCACGATTTACCCAAACCGTATCCACGATGAACGCCAATTTACCCTCGGCCTTCTCCTCGTTCCAGATACCGGCGTAATCCAAATCGCCTTGCAGGTTCTCGTTCCACTCGTCCATCAAGTACTCGCCACGGGTCTTCTCACGGAAGATCAGGCTGTCGGTACCCTCAGTCTCACCCAAAGCTACGTTGTTGAAGTGACGATACAACGGAGAGTCGAAAATCTTAACCGCGAAAGCGGAAGTACGAATCTCTCTGTCATCACCGTTAACGAACTTGTCGTCGATGTTACCTTGAGTCAAATCCAAAGTGTTATCATCAACGGATACCTTAACCGTTGCGTAGTTAGTTGAGCTACCTTTATCAGTTGCACGGTCAATATGTAACTTAGCTTTACCATCCTTGTCAAAGAAATAACCCTTATAACCATCCTTATGATAGTCCTTTACGATAAAGTAACCATCTTCTGTATACAAATACTGTGTACCCGCTACTAACAATTCACCTGAAGGTGTATAATAAGTATTGGCGGATATTCCATCACTCTCGAATTGAGCCTCAACCAAAGCGTAATAGTGTTTGCCATCGATGCAGTTGTTCTCTTTCAAGAAGAACGGAGTCGGGGTCTCGCCCATGTTGTACTTCTTCGTCGTGGTGTTGTAAGTCAAGTAGCTCTCGCCGTTCTTTACATAGTAAACGTTACGTACCAAGCCGTCCTCGTAACCATACTTATCGTCCTTAACGACTACCTCCAAACGGAAGTTGGATACACCGTCGTTCGGGTCTACGCTAACCGTACCGTTCTCATCGTCTACATACAAGTATTTGTCTAACGACAAGCCGTGCAAGTAGTTGAACGTATAAGTCTGAACCTTAGCCTCGTCCACGGATACATACTTGTAACCCAACTTCGCATCCTTAACCAACTCGTCAGCCACCTTCACGAAGCTCAACGTATCGGCTACAGCACCATTGAAATAGAACACCTCGTCGCTTCCCTCAACGGCGTAGAACTGGATCGCACCATCAGGCAAAACAGCGGTATGAGATTGATCCCAGAACTCACGGTTATCAATCGTTACCGTAGCCGTAGCGGAGGTACCGTTCTTCTTCACAACCCACTGAGCGGCAGGCATGTGGTTGAAGTCTTGTCTCTCGGCTTGAGCGGCCCAGCCGAACATTCCGTGCAGGTTAGCCAAGGCATAAGCGTCGTTCTGAGCGTAGTTGTCACTCTCCTCAGATGCCTTGTACTGAATCGTATAAACACCGTCAGGGATAGTGGTCATCGTCAAGCCCTTGAATGCGGTGCCTAACTTGATAGTCGTACGTTGAACTTTATCTACAGCCAAGGCAGAACCAGAAGCATCTTTATTCGTAACTTCCGTATTGATTGTCAACACGTTCGTACCAGCCAAACGAGCCATGTAGATGTACATGTCAGATGCCGGAGCCGTATATGCCGCGGTAGCGTCACCTGTTACAGAAACTGTACTTACGGGCCATTGAGAATTTGTAGTCTTCTCTTTCAACCATTTAGAGAAATCTTCATCCGTTACGCTCGCACTCGCTTTCTCGATACGATAAACCACCTTCTCAACTTGTACATACAACTCATCCTTAACGGCATTGTACGTAAACTTGAAGTTGTAAGAACCCGGCTCACGATTATCAGCGTTCAACTTATCGTAAGTAAGCTTCAAAAGCTTGTTCTCAACCTCGGTGTTGTCATAGTAAGCCGTATCAACCACTACATAAGCGGGATCATTACCTACTTTTTGGTCTTTTGCCTGCAATGTAACATAACCAGTCTTTCCCGAAACATCCGTAGCCTTCAAACCCGTAGCGGTCAATAAATTTACTTGATTCTCCGTAACCTCCGGATCCATCGTCAAACCAAAGAAATCCGCTACACGTGCGGATTGAAGCAACGTGTTCAAATCTTCAGCATCTAACTCTATTGATGTCTGTTTCTCTAAAACTGATGTATACACAGCCATCAAAGATTTATTCGCTTTCGTCGCCGCATCTTTCACCAAGTACAAATTATTTGAGGCATCTTTTTGGATATAAACAACCGAATCTCCTTTAAAATAAGAGACCAGTTTCAGATTATCCGAATCATTTCCATCAAGAGTCCATACCGAAGCGGATCCTCCTAAAGTCAAAGCAGGCCCACTCGTTTCAGAAGCATCAACAGCCAAAGAAGGATCGACCGCTAAAGCTAAACCCGTTGCTTTATTTACAAAAGAATAACTTACCTTACCGAGAGAAGTCGTTACCTCGGTAATGTTCCAAGTAGATTGATTCAAAGTCTTTAAATCAGGAGTGGTTAACTCTGAATCTTCAATCATCTTTGGGGTTCCAAAGGCAGATTCCGCATTGTCAACAGCGATGACACCTGTCCCTTGATAACGTATCATCACGTTGTCACCTACCTCTTGAGCGTTCGCTGAAAATGCGGTCATCAGCAAAGCACTCGCCAAAAGCGTAGAAAACTTTCTCTTCATAATTAAATAATTTAATATTAATACTAAAGTGTAATAAGCTCTATCTTAAAAGACCGCCTTAAAAATCCATAACCACGGACGGTCTACTCTATTCATCATTCGCAAAGGTACGCGTTTCTTCGATTCGCGCAACCTTTCTTTATCATTTTTTTCTTTTTCCTCGCGCTTTCTTATCTATCCAACAACTTCTTCCTTACCAAACCGCTGATTTCGATAACGAAGCGACCAATTCGGCGGACGGCATCCGCCGAATTTCATTTCCCGCCAATATATAAATAAGACTTTTTCAGTTGCGAATAAACAAGATACAACCACCGGAACTCATGATTCGAATAATATATTAATGTACGGGTACATAAAAAAGATAATCAATGATTCACAAAAAATTCCTCATCAACACGTATCAACCCAGTTTCTCTATTTCCTCCATGGACAAACCGCTACATTGAACGATGGTCTCTAAAGGGACACCTTTCTTTTTGAGTTGAATGCACATTTTCTTCTTTGCTCTCATCTCTCCCTTCTCCAAACCTTCCTCCAATCCTTCCGCACGGCCGGCTTCCATGCCAGCCACGTACTGGTCGTGGCGGACGGTTTCCGCAATGTAGTATTGGTCCAAGGCCTTATCGTAAGGATTCGGTCCGCCTCCGAGAGGTTCGCCACTTCCGCCAAGCGAGCCAACCGTTCGAACACCTGTTCTTTCAAGCCTTCCGGCATCCTATCCCAGTTTTCCATATACTTCAATACATAAATCCATTTATCAAATAACGTCTCACATCCTTCCAGTTCCTTCGCTCCCTTTCCCATATCGGTAAACGGATTAACGTATTTTGCCATAGCTCTAAGTTTTAGTTATCGCGAAGATAAGTTTTTCCGCGGAAAACTCCTACTTCCGGCGAAAATATCCCTATCCGAAAGAGCAAAAAAAGACGCACGTGTTCTCGCGAAGAGACGAGCGTGTTTTTCCGGAAACACGCACGTACTTTTTCCGAGACCCGGCGGCGCATAAAAACGAGCATCGCCCCGCATGGCACATAATGAAAAACTCGCGGATAATCGCTATTTTCGCGAGTGATTACACTAAGACGGATGAACATATATGGCAAACAAAAGACCTTTGATTCTGATAACGAACGATGATGGCGTATCCGCCAAAGGAATTAACGAGTTGGTGAAGTGCTTAAGGGATTTGGGCGAGCTGGTGGTATTCGCCCCAGACGGTCCCCGCTCCGGCATGGCGAGCGCGATCACCTCACTCGTTCCCTTGAAATATACCTTGCTGAAAGAGGAAGAGGGGCTTACGATATACAGTTGCACGGGCACGCCGGTAGATTGCGTGAAACTCGCCCTCAACGAGGTACTGGACCGGATGCCGGATATGCTCGTATCCGGAATCAACCATGGCGGGAATATGGCGATTTGCGTCAATTACTCCGGCACGATGGGGGCGACCGCCGAAGGGTGCATCTTCGATGTCCCCTCCCTTGGCGTCTCGTTGTTGGACCATACTCCGGACGCGGACTTCTCCGAATGTTGCCGCATCGGGCGCGTGGTGGCGGAATGGGTCTTGGAAGAGGGATTGCCCCATGGTACCTATCTCAACCTCAACGTCCCCAAATCGCCACAAGTGAAAGGGATGAAAGTCTGCCGGCAAACGGACGGGCGATGGATACGCGAGTTCAAACGCTCCGAGGACGGAAGCGGGAAACCCGTCTTTTGGCTGACCGGCGATTTTGAGACGCGAAGCCATTACCCGGACGATGACATGGCCGCCTTGAACGAGGGATACGCCTCTTTGGTCCCCTGTAAAATAGATGTCACGGATTACGATTTCAAAAAGAGACTCGAATCACTTATATGAATCATAAATGAAATACTATCTCATAGCCGGGGAAGCTTCCGGAGACCTGCACGCGTCCAACCTGATGATGGCGTTAAAAGCGATTGATAAAGAGGCGGATTTCCGTTTCCTTGGGGGCGACCTGATGCGCTCCGCGGGCGGGACATTGGTCAAGCACTACCGGGAGATGGCGTTCATGGGATTTATCCCGGTCTTGCTCCATCTACGCACGATATTGAAAAACATGAAGACCTGCGAGGAGGATATCCGGCGTTACCGTCCGGATGTGGTGATTTTGGTCGATTACCCGGGCTTTAACCTGAAAATCGCCAAATTCGTCCATACGGAATTGGGGATTCCCGTGCATTACTACATCTCCCCCAAAATCTGGGCATGGAAGCGATACCGTATCAAGGCTTTCCGGAAATACGTGGACCGGATGTACTGCATCCTACCGTTCGAGCCCGCCTTCTTCGAGAAGCTTCACTATCCCGTGGATTACGTGGGAAACCCTTCCGTCGATTCCGTATCGGATTACAAGGAAAAGCGAGCCGTACCGCGGGAAACCTTCCTCCGCGAGGCGGGCCTACCCGACAAACCCATCCTCGCCCTGCTCGCCGGAAGCCGTAGGCAAGAGATTAAAGACAACCTGCCGACCATGCTGAAAGTCGCCTCCGCCTATCCCGACTATCAACCGGTCATCGCCGGAGCGCCGGGAATCGACCCCGCCTATTACCGACGATACATCGGCTCACGACCCGCAAGAATCGTATTCGGGAAAACCTATCCACTCTTGCAACATAGCGAGGCCGCTTTGGTCACATCGGGTACCGCCACGCTGGAGACCGCGTTGTTCCGCGTTCCACAAGTCGTTTGTTATTACGTTACCGCCGGTCCGCTGGTCAGTTTCATTTTCAAGCATTTTTTCCATACCCCCTATATCTCGCTCGTGAACCTGATCGCCGGACGGGAAATCGTACAGGAATTGTTCGGCGCCCGATTTTCCGAGAGAGAGATAAGCGAAGAGCTGGCACGTATCTCGCGCGACTCCGCCTACCGACAAAAGATGCTGGAAGGTTACGATGAAGTCATTCAACTACTGGGCGCTCCAGGAGCGTCCGAACGAACGGCGCGGCTCATCGTCGAGTCGCTGAAGGCTTAACATCTTTTATCAACATCTTTTGCAGCGTTCACCCCGCCATTCACGTCTTCCCCCATAGAAAAGAGACGAAACGTGAACATTTAGAGCGTAATAAATAGAATGAAAACAATACGTACATTTTTACTTATCTTGGGTGTTTTCCTGACCACCGTGACATTTCCTTCTTGTATGGATGACGAGAGTTCCTATTCGTTAGGTGACATCTACATAGCGATAGCCACGGTTATTCCGGAAGGAGGAGACGTATATTACTTGCGGTTGGACAATGGCGAGACCTTATGGCCGGCGGCCACGAGTTATCCGGAATACATCCCTAAAAACGGGCAGAGGGCTTTGGTCAATTTCACGATATTAGGCGACTCCACGCAAAGCAACTTGGGAGGATTCGCCTATTACATCAAAGTCAACGCGATCCATGATATCCTGACGAAACCGATCGCACCCGATTTGGAGGCGGAGAATGACTCCATCTATGGGACAGACCCCGTAGAAATAGGGAGCGACAACATTTGGGTAGGCGATGGCTACTTGAATGTTTATTTCCTGACGAATTGGGGAGGAAAGACGGCCCATTACGTCAACCTCATCCAACCTGACGCGGAAAATAATCCCTATGCGCTGGAATTCAGGCATAACGCTTACGACGACCCCGCTTATACATCCGGAGCCGGACGGGTGGCGTTCAACTTGAGTTCCTTACCGGACACGGAAGGGGAAACGGTAGACTTGACCATCAAGGTCACGACTTTCGAAGGAGAAAAAGAATTTAAGCTGAAATACAATACGGATAAAACCCAATTGACGGGGAGCGCATCCAATTACGGCGATGACCTCTCCAACATAACGGATTTGAAATAAACCTTCCCACATAACTTTTATTTTTATCATTTTAGTTTAGAAAAGAAAGGCATCGAGATGATGCTTTTCTTTTTTTTGCTTTTTTCAAACGCCAGACGCAACGTTCCGGGAATCGTATACGTTTATGTAAGTAAATGGACAAGGGAACGGAACATCTGATAAAAGGTTGCCGTAAAGGAAACCGGAACGCGCAATCGCGATTGTACGAACTATACGTGCGACCTTTATACTCCGCCTGCTTACGTATCATCGGTAACGCGCCGGAGGCGGAAGAGGCGACGCAAGACGCGTTCATGAAAATATTCTCGCGTATCGAGCAATATGAAGGAGAATGTTTCGAGGCATGGGCGCGTCGTATCGCTATCCATACGGCCATCGATTACGTACGTCGGCGTACGGGAGAGTTGGTGATACCTTCCGACAACCTGCCGGAACCGGACGAGGAGGAGGAAGAGCCGGACGAGGAGGCGATTCACTACTCCGTAGAGCGAATCAAAAAAGCGATATCTACGTTGGCGGCGGGTTATCGGGTCATCCTCTCGCTCTATCTCTTCGAAGGATACGACATGGAGGAAATCGCCTCAATCCTAAAAATACAGCCGGCGAGCGTACGTAGCCAATACCTGCGGGCGAAGCGGAAATTATTGACAATGATAACCCAATAATCGGATATGGATAAGTTAAAACATTTCATAGAAGCGAACCGGGAAGCGTTCGAAAACGAGACACCACCGGAAGGACATCTCGAACGGTTCGAGCGCAAGTTGGCAGTCCGACGACAAAGACGGACAGTTCTTTATGGCTTTAGCGCCATCGCAGTGGCGGCAACCATCGCCTTGCTCCTCTTATTCCGCGCCACCGACGGAACGGATATCCCGGAACCATCATTCGCTTGTGAGACACAGGAGGAGATGGAGGAATTACGATTGTATTACAATATGCGAATCCATGACCTGCTCGTTCAGATGAAAGCGCTATACAAGGACAAACAGGCTCCCGGAGCGAAAGGACTGATGCGGGAAAGTGAGCGGGTACTCGCGGATTGCCATCAATTCGAGCGGACGGTGTTGCCTACGTTGCCTTGCTCCAACGACGCGTTGTTCGCCATGACACAGCATTACGACAACAGCTTGGAAAGCCTCGCGTTCATGCTAAGGCAAATGGAACAGATTACGAAAAATGGAGAAGAAAACAATCACTAAATATTCACGAGATATGGAGAAAATAATAAAACGAAGTCCATTGGGACTATTGACGATGCTTTTATTGGTGTGCCATTTATCGACGGTAGCTAAACCGCAAGAACAAATCAAGACTAAAGAGATTACCCAATCGTACGACGTAAACCCGAACGACAGGCTCCAAGTGGATAATCTCTTCGGGAACATCACGATCACGCATTGGAGCAAGAACGAAGTCGCCATCCGGGTGGAAATCAGAAGCGAGGCAGGTAATGAACGGATCGCCCAAGCGAACTTGGACCGTGTACGCGTCGATACCCGGAAACAGGCGGGCGTAATCGCTGCGGTCACGACAATCGACGAGAGAAAAGGGAACTCCAGTAACGAGTCCTTAACCATTAACTATTACATCCAGATGCCCTCCAAGCTGGCGGCGAGACTGAGCCAGAAGTATGGTAACATCAACCTACCGGAAAAGAATGACGGCGAGACAAGCGTTTGGGTGAAATATGGCAACCTAAACGCCGGCGACTTCTCCGGCGAGCTTGCGGTAGACGCGAAATACGGAAATATCAAAGTAGGGCACTTGCGGGACGCCACGTTTTATTTGGGATACGCCGGGAACGTACAGATTGGCGACACAAGAGAACTGAAAGTCGAAAGCAAATACTCAAACCTGAAAATCAAGGATGTACACTCACTGAACATGAGCGCCAAATACGGCGATTGCTCTATCGAAAGTGCGGACCGTTTGAATATGGAAATCAAATATAGTGGATTGACGGTCGGTAGACTGAACGAAGAGTTACTCGTGAGCGACCTTAGTTACAGCAATATTAAAATCGAGGATTTATCCGCTTCCTTCACCCAAATCAAGGTCGACTCGCATTACGGGAACCTGAAGATTGACGCACCTGCCTCAGCCGCCTTCAAGGTCGTGGCGAAAAACATGAAATATGCGACCTGCGGCGTGGGAGGATTCAAGAAGATAGACAAACGGGTCAATGAGGAGACGCACGATTTCACCTGTGAGATTAACGGCGGAGGTTCCTCCTCCATCTATTTCAACGGCAACAAATACGGCAACCTGAGTCTCAACGGCAAGTGAGAGAAGAGAAATGGGAGAGGGCGAGTCCCTCTCTCTCATTTATTCCGCCCCTCTTGCCGGCTTTTTAAGCCAAGCCAATGGTCTAAGCGAGCGAACAGGACAAAGCACGAGACCCCCGACACCACGGTCAGGACAAGCGGGTAATAAGTGTCCCATGCCTCGGACACGGATCCTATCGCGTCCGGAGAGGATTTCAGGAAAAGCAACCCGCCTCCCATCGCCAACATATAGATAACGAAGAAAATAAAAATAGCGGCAGGTGTCAGCTCCTTCCTGTGATAATATCTATATACACGCCGTCTCTCCAACCTAATCAACGCCATCACACGGGCATTCAATAAAGAGGAAGGTTGCTCCAAAACACCTTCCATCAACCGGCGGGTCAACAGTTCGATTGATTTCTCTTTTCCATTCATAATAAATCCGTTTGCTTATAATTCATCTCCTTACGTATAACCTCATAAAAACGTTTCCGCGAGCGGAACAGTTTCACCTTCACGTTCGAAACGCTCAAGCCGGTGATTTGGCAAATCTCCTCGACCGAACATTCCTCCAAGTAATAAAGCGTCAGCAACAACGCCTCGTCAGACGCGAGCCGTCTCAACACCCGAGCGATAATCGCTTTCCGGTCCGCACGTTCCAACGCGATGGAGGCCGACTCCATTTCCTCGTCCGACACGTCAGCGACCACCTCCGGCTCGCTCTCCGCGAATAACGGCCGTTGCCTCAAGGCGGTCAACGCCGTCCGATAGACAATCCGGTAGAACCACGTGGAGAACTTGCTGTCGAAACGGAACTCAGGAAGCGCGCGATACATCTTCACGAACGCGTCTTGCGTGACCTCCTCCGCCTCTTCCCTATTCCCCAAGACACGGAAAGCGAGCGTATAAGCCATCTTCTCATACTTCGCGACAAGGCAGGAGAAGCTTCGCTCGTCTCCCGCCAAGATACGCTCTATCCACCTTCTCTCGTCCATCCGTAAAGACAGGCATTAGAACTCCGGGAAATCTCCCCTTCTCTCGTCTTCCCGCCGCTCCTTCTCCATCAGGGAACGAGAAAGGATAAAATAGACAATGAAGGCCCCTCCCCCGAACAGGACGGTAATCGCCGGAACCAGCAGGTAATACCAATCGCTCTCGGACGAGATGTACGAATCGATTACCATACCGACAATCACGCCTAACGACAGGCCGATCATACAAATACCGTTCCGCAAGGCGTTATACCTGCCAGGTTTCCGTTCCGGACGCGTTTTCTCCTCAAACAAGACACCCTTCTCTATCATCGCCATCTTCTCCTCATGACGGCCTTTGATGGTCATATACGTCGCGATAATCGCCAAAAACAAAGGTAAACCTACCGCGCAAACGATGCCTAACACCTCGATTAACAAATCTCCAAATTCATCCATAATCGTACTTACTAAATTGAACTTACACCCATAGGACTACGCTTATCCGAAACCGGTTACAAAAAAACGCGTATTTTTTCGATTCGCGAGCCATAATTCATTTACGGTCTCAAGGTCATTCCTTCACTCGCGAGGATGGTTTGGGGAAAAATCGCATCCGCTTCTTCCTTAAGGAAACCCACATCCTCATAGCGAGCGGAATAATGACCGATAGCCAATCGCTTGACTTTGGCCTCTTTAGCTATCGTGGCAGCTTGGCGTGCGGTGGAGTGGTACGTCTCTTTCGCTCTCGCCGCGTCGCTTTCCGCGAAGGTCGCCTCATGGTAAAGCAGGTCCGCGCCTTCTATGATAGGGATAATCGCCGGATAATATGCCGTATCGGAACAATAAGCGTAACGTTTGGGAGGGTCGGCGGGCCGTGTCAGGCGAGCGTTAGGGATAACCTCGCCTTCCGGGGTGATAAAGTCGGCGCCCATCTTGAGCTCCTTCATCATGCGTACGGGCACGTTGTAGAAGTCGGTCATTTCCCGAATGATATGCGGTTCTTTCGGTTTCTCAGCGAACAGATAGCCGCAACAAGGTATCCGATGCCGCAACGGGATAGAGTAGACCTTCAACGAATGGTCTTCCATGACCAACGAGTGAACGTTCGGGTCTATCGGGTTCAGTCGGACGGAATAGGGTAGTTTTTGGCAAAAGATATCGAGGATGGGGCGAAGGTAGTTCTCCAGCTCTTTCGGTCCGTGGATGACCAACTCGCCATTACGACCCAACATCCCCAGCGTAGAGAGCAGCCCGGGCAACCCGAAACAATGATCCCCATGCAAATGGGAGATGAAGATATGGCTCAACCGCCCGAACCGGACGCGCATCCGGCGCATTTGGACTTGCGTACCCTCGCCGCAATCTATCATGTATAACTTATCCCGCAAGTCAACGATTTGGGAAGTCGCCATACGGCGGGTCGTGGGTAGAGCGGAACCGCATCCCAATATATTCACCTCGAAATTTGCCATTAACCAGTAAACGTATGTATAATTGATGTGCAAAGATAATATAAAAGCCGCTCCATTTCGCGAAAAATAGCAAAAAATAGGCACGAGATTTATGAACGAAAGGCGAGAACGCGTATATTTGTTTTTACTTTCTATGTGTAAAGCAGATGTTTAATCTGTAAATAAACATAAGATATTCTAAGCCTTAACTAACTTTTTCTTTTTGTTTAAAACGGTTAAATGTAGAAACGGCTGGGCGTGAGCTTCGCCGTTTCCTTTTTTTGCGCTTTCCCGATACGTGATTCCCGCTTTACGATTAATTTTGTCAAAACTTAAAAACATCATTGATGAGAAAGAAAACGATTTCGGTCCTCTTGCTCTCGCTCGCGTTAGGGCTTCCCGCCGCGGCGCAGAGTTACGAAGAGGATTTGGCTTTTTTCAAAGAGCGAGTGAAGACTTTGGCTTCGGATGAGTTTGGCGGTCGCAAGCCGCTGACCGAGTATGAGACGAAAACCGTCCGCTACATCGCGGATGAGTTTAAGAAACTGGGGCTTTCGCCAGCGAATGGCGACAGTTATTTCCAGCCGGTGAAGGAGATTTCCACCTTTACGCGTCCGGAAAAGAACCGGATTCGGGTGAAATGCGCGAAAGGTTCCATGGACTTGAGGTTCTCCGACGATGTGGTGGTCTGGACGAACCGGGGCGCCGAGAAGGTTGTGATTCCTACGACCGACTATGTGTTTTGCGGTTTTGGCATCAACGCGCCGGAGTATGGTTGGAATGATTACGCCGGCGTGGACGTGAAGGGGAAAATCGTGATAGCCATGGTGAACGACCCCGGCTTTTATGACCCTTCCTTGTTCCGCGGGAAGAACATGACCTATTATGGCCGCTGGACCTATAAGTTCGAGGAGGCGGAACGCCAAGGGGCCGCCGGGCTGTTGGTACTGCATAACGAGGCGGCGGCATCCTACGGATGGAAAGTTTGTCAAGCCTCTCATGTGCAGAACAACATCGCGCTTTGCTCGGAGACGATGAACGCGGAGGCCTTGGGCATGAAAGGCTGGCTGTCAGAAGAGGCTTGCCGGAAAATGTTCGAGCTGAGCGGTCTGGATTTCGACGCTACGATAGCCGCCGCCAAGAAGCCGGGTTTCAAGAGTTTCGTGATGAAGGCGAAAAGCAAGGTGAAGCTGGACGTGAAGATGTCCGTGGGCGAGTCGCGTAACGTGGCGGCTGTCCTGCCGGGAACGGACTTGAAGGACGAGTATGTGGTTTGCACCGCGCATTGGGACCATTTCGGTATCGGAACGCCGATAGACGGGGACAGTATCTACAACGGAGCCAGCGACAACGCCTCGGGCGTGGCCACGTTGATGTTGCTGGCAAAGAAATACCAGTCGCTGCCGGTCCGCCCCCGTCGCTCCATCGTGTTCGTGGCGGTCACTTCCGAGGAGGGCGGCTTGCTGGGCTCTCAGTACTATTGCGAGCATCCGTTGTTCCCGTTGGAGAAGACGGCGGTCAACCTGAACTTCGACGGTACGGCGCCGCGGGAGCGTACGCGTGATGTCAATTTACGCGCCGCGGGCAAGACGAATCTGGACGCTCTCGTGGTAGCTATGGCGGCGGCGCAAGGACGTACCGTGAAAATCATCACCGACGACCCGGGTGGCGGTTATTTCCGCGCGGACCATTTCAACTTCGTGAAGAAAGGCGTGCCGACGGTCTTGGCGGGCGGCGGACAAGATTACGTGGATAAGGCCCGTCACGACGCCAAGCCGAAAGTATATCGCTATCACCAACCGAACGATGAGTACGATGAGTCATGGTGGGAGTTCGACGGGGCGATGGAGAACATGAACCTGATGTTCGCCATCGGTCTCGCCATCGCCAACGCCGACGAGATGCCGCGATGGACGGAAAACTCTGAGTTCCAAAGATAAAAAAATAGAGATGAAAGACGTACGTGTTTTCGTATAAACATGTACGTCTTTATGGAAAAACACGTACGTCTTCCTCCGGGAACATGTACGTGTTTTTTTCTAACCCCATCCCCGGCCCTTCCCCTCTCTTCAGGGGAGTGATTTCCCGCTCCTCCTGAAAAGAGGAGGAGCTGTCACGAAGTGACTGAGGAGGTCTCGATGAGCTGTCCGGGAACTATTTTCCGCATTTTTTCGCGATTTCGCGGAAATGAGAAAACGGACTGTATATTAATGTACGTGCGTACATCTTTTAATAGGGGGGTAAAAAACACCTGTTTTCGCACTTAGAAAACCGCTTGTAAATAATTGATAATTAATAAGTAGGAGTGGATTTAGGGGTGGTAAATCTAGACGTACGTCTAATTGGTCAATTGCAAAGGTACGCGTTTCTTCGATACGTGCAACACTTCTCGAAGATTTTTTTCTGTTCTTATTCGCTTTCTTATCAATGGGATAGCCTATCCCGAACGAAACCTTCCCTTTCCAAAACGAAGCCTTTTTCGAACCTCGAAAACAGGCTCAAAAAGGTGGTAAAATAGACGTACGTTTAATTGGCCATTTTTAGGAGGGGCAAGGCTCCCTAACGAATAGATAGAACTTTAATTAACACTATTATTAATATTAATTTTTTGATTTATGAACAGAAAGATTTCTACATTGTTGACAGCGGGTCTGCTGATGGCAGGTTCGCTGTGCGGTAGTGCTTGGGCTGGGGATGTCATCCCATTGTCTAAGGCAGAAGACGGAGGAACTTATTTACTGAAGCCAGCTTATTGGTATAATACCACCGAGGGATGGAAGGCTCTAGATGAGGATAATCCTACTTCAGCGAGTGGGTATTATTATGTAATGAATAACGAAGGTAAGGTTATTGTAGAACAAAGTACAGAACCTACTGTTTGGAAAGTTTCCGTATCAACTTCCGCAAGTGAAGTAATGACTTTCTCTTTCGAAACGAAAGATGGCGATAAGTTGACTGTTCCGTATGCTACGGATAAGAAAAAAGATGTATTTGACGCAGAGTTTGCAAACAATGACAAAACCGCACAAGCGGGGTTGATTTGGACGGATGGTGGAACTAAGTATTATGTAGGACATTCTACAACTTCTCCCTATCTAGTAGAAGGTATCCAATTGTCACAATCTGGTACTGATTATAGAGCGGACGGTTTCTTATTGGAAGAAGTAGAAGCCGATGAGACTCACGATTCTGATTTGAACGCTCTTTACAACAACGCTGGTTTCAACTTGAAGATTGGTACGGACGTACAAGGCAACTTGTTCGATGATGAGACTATCGGTCGCGTGTACGCCGTTGATGTAAATGATGGAACGGATGGTTACGCAATTTCCGATGCAGATGATAACGGCAAGAACTTGTTCATCCCGAACGGTACTTACTTCTTCACTGAGTTAGTTTGGAATAAGAACCTTTCCAGCGAGGATATCAAAAAAATGACCGATGATCCGACGACTACATATCAGTACATCGATTGGCCGGCTTCTACGGTTATCTACGCAAGCCCGACGGAGAGCATCCAGGCTTCTGATGATGATTTGAAGGCTGGTCATGGATTCCTGTTGGCTACGGGCTTGGTGAGCGACTTCATCTATGAGGAAAACACTTCCGTATTCGAGGAGGGTGAGTTGCCTATTTGGAACGCTTGCTTCACCGTACAGGATAAACTGGACGAAAGTTTCGCTATTCGTTTGAACAAATTCTACTATAACGGGCAGGATGACAAGACGGAGCTGAAAGAGATTATCGCTAACTTGACTACTCGTGCGGAGAGTGGTGTAAACTACTTGTGCACGAAACCAGTAGCCGCAGCTGATAAGGACACGGATTACAAGTATGACTTCACTTTGAGTCTTTCTGGTGTAAAGGATGTTACGGAGTTGTTGAACAAGACGAAAACGGCTGCCGTTTACAACATCAAATTCGTAGGTGGCAACAAAGCACAAGAGGAGTTGATTGGCAAATACTTGACTTGGGGTATTAAAGCCGACAATGACTATAGTTGGGTCGCTAAGGCCGCAGAGTTGACGAAGGTGAACTTCCCGGCTTACCAATACACGATTACAGCCGTGGATAAAGTAAAGAATAGCGATGAAAAATACACGATCGCTACTTTCACGAACCGTGAGTTAGATATTAATTGGACCGTTAGATTGTTCCCGGCAAAAGTTGAAGGCTTGGAGAATACATATACTGTAGCGTTTACAAATAACACGACACCGATGGTAACTCCGGTATCTGTAAGTCGCAGCACTTACGGTACGGTTGTAGGTGAAGAGGTGGCTATTAACTCTAACGTGATTATCCAGTTGATTCCGGCTACGGTTGACGAGTACGCCGGCTTCGCTCAAATCGCTGACAAGTCTATCCGCACGATTCGTTTCGCTCGCGATATCAACGAGACTTCTAACGTATGGTACGCTGGTGTTGTTGAAGATGATAACGATAAATTCGTAATGGTAGAGGGTACGGCTTCTAATCAGACGGGTATCTTCGTAGAGGACGCTTACGATGCCGCTCAGTTCCGTGTAAACGTGGTTCCGACCACTTCAACTTCGGATGTTAATCCGGTTTCTATCGCTCGTACGTTCGTTTACTGGGACGAGGCAAGCAAGAGCGTGAACGATGTTCAGAAGGGAGACAAGCTGACCGCTTACAAGTACACATTGGAATATGTGAATGATGGTACGGCTACGGGTTACTACTTCAAGGATAAAGTTAGTGTACCTGAGTTGCAAAAAGTGGACGCAGACAAGGCCGCTCAGTATTATATCAAGGAGAACGAGGATGGTTCTATCTCTCTTATTAACGTTGAAGGTGCGTTCGTTAACAGACAAGTTGTCGCAGGTACGACAAAAGAGATCTACCAAGCGATGATGAATGATGATAAGGATGGAATCCGTTACGCTTATGCGACAGACATGGACTACATCTATGATTACGAGGTAGCCGACATGGACTTGAACGTTTACTTGGACAGCGAGATTCCTACCGCCGCTTGGACAAAAGAGGGTTACGTTACTTTGCAGAACGGTACGTTAGGCATCGATGGCGACTACTTCTCCATGAACGAGAAGAGCGAGGGTATCTTGGTTAGCGACGCCGAGACGGTATTCACCTTGAACAAGACAGCCGACGAGGGTGAGGTAGTTCCTTCCTTCTTCATCTCGAAGTGGATGGGCGACAACGCCGAGCGCGCTTACCTGTTCAACCCGATCGACTCCGCCGATTATCAAGTGAACGCTAAGCTTGACCCGACTTACATGGTAGGCAGCCGTCTGAAAGCGATGTTCAAGGCCGGTACGTTGGCTGAGGACCACAGCCAGATGACTATCAGCGTGAAGGGTGAGAAGCGTGTCATCGAGAACGAGGCTAACAAGGATGGTGACATCTGGGCAGGTTTGAACCGCTTCAAGTTCCAAATCGTGAAGACCGCCGACGACGATACGTACTACATCCGTCAGGCTTCTGAAGGCGTGGTTAACAACAGCGAGTTGGAGGGCATCAGCGACAACAAGACCTTCTACCTTGCCGCTCACAACGACTATATCTACTTGACGAACACGAAAGAGGACGCTATGGAGGTAGTCGTAACGGAGACTGACATGCCGACGGCTAACGAGTCTATCGCCGACGAGGCTGAGGCTGGCGTACAGGTTATCGCCGGTAACGGTCAAGTTGAGATTCAAGGCGCGGCTGGCAAGAACGCGGTTATCGCCAACATCCTTGGTAAGGTCGTAGCTAACACGGTATTGACTTCCGACAACGCTACAATTACAGTACCTGCCGGTATCGTGGTTGTAACCGTCGAGGGCGAAGCGGCCGTTAAAGCGGTAGTTAAGTAATATTGATACAAGATATTAAATGACGATAAACTAATAAGGTTCGCGCGGCTCCCTCATCACCGCGAGGAAAACTCTCACAAGAGCACAAGGAAAAACTCCCTTGCGCCACGAAGAAAAGCTCCCCTAAGATAGGGGAGCTGCCCGAAGGGCTGAGGGGTAATGAGGAGTCAAGTATCCCGTGAGGGCGAACAAGCGAACGAAATTAATATTAATACTAAAGTAATAAAATCAGTATCCGTAACTACCTCCGAGAGGAGCGAAAACGGAAAAGAGAAATGAGAGGCGGTGTCCGTTGAGATTAACACCGCCTCTTTTTTATGCTATCCCCTCAACTCCCTCAGTCACTTCGTGACAGCTCCCCCTTTAAAAGGGAGGAGCAAGGTACACACCTTTCCCCTTAGGAGAAGGGGAAAGGCCGAGGATAGGGTCTTGAAAGGGTATCGGACACCCTTCGCGATGAGTCATAATGACCCTTTGCGATACCCCACGAGTGCCCTACCAATGTACCCCACGAGTGATATATGGAAGGACCCCACTCGTGGGGTCTTTTTACACCCATACAAGAGGGCTGATAGTACCCCATATATGGGTGCCTATATGGTAAAAAAGAAGCCCTCCCCGCCCCCTACGAAGAGGGAAGGGAGGGCGTCGCCATGAGCCCCGCGACCCGCGATTCGTAAATCAATACCGGTGGCCTTGGCCCGTCTCCATCTCCCGCCGGTCTATCTTCTGGAGGTCGAGCGCGCGCCAAGCGTAGAAGATATACGCCAAGACGAACGGGATAAGGAGCGACACGAAGGCCATCACCTTCAGGGTGAACGGGCTGGAGCAGCTGTTCTGGATGGTCAGGGAGCTTTGCAAGTCGGCGAGCGAGGGGTAATACGCCGTGTCGTTCCAACCCGCGCAAAGCAGCAGCGCGAGGACGGTCAGTATCGTACCCGCCCCGGCGAACCATACGCCTTTGTTCCAACCACTCGAAAAGACCGACTTCCCGATGCCGAAAAGCACGCCCGCCACGCCTATCAGGAACACCGCCGCCACGGCAGGCATCTCCAAGAAGTTGAGCAGGTACTTGCGCGGCAGCATGAATATCTCCTGTGTCTCCGGATTCACCGCGAACCCGTCTATCAGCAGGAGCCGGATGACAAACGCGAGGAAGAAGGGAAGGAAGAAGATGGTCTCCGGCACCAACCGGTTGCGGCAGCGGGAGCGAATCTCCTCGTCGTCGATGTTATTGATGAAATAGAGCAGCCCCAATATCCTCGCGAGCGAGAAGACGGCGATACCCAAGCAGAGGTTGCCTATCTCAAGAGCCGCCTCCAGCCCGTGCCAAGGCGTGGCCCACGTGGAGATGACCGGCATGGCGACGTCCGTCAGGTGCTCTTTGTTGACGATGAACTCCGCCCCGTTGAAGAAGGTCCCCACGGCGGTGCCCAGCAATACCGGCCCCACGATGCCATTGATGATGAGGAACACGCGGTAGGTCTTCGTCCCCAGCAGGTTGCCTTTCCTCGCCTGATACTCGTAAGAGACCGCCTGCAATACGAAGCAAAGCAGGATGAGCATCCACACCCAATAGGCCCCGCCGAAGCTGGTGGAGTAAAAGAGAGGGAACGAGGCGAAGAAGGCTCCGCCGAAAGTGACCAGCGTGGTGAAGGTGAACTCCCATTTGCGACCGGTGGAGTTCAATAACATACGACGTTGGATTTCCGTTTTCCCGATGAGGAAGAGCAGTGATTGTCCGCCTTGCACGAAGAGCAGGAACACGAGTATCGCCCCCAGCAGGGAGACCAAGAACCACCAGTAATGCTGTAAGAATATATATGTACTGTTATCCATAACGATTGTTTGAAAATGATTAATGAATAGGGTAAATTAGTCGTTCGCCTCCGGGCCCTCCTTGATGGCCTTGACCATAATCCGTATCTCCGCGATCAGCAAGACCGTGAACAGGATGAGGAACAGGAAGAAGGTAGTCCGCACCGAGGCGGGGTCCAGCTTGGATATCGCCGCGCCGGTGGGCAGTATGTCTTGGATGGCCCACGGCTGGCGTCCCACTTCCGCCACGATCCATCCCGCCTGTCCCGCGATATAACCTAACGGGATAGACCACAGACAGACCCATTGCAGCCACTTGGCGTCCGCTATTTTCCCCCGTCTCTCCCAAATCAACGTGACAATGAACAGCAGGATGAAGAAGCCGCCCAATATCACCATGACACGGAAGGAATAGAACGTCAACCCGATAGGAGGAATCAACTCCTCCGGATTTTGGATATAACCATAACCGAAATAGGGGAAATGCGCATCCAACTCGCTCCGGTAACGCTCGGCGGCCTCCGTATCGCCCGCCTTTTTCGCTTTCCGGTAATCCGCCAAGGCTTGTATCGCCCTCTTCCCCCGTTCGATTTTCTCGTTGGCGGAAAGAGCCGTCGAACCATCCTTCAGGGTATAACCTCCATCCAGTAAATCCACTATGCCGGGAACAAAGGCGTTGGCGTCACGCTCGGCGAGAATCGAGAGGAACTTAGGTATCTTCATCTCGAAGAGGAAAGGCTCCACGCCGTCGTTGTAGTTGGTCTTGTCCGGGTTCAGCACGCCAATGCCTACCAGCCCCACACCTTCGTGTCCCTCGTATAAACCCTCCATCGCCGCCAATTTCATCGGCTGCTTTTGAGCGACCTGATACGCGGAGCCATCACCGGTCCAAAGGACAAGTATGGACGCCACCAATCCGAAGACGGCCCCTACCCGTACGCTGGAGAGGGCGAATTCCTTGTTCCGTCCCTTCTGCAGGAACCAACAACTGACTCCTATAACGAACAGCGCGCCCACGATCCAGCCGGACAACACCGTATGGACGAACTTGTTGAGGGCGACGGGCGACAACGCTACCGCCCAGAAATCGAACATCTCATTGCGTACGGTATCCGGATTGAACGCCATGCCCGCCGGGTATTGCATCCAGGCGTTGGCGATGAGAATCCAAAGCGCGGAGAGCGTCGCCCCAGCGATTGTCAGCCACGTGGAGGCGAGATGGAAACCCTTGCTGACCTTTCCCCAACCGAAATACATGACCGCAATAAAGGTCGCTTCCATGAAGAACGCGACGATACCTTCAATGGCTAAAGGTGCGCCGAATATGTCGCCTACGAACCAACTATAATTGGACCAATTGGTCCCGAACTCGAACTCAAGGATAAGTCCGGTCGCTACGCCGATGGCGAAATTGATTCCGAACAGTTTCATCCAAAACTGGGCGGTCTTTTTCCACGCCTCGTTTCCCGTACGATAATAAATCGTCTCCATAATGGCCTGTATGACACCCAACCCAAGGGTCAGTGGCACGAAAAGCCAATGGTACATGGCCGTGAGAGCGAATTGGGCCCTCGACCAGTCAATCAAAGAATTGTCGATACTTTCAATCATGTGTTTGTTGTATTTTAAGGATTTATAGCTCGTCGTATGAGTTCGTTCGACACGTGATTCCCCTTTTCTCCATCATTATCGAATCTGCCAAGATAATCCGGGAAAAAGAACAATCGCAGTATGAAAAACAAAATGAATAATTTGATTAGGATAATCAGCCAAAGCGTCTTTCCCAATCTCATCTCTCGAAAGCCTTCGAGATAGAAGCGGAATACCCGTGTGATAGCGGAGTTTTTGCCCATAGACATTATGATATTAGACCTTGGTTTATAATTTTTACAAATGTACTGCTCTTATGGGAATTTCGTTTACCCGCACTCCATGAATAATATTTATGAAAATATAAATATTGTCTATCAACCCTGTTAAAAAAAACTATTTCAAAAGAGAAAGCTGGTACTTAATCTTGCTGATAATAGGCTATTAGCTATATTTGCGTTGATTTGTCATCAATAAGGATGGAAAATTGCAGTAAATATCATTGTTAAGTGCTAATCTATAAAAAATTATTACTATGTCAAACATTTCGAGAAGATCTTTTCTTCAAAGAGGAACGGCCGCAGCCGCGGCGTTCACTATCGCCCCGAACGTGGTTTTAGGTAAAAGTCATGGGCATATCGCTCCTTCCGATAAATTAAATATCGCAGGTGTGGGTATTGGAGGTATGGGTAACGGAAACCTGAAAAACATGGAGACTACCGAGAATATCGTAGCTCTTTGCGACGTGGATTGGAAATACGCGAAACCGGTTTTCGAGCGTCATCCGAACGCTAAGAAATATTGGGATTACCGGAAGATGCTCGATGAGATGGGTAAATCTATCGATGCGGTATTGGTGGCTACCGCCGACCATACGCACGCGATTATCACCGCCGATGCCATGACGTTAGGTAAGCACGTGTATACTCAAAAACCGTTGACTCACTCCGTGTATGAGTCTCGTTTGCTTACGAAATTGGCCGCATCGACGGGCGTAGTCACCCAAATGGGTAACCAAGGTTCTTCCGCCGAAGGTACGGACTTGGTCTGCGAGTGGATTTGGAACGGTGAGATTGGCGAGGTAAGACGCGTGGATTGCGCAACCAACCGTCCGATTTGGCCGCAGGGCTTGAACGCTCCGGAGAAGGCGGATAAGGTGCCTTCTACATTGAATTGGGATTTGTTCACGGGTCCTGCCAAACTAAAACCTTTCAATAAGATATATCATCCTTGGAACTGGCGTGGATGGTGGGATTATGGTACGGGAGCTTTAGGCGATATGGCTTGCCACATCCTGCATCAACCGTTCAAGGCGTTGAAACTGGGTTATCCTACGAAAGTGCAAGGTTCTTCCACTTTGTTGTTGCAAGATTGCGCGCCGACGGCTCAGCATGTACGTCTGACTTATCCGGCTCGCGACAATATGCCAAAGGTAGCTATGCCGGAAGTTGAGATTCACTGGTACGACGGAGGTCTGTTGCCTGACCGTCCGGAAGGATTCCCCGTAGGTTTCGATATGATGCAAATGGGTGGTGGTATCACGATTTTCCACGGAACGAAAGATACGTTGGTTTGCGGTTGCTACGGAGAGAAACCGTTCTTGTTATCCGGTCGCGTGCCGAACGCTCCGAAAGTTTGCCGCCGTGTGCCGAACGCTATGGGTGGCGGTCACGAGCAAGATTGGATCGCGCAATGTAAGGCTGGTTCTAACCGTGTTCCTTGTAAGTCTGACTTCGCTGAGGCAGGCCGTTTCAACGAGATGGTCGTAATGGGCGTATTGGCCGTTCGCTTGCAGACCTTGCATAAGGAATTGGAATGGGATGGCCAGAATATGCGTTTCACGAATATCGACCCGAACGAGGAGATTCGTATCCTGATTAAGGATGACTTCAAGATCGTGGACGGTGACCCGAAATTCAACAAGATTTGGACAGAGCCGGTTAACGCGCAAGAATTCGCCGCCGGTCTGATCAAGCACAACTACCGTGAAGGCTGGAAGTTGGTTGATATGCCGAAATAATGGATTTAACTAAATAAATAAAATGAAAAAGTCTGTATTATTAGCGAGTGCCGCTGTCATGATGTGTTATTTTACCTCTTGTGGCGGCGGAAAGAAAACAACGGATGAGGCAGCTACAGCTGCCGCTGAAACGACAACGGAAGCACCGACCACTCCGGAGTACAAGGTCATTACGGACCTGCCTAACGTAGATATCACGACATTCCCGAAGGATGATCAAGGAAGATATATCATCTTCGATGGTAAGACCTTCAATGGTTGGCGTGGTTATGGCAAGAGCGAGGTCCCGGGTGCTTGGACAATCGAGGATGGCGCAATCAAGATCAATGGCTCCGGTGCGGGCGAGGCGGGTGCCTCTAATGGAGGAGACTTGATTTTCGCAGATAAGTTGGGCAACTTCGAGCTGGAGTTCGAGTGGAAAGTGGCTAAAGGCTCTAACTCCGGTGTCTTGTATATGATTCAAGAGGTAGAGTCAAAGAATGACAAGGGAGAGTGGCAATTGGAGCCTTCTTATATCTCCGCTCCGGAGTATCAAGTACTGGATAACGAGAACCATCCGGACGCTAAATTAGGCAAGGACGGAAATCGTCAATCCGCTTCGTTGTATGACATGATTCCAGCTAAACCACAGAACGCTAAAGCGATAGGCGAGTGGAACAAGGGTAAGATCATGTGCTACAAAGGCACGGTGGTTCACTACTTGAATAGCGACGAGCCTTGCGTAGAGTATCACTTGTGGACTTCGGAATGGCAAAAGATGTTGGACAACAGCAAGTTCAGCAAAGACAAATGGCCGTTGGCTTACGAATTATTGCTGAATTGTGGAGGACCAAACAAGGAAGGTTACATCGGATTCCAAGATCATGGTGATGATGTTTGGTATCGTAACATAACCGTTAAGCTTTTGGACTGATAAAGAGTTGACGCTATTCATGCGTAAATAAATGCCCGAAGCCAAAATTTAATGTTTCAGCTTCGGGCGTGTTTTTAATCTACTTTCTTTAAACCGATTTTTAATACCAAAGAATGGAAACAGTTCGAACATATACCAAAGCACAGATGACATGGCTAATGATTCTGCGTCTTTTTATAGGCTGGCATTTTATGTATGAGGGTTTGGTGAAAATAATGAACCCTAAATGGACGTCTTTACCTTATTTGCTTGATTCAAAAGGACCGGCCGCTTCATTTTTTATTGGATTAACCCATGACGAGGCATTGATGGCCTCCGTCAATTTCTTAAACGAATGGGCGTTGTTATTGATAGGTTTGGGTTTGACTTTAGGTTGTTTATATCGCTTGTCTTCTGTTGGCGGTATGATTCTTCTTGCCATGTATACGCTTTCTCACCCCTCTTTCGTGGGGGCAGCATACATGATGCCTTTTGAGGGTTCCTATTTATGGATTGACAAGAATCTTGTGGAACTTGCGGCGTTAGGTTTACTGTGCGTGTTCCCGACATCGCAAATTATAGGATTTGATCGTATGTTGGGACGGACATGCCCGATATTACATAAACTTAAACTTATTTGATACCATGGAGACAGAAGATATAAAAAGAACTCAAATGCCCGACAAAGGACGTCGGGACGCGCTAAAGACATTGGCCACCGTGCCTATTTTAGGAGCTTTGGCGTATGGTGTTTATCAGAAGAAAAAAGATGCCTTGCGCGGACGGAATATATCGGATGTATTTCAAGTCAGCGATAGGCAGGCCTCTTACTTGGAACCGCAGGCGAACGGCAAGAAGATTCGCATTGGGTTGATTGGATTCGGTATTCGCGGTAAGCAATTGATGCGCGCCGCAGGATTCGCCGAACCTTCGTGGATTGACGAGATGAAAGAGGCGCATAGGTTGAACAAAAAGGATACGCGTTACCAACAATATATGGAGCAGGATGACTTGAACATCGAGATAACGGCGGTTTGCGACATTTTCGATGTGTATGGAGAGGCTGCGGTATTGGCAGGTTCCAACATCCATCGCGAGGGAAGCGACGGTAAGTTCGGGCCGGCTCCGAAGCGTCATCGGACTTATCAGGAACTGGTGGCGGACCCGAACGTAGATGCGGTAATTATCGCGGGGCCAGACCATTGGCATAGCACCATAGCTATGGCTGCGGCGAAGGCGGGTAAGCACGTTTATTGCGAGAAACCTTTGTCGTGGACCGTACCGGAAACCTATATGGTACGTCAGGTAATCAAGGAAACGGGAGTCGTATTTCAGTTAGGCCATCAAGGACGGCAGACTGATTGTTATCAGAAGGCGGAGGAGATTATCGGGAATGGATTGTTAGGCCCGGTAAATTTGATAGAGGTCACGACCAACCGGAATTCTCCGAACGGCGCATGGGTGTATGACATCATCGAGGGTTCGAACCCGAACACCATCGATTGGAAACAGTTCGAGGGAGACCCGGAACGTATCAAAGAATATATGGATTATATGACCTCCAACCATTTGGAACGATATATCGGGCCGGATGAACGAAGCAAGTTTAGTTTGGAGCGTTTCTTCCGTTGGCGTTGCTGGTGGGATTATAGCACGGGATTGTCCGGTGATTTGCTGACGCATGAGTACGACGCTGTCAATCAAATCATGCACGTGGGTATTCCACATTCGGCGACCTCTTCCGGAGGTATTTATTTCTTCAAGGACGGACGTACGGTACCGGACGTGTTGCAGACTACCTTCGAGTGGCCGGATCGCGACTTGACCATGCTGTACAGTGCCACGTTGGCTAGCAGCCGGAACCGCGGCAAGGTATTCATGGGGCATGACGCCTCAATGGAGGTCTCCAATATCTTGGCCATCACGGTAGACGCGGATTCGACCCGCTACGCAGATAAAATACAACAAGGAATCATCCCGACCGACACGCCATTCTACACCTACGTGCCGGGACAGGACAGTTCCGATTCCGTGACATCGCCTACGGAACTTTACTTCGCTAAGCGAGGATTGCTCTACACCTACGTGAACGGCAAGCGTTACGATACGACTCACTTGCATATCCGCGAATGGCTGGAGTGTATCCGTCAAGGGAAGACTCCAAGTTGCAATATCGATGCCGCTTTCCAAGAGGCGATGACCGCCCACATGGGCACGCGCGCTTATTTGGAGGGACGCACAATGTATTGGGATCCAGACAAAGAAGAGATTGTCAGGGGTGATTTAACCTAACCTCTTTTTGCCTTTTTCGCAATTAACAACGACTTTGTCGCCACCCTCTTTCCGCGGAGTAGCGACAAAGTCGCTATAATTCACAATTCATAAGCGGAAATTTCCTACCTTCGCGTAAACTTAGGGATAAATGAAGATTCTATACATAATCGCATGTACACTAACCTGCTATGCGGGCTCTCTGGTTTTCGCGCAATCCGATAACCGAAAGCCTAAGGTATCTTCCAACACGGAAAATCCCAAGTCTATCGAAATCACCGCCTACGAAAACCGCATCAGGGTGACCAACGCTCCTATAGACAGCATATTGGAGATTTATAGTGTCGTAGGCATCAAGGTCAAAGAAATCAAGATCAAACAATCGACCGCCGAATATGTTGTAAACATCGCGAAAGGCTACTATATCATCCGTATTGGCGACACCGTACGTAAGGTCGCCTTGCGATGAACGAACTTGAAAACCGGCCTTGACAAATAGAAACAGATTGATGCAGAAGTATATTAAAGAAGATGATGACAGACAAAGATGTTTTACTGGTACGGCGCAAATTGGACCTTTTGCTCCGCACGGGAAAATTATTGATGGAAAGTGCCGCCGATACCAACCGTATCGAACGGAACATGAAACGGGTCGCCGCATTTATGGGCATTCCGGATGACAAATTACACTTGGATATTCGTTGGTCCATGATTCTCGTGAACGTAAGCGACGAGAGATATTCATTCTCCAAATTCCAAAAATGCGAGAAGCATGGTATCAACATGACTACCATCTCGTTAATCAGCAAACTATCGTGGCGAGCCATCGAACAAGATTATTCCTTGGACAAATATGAGGAAGAACTGGAGAAAATCGCACATCGTCCCCGGAACTATACGCCTTATCTCGTGGCGATCGGCACGGGATTCGCCTGTGGAGGCTTTTGTAAACTATTCGGCTGCGATTGGATCGCCTTCTTATTCGCTTCCATCTGCGCATTCATCGGATTCAGGATACGGACACGCTGCATCGAGGCGGGTTTCAACACTTACATGAGCATGGGTATCGCCGCATTTATAGCGACCTGCTTAGCTTACGCGTCCTCTTTTTCCGGATTGTCAGCCACACCCTATCATCCCCTATTGGCTTGCGCCTTGTTCATCGTGCCGGGTGTTCCGCTCATCAACTTCGTGGATGATATGATAGACAATCATTTGCTGGTAGGTATCACGCGCGCCGCCAATACGGTCATGACTATTGGAGCCATGACTTTCGGAATCGCGTTCGCCATGCGCCTCCTTGAGATGGACGACGTGGAAATAGACCACAAATTCAGTGAGCTAAGCATGATTCCACATGACCCATATTATGTTTACGCGATCGCGGCAGCTATTTCCGCCGTAGGTTTCTCCATGATATTCAATATCCAAAGGCGACTGCTTTGGGTGGTAGCCATCGGTGGAATAGTCTCCGTTTGTACCCGTAATTTCGTGAATTTCGAGTTAGGATATGGGCCGGTCATCGGTTCGTTCATGGGCAGTTTCGTGGTCAGCCTCATCGCGGTCAAGGCCGTCCATTGGTTCCATGTCCCGAATCACGTATTGACGATTCCTTCTGTCATCCCGATGATACCTGGCGTATTGATGTATCGTTCCCTCATGGGGTTCATCAACTTACATGGTGTCATCGGAGAGGTAACGAACGCGTTCTTCAACGGCATCAACTCCGCACTTATCATACTTTGCATCTCTTTGGGTGTAGCCGTCCCCAACATCTTCGCGCGACGTTACATTGCGAAAGACCGACAACGCTACCTGCAAAAAGAGTTGGAAAAACGTCGGTTAAGAGGGAAATTCATCGAGTGGTAAACCACAAAAACTCCGCAAGAAGGAGAGTTAACGCGATTGAGCTAAATCAATTATTTAGTTCTTCGCGCCAAACCCTCCTTTTTTTGGCTTTCTTCGCACGACAAAATTTGGAAAGGTTAATTACATTTGCGCATATAGATTTTATTTTTAATCATTTACACCATGACGAACAGAAGGACTTTCATCAAAAATTTATCCATGCTCACGCTTGGAGGAATAGCCAACCAATCGCTGATGGCTTCCAATGCACTTCCCACCCCATCGATTGCCGCCGCTACCGGTAGCGCGGCGAAAAAGAAAATGGGTTTACAAACCTATTCTCTCGGGCAGGAACTACTTCAAGACTTACCTAACGGATTAAACAGATTGGCTCAAATGGGATTCACCGACTTGGAGATTTTCGGCTATCAAGAGAATACCGGACAATTCGGAGACTACAACCCGAAAAACACGACCTTCGTCTCCGCGAAAGATTACAAGAAAATGGTAGATGACGCCGGTTTGAAAATCAGCAGCTCCCATTTAACCCCTTCCGTCCGAGAATATACGAAAGCAAACATGTCAAAATTCGAGGATTTCTGGAAGAAAGCTACGGACATACACGCAGAATTAGGCGTTTCTTATATGGTACAACCCAGTTTGCCTCATATAGCGAACGAGGATGACGCGAAACAAGTTTGCGAAATCTTTAACCGCGCGGGCGAAATCACGAGACAAGCAGGTATTCTATGGGGTTATCACAATCACAACAACGAATTTAAACGTGTCTTGAAAGCGGGTGAGAAACCAAACGAGAATCCCAACCCGTGGGCTCCACCGAAAGGCACCTACATCGAGGAACTGTTCCTGAAAAATACGGACCCCGACAAGGTCATGTTTGAGCTCGACGTATATTGGGCGGTCATGGGGCAGCAAGACCCGATCGAATGGATGGAAAACTATCCGGACCGTTTCAAGCTACTGCACATAAAAGACCGTTGGATTTTAGGAGATTCCGGTATGATGAATTTCCCGAATATTTTCAAGAAGGCTTACGAGATAGGTATCCTCGGTTACTACGTGGAACTGGAAGGCGACAAGAAAGGCAGGACCCAATTCGAGGGGGTAGAGAAGAGCGCCGAGTACTTGCGGAACGCCGATTTCGTAAAATAAAAAACATGAACGTTCACGAGAGGCTACACGAATGTTCAGGTGAACGTTCTCGCCTATACACGTAGGCATACTTGAATATCCACGAGACCTCATACGAACTTCCAGGGGTTGTGTCACGACGAAAATCGGCACAACCCCTTTATTATAATGTCCACGAACGGCCAAGTGATAGAAATGAGGCGGCCTGCCGCTTTGCCGGACGCGCCAAGTCGTACAATTGGATACGGTTAATCGCGTGACGAGTCCCGTGCGGTCAGGACTCCAGTCCCATGCGGTCAGGACTGCAGTCCCGCAACGTAAGGACTCCAGTCCTAATGGCTAAGGACTGAGTCCTGGCAGTACTGTTCACGAGACATAGAAGAAATAAACAGGGAAAAACATACGCTAACCCTAATAAAAAACGTAATTTTGACACGTTTTTCCAAATCAATCAAACAAATTCTATTTTATACATGGTACATATCCATCAATCTATTTGCTGCCTGCTGATGGCAGCCTGCTCGACCCTCGCGATGGCGCAAACGAGCGTCGTCGACCGTGTCAATCCGATTATCGGCACCAATGGCATGGGACATACATTCCCCGGCGCTTGCGTACCCTTCGGACTCGTCCAACTCAGTCCGGATACG
>CASEGC010000070.1 GCA_949287365.1 uncultured Parabacteroides sp.
AGGACATCCCGTTCTTCACGAATTGGGTGAAGAACGTGGACAATCCCAAGGTTTCCCGCAAAATCAACGGTAAGATACTGGACTTGGAACAACACGTAAAGCAACGATAACATGAAGACACTCTATATACAAATCACGTCATCGCCCGCCCCGGAGGCATCGGCGGACTTGGTGGTCTACCCGGCCGATATGAGCAATTACTTTTGCAACTATCTGGAATACGAGTTTGTAGACGGGCTCCAAATGCCCGACGGCACGCCTTGCTACAAGGAAATGAAGCCGGGCAGCCTATTGCTCGCCTTCGCCTCCGAGCGCGAAGAGGCGTACCAATCCATCCTGCGCCAATGGGAAAACATCCAACGCGATTTATTGCGGGAAGCTCCGGCGCCAGACACCCGGTACGAGGTAACGCTACCCAAGGAATACATCAAGTGGCTCCTTAGCCAAGAAGGATATATCTATCAAAAGGTCGGGGAGAAATTAGTGGCGAACAACATCCTCTCCCTCTCCGCCGAGGATTTGTACGAGGAATTCACCGTTCCCTGTATCCATCAGCTAACCGACTACCTGCGGAAGCATCCGGGTGAGTTCGACCGGTTTGTCTTTAGCGAGGAAGGCATCAAAAGTTCCTCCCGCATCGTGAAGGCGCTCCACGAGGTCGATGGGAAACCCGTCTTTTACCGGCTTCTCTTATGGCAACAAGAGGAAGAGGAGAAACAAGCGAACGAGAATCGGATTCGCTCGAACCAAGAGTTTACCGTGAACGGTGTCTCCTTTACGATGATTTATGTGCAAGCGGGATCTTTCTATATGGGATCCAAAGAAGGGAAAGAAAATGAGAAGCCCGTGCGTTTGGTTACGCTCAGCCGGGACTTTTATATCGGGCAATTCCCCGTAACCCAAAAACTGTGGAAAGCCGTCATGGGAAGCGAGGCCCCATGTAGCGTAAAAGGAGAGAACCTTCCTGTAACCAATATTTCGTGGGACGAATGCCAAGTATTCGTACACCGCCTATCCGAATTGACCGGGAAAGATTTCCGCCTACCGACCGAGGCACAATGGGAATATGCTGCCAAAGGAGGTGTCCATTCGAAAGGATTCAAATATGCGGGCAGCGATAATTTGGATGAAGTAGCTTGGCATCACGAGAACAGTAAAGGCACTCCCCATGAAGTAGGCATGAAAAAGCCCAATGAATTGAACATCTATGATATGAGCGGCAATGTTAGCGAATGGTGCGCAGAACCTTATCAAGTATCATCGAATCAAATGGCAAACATGATAAACATAATACAACCTAACACTCTATTACTCCCACTCCTTCTACTCAATCGAGTATATCGCGGTGGTGGTTATAGTAGCGGTTATAATTGCCGTACCTCAGCGCGTGATTATTGGCGCTCTAATGGTCGTCTTTCCAGCGTAGGTCTCCGCCTCGTTCTAGCTCTTTAAACCATTCACGATATGAAGACACTCTATATACAAATCACGTCATCGCCCGCCCCGAAGGAGTCGGCGGACTTGGTGGTCTACCCGGCCGATATGAGCAATTACTTTTGCAACTACCTGGAATACGAGCTGGTGGACGGGCTCCGGATGCCGGACGGCACGCCTTGCTACAAGGAGACGCGGCCGGGAAGCCTGTTGCTCGCTTTCGCCGCCGGGCACGAAGAGGCGTACCAATCCATCCAGCGCCAATGGGAGAGCATCCAGCGGGATTTATTACGGGAAGCACCCGCGCCGGACGCACGCTACGAGGTGGTGACGCTACCCAAGGAATACATCGAATGGTTACTTAGCCAGGAAGGATATATCTACCAAAAGGTCGGGGAAAAACTTTCCGGGCGAAGCTGGCTCTCCCTCTCCGCCGAGGAACTGTATGAAGAGATCATCACCCCGATGATGAAGGAAATACAGTCTTACTTGCAAACGCATACAAAGGAGTTCGACCAATTTACCTTTAGCGACAACGGCATCAAGAGTTCCTTCCTCATTGTGAAACGCCTCAAGCAAACCGATAAGAATCTTTCTTTTATGGTTCGATGCTCTATCGAAAAAGACAGCCACTCCCATTTGGTATTTACAGTGAATGGCGTTTCCTTCACGATGATTCGTGTGCAAACCGCACATTTCTACCTCGGGCGTTTTCCCGTAACTCAACGATTATGGAGGGCGGTTATGGGGACGAATGAGCAATGTCTTTGTAAAAGGGATAATTACCCTGTGGAAAAAGTATCATGGTACGATTGCCAAAATTTCATCCAACGCCTTTCCCTAATAACCGGGAAATCCTTCCGCCTGCCGACCGAGGCAGAATGGGAATACGCCGCCAAAGGAGGTGCCCACTCGAAAAGATTCAACTATGCCGGAGGCAATAATAGCAACGAGGTGGCATGGCACAAAGGTAATAGCAGAGAAAACCTTCACGAGGTAGGACTTAAACGCCCCAACGAGTTAGGACTTTACGACATGAGCGGAAACGTCTATGAATGGTGCGAGGACGGATATAAGACACGTCAAGATGACGAGGTGAGCGCCCGTGGGGTCCGGGGAGGGAACTATCTCGCGAACAAGGAATATTGCCGTATCACGAGCCGCTATGCGATTACTCCCAATTACCGTGACCACGGCATAGGATTCCGCTTAGCGTTGACCTTATAGAAGCAAACACAACACAAAAAAAGCGGCCCACGTTTAAACGTGGGTCGCCCCTCTTTATAATCACTTTCCAAAAGAATCGCTTATTCAGCTGCTTTCTCCTCGGTCGCAGTCTCCGGAGCTTCCGTAGCAGGTGCCTCAGCAACAGGTGCCTCAGCGGCAGCGGAAGACTTTTTGCGAGAACGTCTTGTCTTAGACGGCTTCTTAGCGGCAGAAGCTTTCAACATATTCTCGTTGTAATCCACCAACTCGATAAAGCACATAGCGGC
>CASEGC010000071.1 GCA_949287365.1 uncultured Parabacteroides sp.
TGGGGCTGACTGTAACTCAGCTGGCTTACGCCTTCGGTGGTTCGAATCCATCACTGCCCACGAATTCGCGGAAGTAGCTCAGTCGATAGAGCATTAGCCTTCCAAGCTGAGGGTCGCGGGTTTGAGTCCCGTCTTCCGCTCCAAGGAAAGAGAAGAGTCGAGATTCGATGTCTTCTCTTTTTTGTTTCCCTTTAGTTGAGGTCGGGATAACGGGGTTTGATTCACAATTTGAAATTTTGTTCCCTGAATTCTTTAGGAGATAATTTCATGACATTCGTAAATGTTCGGGAGAAGTATTGCGGTTCCTTAAAACCCAATTTGTGGGCGATTTGATTGACTTTCATGTCCGTTTGGATAAGTAAGCGGCAAGCTTTCTCTATTTTGAGATACATGAAATACTTCATAGGGGCGTGCCCTGTCTCTTTGACGAACCTTCGGTAGAAGTAGGATTCCGAATAGCCGCAAAACTCGGCGAAGTCTTTTATCTTCAAGTTTTTCTCTATATTCTCGTTCATGAAATGAATAACTCTTTTCATCACGTTCTCGGCGTATTCTTTATGCCTGAAGTTATTTCGATATATGTCAATGAACAGGAAAGAACCCAAGAAATGGGCAAGCAAGAGGTTCGCGTAATTCAAACGTTGGATGGATAGGTTCTCGTTGAGTATAAAAAACATTTCCTCGAACAAGTCCAGCCTCTCTTCTATTCTGGAAAAGGTGGAGATTGGGACATCTGTCGGCTTATCGAAGTTCGTGGAGAAATATGGGGCTTTGCTTCCCTTGAAATGAATCCAATAAATGGTCCAAGGAGTTTCCTTGTCCGCCCAATAGGCATGCGGGATGTTTTTGGGCAAGATGATGAACTGATCGGCGTTTAATCTTTTTGTCTCACCATAGAGTTCGAACCATCCGCATCCATTCTTGCAATAAATGAAGAGGAATTCGTCGCATCCCTCCGGCCGGTTGATGTAATGATTGGCGGCGTGAGAGAAATAACCCATTGAATAGATGTATAAGTCGTGCGTTAATGGGCTGTCTTCTATTAAGTTTATCATCGGATTGGGTATATAGATGAATCTTTCTCCCTCGAATCCTAATTCTACTTTTGCCATATCGTATCCGTTTAATTTCTCATGAAAATACGATTCGCGGAATCGTACGGGCAAGTTATTACAAAAATCCCGGATTCGCAATACCGCGAGAAGCAATAAAAAGAAAAGAAATAGGCAATTTTTTGCTATTTATAATCGCTCGCCAATCTTTTACTTTCGCGATATGTGATTGTTTAACTAATTGAGCATATATCATGAAGAGCGTTTTGAATACTCATACAATACTCCATAAATCCGTTTTTTGTATTGGTGTGTTATTATTCTCTTGCGCGTTAAGCGCAAGAGAATATCATGTCTCCGTATCGGGAGACGATAAAGGCATGGGAACGGAGGCTTCTCCCTTCAAGACAATCGGGAAGGCGGCGGAAGTGGCTTATCCGGGAGATATTATCACGGTTCATGCCGGAACTTATCGGGAATGGGTAAATCCACCAAGAGGAGGAGAAAGCGACGAGCGACGAATCGTCTATCGGGCCGCGCCGGGCGAGAAAGTGGAGCTCAAAGGCTCTGAGGTGATTACCGGATGGGAGCCGGTCGAGGACGCGAAGGGTATCGAGGGCGTTTGGAGGGTGAAGATTCCGAATACTTTCTTCGGCGATTACAATCCTTATGTCGATACGATACACGGCGACTGGTTCGATGGCAAAGGACGTGTCCATCACACGGGCGAGGTCTTTTTGAACGGAAAATCCTTGTATGAGAAGGAATCCTTGGAAAAAGTGTTCCATCCGGTGGCGGATAAAGGAATCAAAGACCCCGAAGGCTCCACGTACACGTGGTATTGCGAAAATGACGGACAAAATACGATTATTTACGCGAACTTCTATAAGCGCGACCCCAACAAGGAGCTGGTGGAGATTAACGTCCGAAAAACCTGCTTCTATCCAGAGAAAAAAGGGATTGACTATATCACCTTCTCTGGCTTCCATGTCAGCCAAGCCGCGACGCAGTGGGGCGCGCCTACCGCCGAGCAAATCGGGATGGTGGCGACGCACTGGAACAAGGGTTGGATTATCGAAAACAACGTGATAAGCGACTCCAAATGCTCCGGAATCACGCTGGGAAAGGAGCGCGAGAGCGGGCATAATGTTTGGTCGAACGACCCTACAATCGACGGCTCGCTACACTACATCGAAGTGACGTTCAACGCTATCCGCGAGGGATGGAACCGCGATAATATCGGTGGACACGTCGTGCGGGGCAACACCATCTTCAATTGCGAGCAGACAGGGATGTGCGGTAGCATGGGCGCCTCTTTTTCCCTGATAGAGGATAATCACATCTATGATATATGGGTAAAACGGCAATTTACCGGAGCCGAGATTGGAGGCATCAAGTTTCACGC
>CASEGC010000072.1 GCA_949287365.1 uncultured Parabacteroides sp.
GAATCGGGCGACAAAGACAAGATGGCGATGTTTGCCAATGCGCTGCCAAAGCAACAGAAGATGCTGATGGAAAGCGGACTGCTGATTATCCCATTCTTTCGTCAGCTCACTTGTCCGCTACTCAAACCGACAGAACAAAGTTCACTCAATTATTTCGCCTCGGCATGGTGCGCAGTAGAGAACATGCTGCTTGCCGCTACCGCCGAAGGCTTGGGAGCCGTGTTCCACATTCCCGTGGCGGACGAGGCAAAGAAGATAAAAGAGATTGTTCATGCCCCCGAAGGGTACGAGTTCGCCTGCCTACTGACAATCGGGTATCCTGCCGAGGGTGCGTTCCTGCCCAAGCAGAAAACCATCAATATAGAAAAGCGGATACATAGATTGCAGATGTTACACTAAATTGGAAATAAATATGAAACTAAAAGGATTTGTCCCGGTGGATTTACCGATACGGGCATGGCTGGCGCGGGTGTAAAAGCCTTTTTCCAACAGCATAATATGCCTATCTTGCCGCCTACGATTATGAACGAAGTGATTCTCTTTTTAGCTTCCTCCGAGGCTAAAGGCATCACAGGAGAAAAAATTATAGCTAAGGACTTCGAAACGTGGCTGAATAATTGGGGTTTGGCGTTTTCGGGCAAGCATCTTTCGTCCTCGAATCCATTCTCCAAACCATTGACAAGGTAATTTACGAAGAATTTTCATGACATTGGAATCTTAGTTGTACCGTTCCGTTTGTTACCCAAACAAGCAAAGCGATGCAGACCTCGACAATTGAGGCAGCCGCCAACTCATTACCCGAATACGGGATAATCCTTCTAACTCTCTTAATTCCAAATAAGTATATCTTTTTTTTTGCAAAAAAACGCAAATTTCTGAAGGCAGCACGCTACGTACAAGCGATTCCATTGATACCTTTTCATAAAGAGAAGGTCAGAATCACCGCGGATAATGAAAATTAATCCCCACTAAACTTCTACTGACTCGAAAAATTTAGGGAATGACAATGTCGGTAAATAAAAAAGAGTCCGCACGGTGTGCGGACTCCCAACAAAAGCTCTTATTAATCGCAAATATTAGATTTGGCTAACAAGTGCGTTTTGTTTTTGGACTGAAGCACTCAATCCTGTTTTAATTTGAAAAACGTCCTATTTTCCCATAGATTATTTTTTTACAATTATCCCCCATCCTTTGTTTCTTTGCGTAAGGGAAAGTTTTCCGAACATGCAAGAAAAAACAAGATTTTTTCTTCAATTTCGCAAGAAAATAAAAAGAAAGTATGCCAAATATGTTATTGGCACACCCTCTAATCTCAATAAACCCTTTTTTGTGTTTTGCGTTACAACAAAAAAGTCAGTTAAAATTCATAATTCATTTTAGTTTACTCTAAACTTCTCATTCCCATTCACCAAGAAATCGACGATTTGCTTGGCGGCGGCGATGCCGGCGTTGATGTTCGCCTCGGCGGTTTGCGCGCCCATCTTTTTCGGTGTGCTGAAATAACGGTCGGCGTACTTCTCCGCCAGTTCCGCATGGATGGCGGGCATCACGTCCGTCACGTACTTGAAGTCCGGACGCTTCTCCAACATCCGAGCAAGCCCTGCCTCGTCCATTACCTCCTTGCGGGCCGTATTGACCACGATAGCCCCCTTCGGCATGGCGTTCATCAACTCGAAGTTGATAGAGCCTTTCGTCTCCGCCGTCGCCGGGATGTGCAATGATACAATTTGGCACGTCCGGAACAACTCCTCAGCGGAGGCTACCGCCTTCACGCCATCCGCCTCGATCGCGGAAGCTGGGCAGAATGCGTCGTAAGCGTAGATGTCCATGCCGAATCCTTTCGCGATGCGAGCCACGTTGCGTCCCACGTTGCCATACGCCAAGATTCCTAATTTCTTCCCTTTCAGCTCCGTGCCTGACGTACCGCTATAGAAGTTGCGCACGCCATACACCAAGAGGCCGAACACTAGCTCCGCCACGGCGTTCGAGTTTTGCCCCGGCGTGTTCATTACGCAGACCTTATGCGCCGTGGCCGCTTGCAAGTCCACATTGTCGTAGCCCGCTCCGGCGCGTACGACGATCTTTAGGTTCGATGCCGCATCCAATACCGCCGCATCCACCTTATCACTCCGTATAATCAGCGCGTCCGCATCCTTCATCGCATCCAGCAGCTGCGCTTTATCCGTATATTTCTCCAACAACGCCAATTCCATGCCGGCGTTCTCCACGACTTCCCGTATCCCTTTGACAGCTACCGCCGCGAACGGCTTCTCTGTCGCTACTAATATTTTTGACATAGCATTTATTAAATTATGAATTACGAGTTACGAATTATGAATTGCGGATTACGTTGTTTATCGCTCGTAACTCGTAATTCGTAACCCTTTTCGATTTAGTGTTTCCTCTCGAATTCTTTCATACAAATGACCAACGCCTCTACGCTGCTCTTGGGCATCGCGTTGTACAGGGAGGCACGGAAACCGCCTACCGAGCGGTGGCCCTTGATGCCTACCATGCCGGCGGCAGAGGCGAACTTGTTGAACTCGTCTTCCAGCTCCTTGTACTCGTCGTTCATCACGAAGCAAACGTTCATAATAGAACGGTCTTCCGGAACGGCCGTGCCGCGGAACAACTTGTTGCGGTCGATCTCGTCGTACAGGATGGCCGCGTTCTCCTTGTCTTTCTTCTCCATCGCCGCGATACCGCCTTGCTCCTTGTACCATTTCAAGGTTTGCAAAGCCGAGTAGATGGGCAATACGGGGGGTGTGTTGAACATCGAGTCCTTATCCACGTGTGTCTTGTAGTTCAGCATGGTCGGGATCGGACGGTCTACGTGTCCCAAGGCGTCCACACGGACGATGACCAGCGTCACGCCCGCCGGGGCCAGGTTCTTCTGCGCGCCGGCGTAGATGACATCGTACTTCGAGATGTCGATCGGGCGGGAGAAAATATCGGACGACATATCGCACACCAAGCGTTGTTTCACGTCCGGATCCTGGCGGATTTCCGTACCGTAGATCGTATTGTTGGAGGTATAATGGAAATACTCCGAATCGTCGGCTATCGTGTAGCCCTTCGGGATATAGGTATAATTCTTGTCTTTTGAGGAAGCCACGACCTCTACCTCGCCGAATAGCTTCGCCTCCTTGATGGCCTTCGACGCCCACGTGCCGGTGTCCAGGTAGGAAGCCTTCTTGTTCAACAAGTTGTAGGGTACCATGCAGAATTGCATACTGGCGCCACCGCCCAGGAATACGACCTCGTAGCCGGCCGGGATGTCCAATAACTCTTTGATTAACGCGCGTGCCTCGTCGTTTACGGCCACGAACTCCTTGCTTCGGTGAGAGATTTCCAAAATCGACAACCCCATTCCCGCGAAGTTCTCTACCGCGGCGGCGGTGTTCTTAATCGTGTACTCACTCAGGATGGAAGGTCCCGCGTAAAAATTGTGCTTCTTCATAGCGAACTCTTTTTAGATTGTTATTATACTATAGTTATCATTCCTTCGAAAATAGGAAGCGAATGTAACTAAAAATTCTTATTTACCGACATATTTTAATCGCTTTTTCGCATGTAAGCGAAAAATGTCAATTAGAACCGGTCGCCCCAAAGCGCTCTCATCCGCTCGATCAGCTTGTGCTCGGCGGGATTTTCCTGCCCTTTCCACAAGCGTTCGTTCAAGATTTCCTTCGGGAGATATTCTTGCCTTACGAAATGATTCTCGTAATCGTGCGCGTATTTATATTCTTTCGCGTAGCCCAGTTCTTTCATCAATTGGGTCGGGGCGTTGCGCAGATGGAGCGGCACGGGCAGGTTGCCGGTTCGCCGTACCAGCGCCAAGGCCTCGTCGATCGCCAAATAAGCCGAGTTGCTCTTGGGGCTGCACGCTAAGTAAACGGTGGTCTCCGCGAGGATGATCCGCCCTTCCGGCCAACCTATTTTCCGTAACGCGTCGAAGCAGGCGTTCGCCAATAGCAACGCGTTCGGGTTCGCCAGTCCGATATCCTCCGAGGCGGAGATGACCAACCGGCGGGCGATGAACTCCGGGTCCTCGCCTCCCTCCACCATGCGGGCGAGCCAATAGATAGCCCCGTCGGGGTCGCTCCCGCGGATGGACTTGATGAACGCCGAGATGATGTCGTAATGCATCTCGCCCCCTTTGTCGTACGCCGCGGGATTCTCTTGCAAGCGGTCGATGACCTTTTGATCCAGTATCTCGATCTCGTCGCCTTCCTCGGCGGAGACCACCAGCTCCAAGATGTTCAGCAGCTTGCGGGCGTCGCCTCCCGAGTAACGCAGGATGGCGTCGGTCTCCGTCAGCTTGATTCGCTTTTCCTTCAGTACGATATCCTCCGTGACAGCCTTGCGCAGGAGGGTGAGCAGGTCGTTTTTGTCCAGCGACTTCAATACGTACACCTGGCAACGCGACAGGAGCGGGCGGATGACCTCGAACGAGGGATTCTCCGTGGTGGCGCCGATGAGCGTCAACACGCCTGTCTCCACGGCGTTCAGCAACGAGTCTTGCTGCGACTTGCTGAACCGATGGATCTCGTCGATGAACAGGATGGGCGACACGGTGTTGAAAAACTGGTTGCCCTTCGCCTTCTCGATGACCTCGCGCACCTCCTTCACGCCGGAGCTGATGGCGCTTAGCGTATAGAAAGGCGCCTCTAATTTACTCGCCACGATGCGGGCCAGGGTCGTCTTCCCTACGCCCGGAGGTCCCCAAAGTATGAATGAGGGGACTCGCCCGGCGTCGATCATCCGGCGCAACACCGCTCCCGGACCGACCAGGTGCTTCTGCCCGATGTAATCGTCCAACGTCCTTGGACGCATTCTCTCCGCTAATGGTTGACTCGTTATCATGTGAACAAAAGTCGGATATTTTGTTTACTTTTCCAAAGGAAAGGCGGGGAAAAATCGCGAGGTAGGGGAGTGGCGTTATCGCATGCTTGGACACAGGCGTTCTATTCCCTTCGAGTGAAAAGAAAGTTTCATTCGGATGAAACAAAATGTTTCTTCGGGTGAAACAAAGTGTTTCATGGGCATGGAACAAAGTGTTCCATCGGGATGGCACAACCTGTTCCTTGGGCAGGAACAAAAAAGAATCCCGGACGGAGGCCGTCTCGCCTCCCGCCCGGGAACATTCTTATATCTATTATTATATATACGCTCGCTTAGCGTGTGCCTCCGGCCCACCAAACATTTTCGGTGAACACATATTGGCCATCGCCGTAAGCCTCTTGCACATTCGGGTTCGCGGTCACGTCATCGCTTCCGTAAGGTGCACGCAACGGGAAGCGGCCCGGATTCTCGAACTCGTAGAAGTCGTTGCCTTCCGCTTTCAGACGGCGCACGTCATTGTAAGTCTCCGTAGACTCGCCATTAGACCCCCAGAAAGCGAGGTACTTCTGAATCATCGTCTCCTTCAGCGGGTTTGCGTCGAACAAAGGCGATACGTTGTTATCGAAGTAGCTCTCCGCCGTAGTGCGGGTCACCGGCTCCTCGTCGTTGAGGATAACACCATAGTAATAGCTGTTCGCAGCGGAGGAAACGCTGTTCTCCATATTCAGCAATCCGAGAACAACCGCTTCTTTCAACGTAGCCTTCGCTTCCTCCAAGCGATTCAGGCGAACTAACGCCTCGGCCTTCAGGAACAACACCTCGTGTGCGCTTTGCAGGAATGTTGGCGCGGTAGCGGCATAGCCGAAGATGGAGGTATTATATACTTGTTGTTGTTGTTCAGGCGCTCCGTTGGGTGCCATCAGCTCCATTGACTTCGCTTGCTCTGTTGTCAATTGGGTGGCGTTGTAGGTTGTCCCGTCGACAGCACTCATAAAAGTGCGGCCTAAACGCGGGTCCTCACGGGCAATCAACTTTTTCGCCAGGCTGGCGCTTGCCGCCATGTACTCGCGGCTGTAGAAGAAGTCGAAGCACGGGTTTAGGTTCTGATTGCCATCGTACACGTTGAATGCTGCCTCGTCTGCGGTCGTGGTAGCGGCCTTGTTGCAATACTCCACAATATCGCGTAAGGTTGCTTCCTTGTCCTCGGCGCGATTCAACAAGTGCATCGTGTAACGTGCCTTCAGTCCGTACGCTAATTTCAGCCACTTCTCCGTGTTGCCCCGGAAAAGGATGTCCTGCGTTGTCGGCGCGCCCGATACATGGGTATCGCCCTTCGGCAGGTCCTCGATAGCGGCGTCGAGGTATTGGAAAATCGCCTCGTAGATAGACTCCTGCGAATCCAGTTCCGGCGTCATGTATTGCGGACGTCCGTTCTCCAGGTTCGGCAGGGCTGCTTGCGAGAAAGGAGCGTCGCCGAAAGCGTCGGCGATCAGGCCCGCGTTCAGCGCTGCCAGTACCTCGGCCATTCCCTTCGTCGTGTAATTGCCCGATTGCGTTCCCCCGTCGGAGCACTTGTCGATGATGATACGGGCGTTCTTCAGGCTGCTGTACACGCCTCCCCACGTATTGTTGAACGTGGCGGAAGAGTACACCTCGGCTACGCGGTACTCAGCGTTGTACAATTGGTTGAACACGCCCACCTCGTGCTCCACGTACGAGGAGAAGTAGTGGTTGAAGTCGCCGCCCACGTTCGAGAAAGCCGTGGAGGTGATCACGTCGGTCAGGATGAACTTCGCGTCCACGCCCGGGGCGTTATCCGGATTCTTGTTGATCGTATCCAACTTATCCTCTGAGCAAGCGAACATTGCGCCTGCCAGCAAGGATACCGATATATACGTTTTTATGCTATTTAATCTCATATCTGTTCCTTATTTAAAATCTGAATGTTAAACCAAAACCGTAGCTGGATGTTCCCGGCATGGAGAAACGCTCGAATGCGCCAGCCATATTGTTATTACCCAAAGTCGCTTCCGGATCTAAGCCGTCCAATTGCGACCACAGGATGATGTTACGTGCGAACACGTTAACATCGATATTTAGGTACGATTTTTCCAGTACTGGATAGCTCAAGGAAATCTCGCGCAGCTTCAGGAAGGAGTTGTCGTACACGCTCGCCTCGTCGATCATGTTCAATGCGTTGAAATAGTCGTAAGCGTCTTCACCTTTGATCTTGATGTCGTTCGGCGAGTAGGAACCATCCACGTTCTGCTTTACGGCGGGCAATTCGAACATGAATTCCGACTTGTTCCGGTAGTCGGCCGAGCGTTGTGTCACGCCATAGTAATCCAGCACACCCAACGTACCGCTATAGATCTGTCCGCCTTGTTTCCAGTCTAACACAGCGGAGAGGCGGAACTTATACACCTCCAAGGTGGTGTTGAAGCCTAAACGGAAGTCGGGCGATACGCTACCGATTACTTGCGGCTCGCCTGCTTGCGGCATACCGTTCGCGTCAACCACGATGTCGCCGTTCTCGTTACGCAGATAACCGCTACCATAGATTACGGGGAACTTATCGCCGATGCCGGCACGTACCTGCGGTGTTACGAAACCACCCAGCATAATGCTCTCCACGCCATCGGCCAACTCATCCACGTAGTTGTTGATTTTCGAGAAGTTGAAGGCGAAGTCCCACTTTACGTTCTTTGTGTTCACGGGGTTGACCGCCAATGTGAACTCGTGCGTGTCGGTGTGGATTTTACCGCCGTTTGTCATCAACGTGCTGTAGCCGGTAGAGGTTGCCAAGGGTACCTCGAAGATCTGATCTTTCACGTTTTGGCGTGAATAGGTATAATTGAATGAGATCAATCCGTTGAAGAAGGTCAGGTCGCCACCCAGCTCATACGACTTCGTGTTCTGCGGTTTCAAGTTCGGATCATACAACCGGTAATAAGGGATGTAAGACGTTACCGAGCCGAACGGATATTGAAGCGGCGTTCCCGCGGAGAAACCTCCTCCATAGGCAGGTACCGCATAGAAATTCTCGTAATAATCGCCTGCCATACCAACCTCGGCGTATGACGCACGCAGCTTACCGTAGGTCAGGATGTCGTTCTTTAGCGGCTCCAATTCCGTGAAAATCCAGCCCAACGATACAGAAGGATAGGTGAACGAGCGGTTGTCGCGCGGCATTGTAGAGACGATATCGTTACGTACCGTAGCGTTGAAGTACAACATATTCCGCCAAGCCAGCGATACGTTTGCGAAGTTACCGAGTGTCCGTTTCTTACGGGTGGTTTTATCCGCCCAATAGGTCGTGGCGTTGCCGATGTGGTTCCAGCCCGGGAAATTGTAATTGCTTCCCTGCGCTACGGTTGTACGCGTCGATTTATGAACGAACTCATTACCGTACATCACGTTCAGATCCAAGTCCTCCAAGATGTTCCAGTCGTAAATCAACGTGAACAACGAGTTTACCTCATTGATTTGGTAAGCGTCCTGACGCATATAACCAGTGCTATACGACTTATCGCCATAACCGTAAGAATCCTCGTAGGTCGTACTGTAAGCGTCTGTACCCAATTGATACTTAGCCGTCAATGTGTGATGTTCCGTATTGAACTTCGTCTTGTATTGCGCATAAGCGTTCCCGAAGAAACGTTGTGAGCGCTCGTCGAAACGGTTGTTATCGGCCGCCCAGTAAGCGTTGTTAAACGTGGTCGGACGATAGTTGTTCTGCGTGTACGGGTCGTCGGCGATGTGTGAGGGGATGCCGTTGAAATCGTAGCTCGAGGGAGCTCCATAAATAGTGGCTACCACACCTTCGTTACCTACGCTCTGTTTCTTGATCTTGGACGTGATGAAATTGCCACTGAATCCGGTTGTCCAGTTCGGGTGCAGATTTGCGGTCGCGTTCAATTTTGCGTTGTAACGGTCCATACCCGTGCTCGGGATGATACCTTCCGAAGTCGTGTTACCCAGCGAGAACGAGTAATTACCCTTGTCGAAAGCCTGGGCCACGTTTACATTGTTGCTCCACGAATAACCCGTGTTAAAGAATTCCTTCGCGTTATCGTAAGCCTGCGGATATGCCCAAGGGTCCAAGCCCGCGGCGGCGCGTTGCGGTACGTAATACATGCCTTGGTGCATACCGTATTGTTGCGTATAGGCGTTGTCGGTGTTACCTCCGTAAGTTGCGTCGTTCGCTAGGTCGCTGATGGTCGGTCCCCAAGCTAACGAAGAGTTCGGGTCGAACTTCCCGTTCGAGCCTTGTGCGTATTGTTTCTGGAATTTGGGTAGGGTAGAGACTTTATCGAACGCCAGATTGGTTGTTACCGTTACGCTCGGCTTGCCTTTTGGCGTACCTTTTCCGCTCTTGGTAGTAATGACAATCACACCGTTCGAGGCACGCATACCATATAAGGCGGAAGCGGCTTGTCCTTTCAGGATGTTAATGCTCTCGATATCGTTCGGATCCAAATCTACCGCACGGTTCGCGAAGTCGGCTCCCGCCACGCTACCGGTGTTTCGTATGTCCGTATCGATATCCGAGGTAGAGGCGATCGGCATACCATCGATTACGTACAACGGAGAGTTATCGCCCGTGAACGAACGCGCTCCACGAATCGTGATACGAGAGGATGCTCCCGGCATTCCGGAAGAAGGCGTGATGTCCACACCCGATACCTTTCCTTGCAAAGCGTTAGCCAGGTTTGTGCTGGCTGCTTGTGTCAACTCGTCGGATTTCACGTCTTGTACGGCGTAACCCAAAGCCTTTTTCTCGCGGGAAATACCCATCGCCGTAACGACTACCTCGTCGAGGTTCTGCGTGTCGTCCATCAGTCGCACGTTCACTTGGGGAGCTACCGCCACCTCCTGGGTGCGCATACCGATGTAAGAGATTACCAAATGTTTCCCGTCCGCGGGAACTTCTAACATGAAATTACCGTCGTAATCGGTCACCGTTCCTACGGTTGTCCCTTTCACG
>CASEGC010000073.1 GCA_949287365.1 uncultured Parabacteroides sp.
AAGCCGGTGCCCGACGGGCAAGTGGGCGAGATGGTGCTGACCACGATCAACCGCGAGGCGATGCCTTTGCTCCGTTACCGTACCCGCGACCTTACCTGCGTCCTGCCGGGCGATTGCCCTTGCGGACGCACGCACAAACGCTTGGCACGTTTCAAGGGACGTAGCGACGATATGATTATCCTGAAAGGCGTGAACCTCTTCCCGATCCAGATCGAGAAAATCTTGATGCCATTCAAGGAACTGGGTAGCAATTACCTGATCACCCTCGAAACAATCGGCAATAGCGACGAGATGCTAATCGAGGTAGAGCTGAGCGACCTCTTCACGGATGACTACTCCGCATTGCAACGGTTGACGAAGAACATCACCCGGCAATTGAAGGACGAGTTATTATTGACACCGCGCGTCAAGCTGGTAGCGAAAGGCTCGTTGCCGACCAGCGATGGAAAAGCGGTACGTGTCAAAGACCTACGTAAACTGTGTTGAGAGAAACGAGCACGATTGTTTTACCTATGTAATATATAAGCATTATGACAGTCAATCAAATTTCTATCTTCTTGGAGAATAAATACGGAAAGCTTAGCGAGATACTGGCGTTGCTGGCGAAAGAGCACATCCGTATCGTGGCGGCTACCGTAGCCGATACTTCCGAGTACGGTATCCTACGTATCATCGTCAGCAACCCGCAAAAAGCCTATCAGATCCTGAAAGAGCACAACGTGAGCGCGAACATGACGGACGTATTGGCCATCGTGACCAGCTCCGACGCGGAAAGCTTCGCCTCGACGCTCTCCAGCTTCACGAAAGCGGGCATCAGCATCGAATATATGTATTGCTTCTCGAATCACGAGAAAACCGTGCTGTTCCTGCGCACGAACAACCGGGACAACGCCCGGGAGGTCATTCGGCGACAGAACATCGGCTACCTTAACGAAAATGATTTAGTCAATCTTTGAAGATGAGAGAATGTATTTAAAATTCATTACGGACAATAAACACTAATTATTACTCAAATTATTGACAATTCAAGAAAGCCCCGTATATTTGCATCGTGGTTTTTTCATAATAGTATTAGATTTAAGGTTAACAAATTGGTTAGGGATTGCCGTGAGGTAATCCTTAATTATTTTATATAGGTTATATAGTTATGATTAAATACCTTTTCTTGCTCCTCATTTGCTTATCGAGCTGTCAACATCCTCCCAAGGAAGAGGCGATTATTCGTGTATTGGTACCACGAGGCCCTTCCGTAATCGCGTTAACGGAGTGGCTCGATAATCCTCTTGTCATTGGCAACAAAAAGATACGGTTAGAGATATTCGACACTCCGGACCGAATACAAGCTTCCCTTATCCGACAAGAAGCGGACATGGCCGTACTGCCTATGATTAACGCAGCGAATCTCTACAACAAAAAAGTCAAGGTCAAGTTGATGGGATGTCCCATTTGGGGAACGTTATTTCTCTTGGAAAGAGAGGTTGTACGAAATCCTGAACTTTTTCTGTTTGGAGATGGTACGACACCCGACATACTCACCCGTCATTATCTTAACCTTAACGGATTGAATTATCCGTTCAACTACACGTTCGACACGGCATCGGGAATAGCCCAAGGCATTCTCGCCGGAAAAGTAGATCGCGCCGTATTGAGCGAACCCTTCGTGAGTATTGTTCTCGGAAAAGATAGTACAATACGAATCAAGGCCGACTTGAATCATCCAGCGAACGACACCATCGGATTCGCCCAAACAGCTATCCTTCTCGCCCCCAGCCTTGAAAGCTATCGGGATAAAATCAATTCCGCCTTGGTAGAAGCGTGCCGAAAAGTCTCGCTTAACCCCCAATGGGCAATCCAAAGCCTTGAGGAACACCAAATCTTCAACAAAGCGATCCTGACTCCGGAAAGCGTCAAGCGTTGCGAGATTTTCTATAAAAACGCACGAGAAGCGGAAACAGCGATCTGGAGTTTTCTGCGTCTTATCGAACAATACGAACCTAAGGCCATCGGAGAAAAGCTTCCCGATGAAGGATTCATCTCATGACAATGAAAAGATTCCGAAAAACGATTGTCACCCTGATTGCGATACTATGCCTCGCCGGAGGTTGGCAAATAATCGCGGTCTTGACCGACAGGCCAGAGTTCATACCATCCATACCTCAACTCGTACGGACACTTCTCGAACTGTCTGCCACAGAGAAATTCTATCAATCCATCGGGATGACCACGTTCAGAGGTATCATAGGGATGGTGTTATCCACGTCACTCGCTATCGGCGCGGCGTCTCTCTTCGTCCGATTCCGGCTATTGTACGAATTATCCGCCCCCGCGCTTACGCTCATGCGTTCCGTTCCGGTAATATCTTTTATCCTGCTGGCGCTTATTTTCCTCAATCCGGAAAGTATTCCGCTACTAATTGCCTTTCTCACCATGTTCCCTCTGTTGACAGAGAACCTAACAAAAGGACTTTATAGTTTATGCCCCGAGTCGCTCATTCTCGCCCGCCAGTTTCGGCTCAAACGAATCAATACACTATCACAAATCATTTATCCCCAACTAAAGCCTTTCTTGTATAGTGGACTAGCTTCGGCGGCGGGCTTCGGATGGCGAGCGATTATCATGGGCGAGGCATTGTCGCAATGTGCGTCGGGTATCGGTAGCGACATGAAACTGGCGCAAAGTTTTATCGACGTGCCAGCACTTATGGTATGGACATTCATCGCTATCCTCATCAGTTTCCTTTTCGACAAAGGGATTCGCCTTCTTTCTCACGTCAAGCCCGGAATCTATTTTCCAAGAACGGAAAAGGCACCCGTTTTTCCACCTCTTCCCTCGCTTCATTTGCACGATATCAGCTACAGATACGGCATCAGTCATTTCTCATACGACTTCAGGAAGGGATTCATTTATGGTGTCAATGGTCCTTCCGGGCAAGGCAAAACGACACTGTTACGTTTAATCGGAGGCGTCTTACGTCCCATCCAAGGGAACATCGTTCCACTTCCGAACTGGGGTATCGCCACGATTTTCCAAGAGGCCGAATTGTTACCGGAGCTGAACGTACAAGAGAATGTCACGCTACCTCTTTCCTCCTTTTATTCCAAAGCATACGCTCAACGAATCGCCCAACGGTATTTGTGTGACGTAGAGATGGAAAATCTGTCCGACAAATTGCCGGAGGAACTCAGCTACGGACAACGGCAACGAGTCGCCATTGCGAGAGCTTTAGCCTATCCCTCGCCTCTCTTGTTGATGGACGAGCCGTTCAAAGGATTGGACAACGAATTAAAGGTAAGGATTATAGAACGAATCCGAAAACAACAAGCCGCACGGGAACAAATCATCATCTTCACCTCGCACGACACCGAAGAGCTGAAGCGGTTAGCGGACAAGGAAATCGAATTGAAACTATCCGAGGTCTAATTTATGGGCCTCAGATTCGGTAAGAAAGCGGCGATAATGCCCAACAAAGGGGTCAACGTACTTACCTGGAAGATAAACTCCACGCTCATCTTATCCGCCAGCCATCCGAAAAAGGCGGAGCCGATACCTCCAAGGCCAAACATCAGCCCGAAAAAGAAGCCGGAAATCATCCCCACCTTGTCCGGCATCAAATCAGTGGCGTAAACCAAGATGGCGGAAAAGGCGGAAGCGATAATCAAACCGGAAAGCACCGAGGCGACTATCGTCCAAAACAAATTCAAATAAGGCAACGCCAACGTAAAAGGAGCGGCACCAAGGATGGAGAAAAGAATGACATATTTCCGTCCATAACGGTCACCAAGGAAACCGCCGAGCAATGTACCCACCGCCAACGCCGCGAGGAATGCGAACAGGCAAAGTTGAGAATCGCGTACCGAGACACCGAACCGGTCCATCAGGAAAAAGGTAAAATAACTGGTCATGCACGAGGTGAAGAAATATTTGGAGAAAAGCATGACCACCAAGATTATCATAGCCGTACGTATAACGTTCGCCGACAGGCCATGCGCCACCTTCCTGCGGATAACGGTCCGTCCATTCGCGCGGACGAGCATCAAGCTGTACCAACTACCCACTCGTACCAGCACCATCGAGGTAAGTAACGCGGCGATGGCGAACCAACCCACGGCATGTTGCCCGTAAGGGATGATGACCAACGCCGCCAACAACGGTCCGATCGCACTACCGCCATTGCCTCCTACTTGGAAAATAGACTGGGCGAGGCTTTTCTTCCCGCCCGATGCCATTTGCGCCACCCGCGAGGCTTCAGGGTGAAACACCGAAGAGCCGCATCCAATAAAGGCCACCGAAAGAAGAATCATAATGAAACCCGAGGCGAAAGCGAGCGACAACAGACCGAACAAGGTGAAACACATGCCCAGCGACAAGGAGTAAGGCTGAGGATGACGGTCGGCATACCGCCCTATGAAAGGCTGGAAAATGGAAGAGGTCATTTGAAACACCAAGGTGATAATCCCTATCTGCACGAACGTAAAGCCGAAATTATCCTTCAATATCGGATACATCGCGGGAATAATCGATTGAATCATGTCGTTCAACAAATGACAGAAACCAACGGCGAACAATATGGCGTAAGCCGTCTCTTCTTTCACCTGAGGATGTCCTTTCAGCCTCTCCAATACACTTCTCATCCTATATCTTTCCTTCATACCCCTTTTTCGGACGCGAAAGTAACGCTTTTCCCGGAAACCTAACGGTCAACGAACGAATTAACAATGGAAGCCTATCCCGTTCTCGCACGAAATCTTTACCTTTGGATGAACAAATCAAATACATATAAATATATGAGAAAGTTTATTCCCCTATTCTTAGGGTTGTGCGCCTTGGGCTCCATCGGTTTGGGATGCCGAGGCAAATCCGCGGTGGAGGAGCGTTCCTCCTCGCTGAGAATCATGAGTTACAACATCCGTATCGGTATCGGGATGGACGATACGTTACGGTTGGACAGATGCGCCAAGGTCATCAATGAGGTGAGGCCCGATTTCGTGGGGCTGCAAGAGGTGGACAGCGTGGCGGAAAGGTCGGGCTGGGTAGACCAAGCGAAAGAATTGTCGCGACTGACCGGCATGTATCCCATCTTCGCCCCCGCCACGGAACGGTCAAAAGGATTGTATGGCATCGCCGCGCTAACCCGCGAGAAACCCCTCTCCTACCACAACATCGCCCTTCCCGGCAAGGAAGAGCCCCGCACCTTCCTTATCGTGGAGTATGAGGATTACTTCTTGTGCGACGTGCACATGTCGCTGAACGCCGAATCCAGAAAGGAGTCCGTAGCCCTCATCCGTGAACAGGTGAAAAAGATGGACAAGCCAGTTGTCGTCACCGGTGATTTCAATATGCGCCCGGGGTCCGAGGAGTTCCGGTTGATGGACGAGGACTGGACTTTACTTTCCGACACCTCCATCCGGACTTTCCCTTCCGACACGCCCCGAGTGACGTTGGACTATATCTTCGGTTTTGGCGAACAGCGTTACGAGGTATCGGATTACGTCGTGGTAGACGAGCCTATGGCCTCCGACCATCTACCGATTTACGTAGACCTGACACTTCCCGAAGGGAAAAAGTGAACGGGACGTTCCCCATGGAGCGAACGAGCGCCCAAGAATAATTCGTCCGTCGGGCTTAAAAACTTAACAAGCCCGGCGGGAAAAACAGCCGAATAGCCAACAAAAAGTCTATCTTTAGCCTAAAGATACATATCGCAAGCCTAAAGATACGTATCTTTAACCTAAAGATATATATCTGCAGTTTAAAGATAGACTTTTCCCTTACGACAAGCCACTTTTTTATCGGCACCAAAAAGATTATTTGTCCGCAGTCCGTATCTTTTCCCCCTTATGGCGGAATCCCGCCGATTCACACGCTTGATGTCGCCTGAAAGGGTATCTTGAAAAATATTCCAAAGTTTACCAATATTGGTCCCAAAGTAAACTTTCCCGTAAGGCTTCGAAAACATTTCCTATATTCGCAACGTTATGGAAAGGATAAGAGTAAAGAAAGTGGAATCGAAAGCCGAGATGAGAGATTTCGTGAAATTACCCTATCGGATTTACGCGAATAGCCCGTGTTATGTTCCGGATTTGGAGATGGACATCACGGAGGCGTTCGATAAGCGTAATCCTGTCCTTGACTATTCCGACATACAGCCCTTCATCGCTTACGACGAAAAGGGGATTCCTATCGGCCGCATAGCCGGCATCATCAATCGCCGCGCCAACGAGAAATGGAATGGAAAGGACGTTCGGTTCGGTTTCATCGAGTTCGTGGACGACCCAGAGGTCTCCTCTTCCCTCCTTAACGCCGTGGAGCGATGGGGCAAGGAGATGGGTATGGAACGCGTTTTGGGACCGATGGGGATTTTCGATTTCGACAAGGAAGGGATGCTTGTCGAGGACTTCGACCAACTCGGTTCCATGATCACGATTTATAACCCGCCCTATTACCCGAAGCATTTAGAGGCGGCGGGATATGAGAAAGAGGTGGATTGGGTACAAATAAGCGTAGAGATTCCCAAGGAAATTCCCTTGAAATATGCCCGCGCCGCCAAATTGTCGAGAGAATTATTCGGACTGCGCGTGAGAAAACTGACGGACGAGAACATCCGGGCGGGTTATGGGAAACGTGTCTTCGACCTCCTGAACAAGACATACGCCCCGTTATTTGGATATACGGAACTGTCGGACAAGCAAATAGAGCAATATATCCGGCGTTACTTGCCACTAATAGACAAACGGCTCATCCCCGTGGTGGAGAACGAGCAAGGCGAGGTGGTCGGAGTGACTATCACGATGGGAAGCCTCTCCCACGCCTTACGGAAAGCGAAAGGGAAACTCTTCCCCTTAGGTTGGCTACATTTGCTGAAAGCGTTGAAATGGAAACCGGAGGAGAAGGTGGAGCTGCTCCTAATAGCCGTCCATCCCGATTACCAAGGCTTAGGCGTGAACGCCCTCTTTTTCGAGGACCTCATCCCCATCTATAACCAGCTTGGCTTCAAATGCGCCGAGACCGGCCCGCAATTGGAGCACAACGTCAAGGAACTGGGCCAATGGAAGCCATTAAACCCCACTTTCACGAAAAGGAGAAGATGTTATAAGAAAGATTTATAAAGAATAAGGATATATGGAAAAGAAAGTCGTTATAACTGGCATGGGAATCTGGTCATGCTTAGGTAAAACACTCGACGAGGTGCGCGATTCCCTCTATACCGGCAAGAGCGGTATCATTTTCAGTCAAGAGCGTAAAGAGGCGGGATTCCGCTCTGCGCTATGTACGCGGGTGGAACGTCCGGACTTGAAACCGTTCCTCGCGCGCAACTTACGACAATTCTTGCCGGAAGAGGCCCAATACGCCTATATCGCGACACGCTCCGCCTTGGAGAACGCACGGCTGGACCAAGATTATCTGGACACGCACGAGGTAGGAATCTTGTATGGAAACGACTCGACCGCCGAATCGACCATGCGCGCCCTCGACAAATTCCGGGAGTTCAAAGATACATCGGCTTGCGGAAGCGGGGCTATTTTCCAGTCGATGAACTCAACCATCACCATGAACCTCGCCTGCCTTTTCAAGTTGCGTGGCATCAATCTCACCGCATCCGGAGCGTGCGCCTCAAGCTCACATGCCATCGGTCTGGCCTACCTGCTTATCCGCGACGGGCTGCAAGATTGCGTCATTTGTGGAGGAGCGCAGGAAGCCAATATGTATAGCGTCGCCTCGTTCGATGGACTGCAAGCCTTCTCCATCCGCGAGGACGAGCCGGAAAAGGCATGCCGTCCATTCGACCGTGACCGCGACGGATTGATTCCCGGAGGCGGAGGCGCCACCGTAATCCTCGAAAGCTACGAAAGCGCCATAAAGCGTGGCGCTCCCATCTTGGGTGAAATCGTCGGCTGGGGTTTTTCGGGCAATGGAGATCACATCTCCACGCCTAACGTGGCGGGACCGGCCCGCTCTTTGGAATCGTGCCTGAAAAACGGAGGTATCGATACGCATCAAATCGGTTATATCAATGCTCACGCCACATCCACCCGTGCCGGTGACGGCCGCGAGGCACAAGCCATCGCTCGTATCTTCGGCGATTATAAGGTGCCCGTGACATCTACGAAAAGCCAAACCGGACACGAGATGTGGATGGCAGGGGCCAGCGAACTTATCTATTCGATGTTGATGATGAAGAATGACTTCATCGCGGGAAATCTCAATTTCGAGAACCCGGATGAAGAGACGGCTTGCCTCAACATCGTTCCGGAAACCCGTGAGGCCCATTTCGAAATGTTCCTTTCCAACTCTTTTGGGTTCGGAGGCACGAATTCGACACTCATCGTAAAGAACATTTAAATTTCAGATTTCAAATTTTAAAATTCAAAATATATGACACGAGAAGATATAGTAAAGAAAGTTAACGGTTTATTGTCTGAGGAATTTGAGGTGGAGGAGACACTTTTCACGCCGGAGGCGAACGTAAGGGAAACGTTGTCCTTGGATAGCTTGAGCCTTGTGGATTTGGTAGCCATCATCCAGCAAACCTACAAGATAAAGATTCCGGTGGCTGATCTGAAAGGCATTCAGACATTCGCCAATCTCTATGACTATATCGAATCGCATCTGCCGCAAAATGGACAATAACATAGAGACGTTAATTCCTCAACGCGCTCCTTTCCGCATGGTCGATTATTTGATGGAAGCCAAAGAAAAGAGCGCGATTACCTCATTGCGCTTGACACGCGATAACTATCTTATGGAAAACGGCCTGATGACAGAAGCGGGGTTGATTGAGCATATCGCCCAATCCGCCTCGGCGTTGGCTGGCTATTTATCGCTAAAAGCGGGCGCGACGAAAGCGCCTGTAGGCTATATCGGAGAAATACGGAATTTCCATTGTTATCGCCGCCCAAAGGAAAACGAGGAATTGAGGACCTCTGTCCTCCTTGAGGAAGAGGTGGGAGATATTTCCCTGATAAACGGTGAAACCCGTTCGGGAGAGGAGACGATAGCGACTGTCCAAATGAAGATATTTATCGAAAAGGAGGTTTAAAGCTGATGCTTTTAGAGAATAAATATTACACGATAAAAGAGAGCCTAATCGATGGGACAACCGGGAAATTCAAAATCCAATTGCTCCCGGATTGCGACATCTATCGCGGACATTTTCCGGGAAATCCAGTTTGTCCGGGCGTTTGTGGCATTGAGATGGTCAAGGAGCTCGCCATGCGGATGACGGGGAAAAAATTGTTCTTCCGCGATATCAAGCGATGTCGCCTGACCGCTATCGCCTCACCCGAGATATGTCCTGAGCAAGAAGTAACGATAAATATCGGGCCGGAAAAAGAAGGCCGTAGCTCCATCAACGCAAGTATAACGGACTCCCAAAAGACGTACATGGAATATAAAGGAGAAATGACATACGTTTCACGATGAAATTTGACGCGATAATCATAGGAAGCGGATTAGGAGGATTGGAATGTGCCTATCTCCTGTCAAAGGCTGGTATGCGTGTTCTCGTACTTGAAAAGGGGACACGGACAGGAGGCTGCATCCAAAGCTATGAGCGCGAGGGTTTATCGTTCGACACCGGTTTCCATTATGTCGGAGGACTTGGAGAAGGAGAGTCTTCGTACGCGGCTTTCAAGGCGTTAGGGCTTCTGGAGCTTCCGTGGCGACGGCTGGACAAGGCGTTTGACAGGATACGGATTGGCGAGCGGGATTTCGCTTTCCTACAAGGATATAAGGATTTCGCCGAGAACCTGTCCGCGGCATTCCCTTCCCAACGGAAAGCGTTGACCAAATACACGGAATTATTAAGGCGAACTGGAGAAGAACGATTCCGGCAGTTAAATCCAAAAGCGGGACCTATGGATTTTCCTGCGGACGCTTTCAGTGTCGGCGCGTGGAACTATCTGACGGAAACGTTTCAGGACTCTTTACTAATAAACGTATTGAGCGCGACTTCCTTAAAGATGGAACTACGAAAAGAGTCGCTTCCTTTATTTACCTTCGCACATGGAAACAGCGGATTCATCGAAAGTAGCTGGCGATTGAAAGGAGAAGGTTCGTTGATTACCGAGGCTTTATCGGAAGGCATCCGTAACCATGGCGGAGAGATTATCTGCCGGGCGGAAGTCGTGGAGCTTGAGGAACGAGCGGGAAAACTATCCCTTGCCCGATGCGCCAATGGGGAAGTGTATGAAAGCGACCTCTTCGTCAGCGATGTCCACCCCGCTCTCACCTGTGGTTGGATTAAACGAAGCGATAGATTACGAAACAGCTACCGCACCCGCGTCCAGCGTTTGGAGAACTCTTTCGGGATGTTCACCGTATCGCTCCGACTGAAACCGAACACGCTCAAATATTTCAATTGGAACCAATACATCTACAAACGTCCCGACGTATGGACATTCCATGAGGAGAAAAGTTCCGTAAGCGGCCTGCTTATCAGTTGCCGGATTCCAGAGGACGAGGGAGAATACGCGCTTCAGGCAGACTTGCTCACGCCGATGCCATGGAGCCGATGCGAACGGTGGAACCAGACATCGGTCGGACATCGGGGAAAGGAGTACGTCGAGATGAAAGAGCGTGTGGCTGACGAATGTGTCGCTTTGGCGGAGAAAGTCATTCCCGGTCTGCGCGATCACATCGAGCGACGTTATATCAGCACGCCGTTGACCTATCGGGATTATACCGGCACGCCCGAAGGTTCGGCTTACGGCATCCGCAAGGATTATCGGGAGCCGATGATGACCTTGCTCTCGCCTCGGACTCCCATACCGAACCTCTTCCTCACGGGGCAGAACCTGATGCTGCACGGCATACAAGGCGTGACGATGACCGCCTTCTTCACCTGTGCGGAAATAGTGGGAAAAGAAATGATTTGGAACATGTTAAAAGATTAATAAGTTGAGAAGACAATGAAATACGCTTTAGTGACAGGCGGAAGCCGAGGCATTGGCCGTGCCATTTGCGTGAAACTGGCCCAAATGGGATACGCTATCCTAATCAATTACATAAACAACACCGATGAGGCGAACCTGACGCTCGAACAAGTACGCCAAGCCGGGCAGGAGGGCCAACTCCTGAGATTCGACGTGAGCGACAACAAACAGACCAAAGAGACGCTTGAAGCTTGGATAGACAGTCATCCGGACGACTCGGTCGAAGTATTGGTGAACAACGCCGGAATCCGCCGCGACAATATCCTGGCGCTCATGCCGGAAGAGGATTGGAGCGAAGTGCTGGACATCACCTTGAAAGGTTTCTTCCATACGACACGGCTCCTATTGCCTTCCATGATTCGCCAGAAATATGGACGTGTCATCAACATGGCGAGCGTAAGCGGACTAAGAGGCATGCCCGGACAAAGCAACTATTCCGCGGCGAAAGGCGGATTGATAGCCGCCACCAAAGCGTTGGCGCTGGAAGTGGCCCGCAAACGGATTACGGTCAACGCCGTGGCGCCGGGTTTCATCCGGACCGACATGCTTGAAGGGCTCGACGAGGCGACGCTAAAGAAAGAGATTCCCGCCAATCGCCTTGGCACGCCGGAGGAGGTAGCGGAACTGGTAGGCTTCCTCGCCTCGCCAGCCGCCGGATATATCACGGGCGAGGTAATCTCCATCAATGGCGGACTATACACGTAAACATCCATGAACGAATTAGAGGACATCTGCCGCGTACAAGTACGATTCAACGAAATCGACTCCATGCGCCGGGTCTGGCATGGTTCCTTCATCACCTATCTCGAAGATGGCCGGGAGTCATTCGGGCGGCATTATCCCGGTATCGGATACGCCGATATGCAGCGAGCCGGAATTTACGCCCCTATTTACGACGTGCACGTAAGATATCTCGCGCCTCTACTCATCAACGAGACAGCGTTAGTACACACCACTTACGTCTACAAGCCCGGAGCGCGGCTCGACTACGCTTACAAGATTTTCAGGGAAAGCGATCATGCGCTATGTGCGGAAGGAACTACGACACAGCTATTTATCGACAAGGAGGGACAGTTGATGGTAGACTTGCCGGACTATTACCGGCGTTGGCAAGAGAGGTATTTGCTATGAGAAGCGGATGACACGGGAGAAAAAGTCGGCGAAGCGGGAGAAAAAATCCGAATGCCCGTAGGAAAAAAGGGAAAGTCGCCGTGGAAAAGTCTATCTTTAGGCTAAAGATATGTATCTTTAAGCTGAAGATATATATCTTTAGGCTTGCGATATGTATCTTTAGCCTAAAGATAGAGAATTCCTCGTTACGTCACGAACTTTTTCCGGGGGCTCAGCGAACTTTTCCCCGGCACGTCCAACTTTTTCCGGCAGGACATTATCGAACGCACATAATATATTCAAAGGGAAATGAACAAGAACATCAAATCGACTTACAAATCCAACGACACCGAGGAATGGCTCGATACAGTATGGACACGGCCCATCGGTTATGGATGGGCGCTACTTTTCAAGCGGTTGCACGTGCATCCCAACACGGTGACCATCCTTTCGATGATTATCGGGGCCAGCTCCGCCTTTTTCTTCGCCCACGGCTCTTACCGGACGGAGGGAATGGAGGGCCTGACCTACAACCTGATAGCCATCCTGTTATTGGCATGGGCCAACTTTTATGACAGTGCGGACGGGCAATTGGCCCGCATGACCAACCAAAAGACCCGCCTCGGGCGGATTCTCGACGGGGCGGCCAGCGAAGTGTGGTTCATCCCGATTTACGTCGCGCTGGTCTACCGTTTCTACCACCACCACGGGTTGGAGTTCCAATGGCTCGGCATAGCGGACAGCCCCAACGCCACGTGGGTCGCCACGCTCATCCTGTTCGCCTTCGTGCTCTACTCCGGCTTCGGTTGTCACGGCCGCCAATGTGGACTGGCCGATTACTATCGGCAGATTCATCTGTTCTTCCTGAAAGGCGAGGCGGGAAGCGAGCTCGACAATTCCGTCCAACAGCGAAAGATATACGACGAGACACCTTGGAAGGGCAATTTCCTTTGGAAGGTTTTCCTGAAAAGCTATGTCAATTACACGAGAACCCAAGAGCGGCAGACACCGAACTTCCAGCGACTGATAGCGAGGCTGCGGGCGAAATATGGCTCGACGAACAAGATTCCCCAATCCTTCCGCGACCGGTTCCGGGAAAACTCGTTACCACTGATGAAATGGACCAACATCCTTACGTTCAATACACGGGCTATCGTACTTTATCTCGTCTGCCTCATGGATTTACCCTGGCTCTATTTCGCTTTCGAGATTATCGTCATGGGAATCCTCTGTCAATATATGCGATGGCGACACGAGCGGTTCTGCGCCAAACTATGCGCCACCGTATGACATAAACCGACAACCCTTTAGATAAACAGAATGGCAAAAAGATTGATTTTCTTGGTTATACTCCTATCTTGCCTATGGAAAGCGAACGGGCAGGAGCGTGTGATAACGGGCGTGGTGACCGACTCCATCACGGGCGAGGGTTTGCCGTACGCTTCCGTGATATTCAAGGGAACGACATCCGGGACAGCCACCGACATGGACGGGCGCTTCTCCTTGTCGGCTCCCGCCAAACTACGCACGCTGGAGGTCTCCTATTTAGGCTATGACACGAAGACCATTGCCCTCTCTCCGAAAGGCAAGAACGAGACAGTGGAAATCCAATTAGTACCCAGCGGCATCGTGTTGAACGACGTGGTGGTCAAACCCGGCCGGGAACGTTATCGGAAGAAAGACAACCCCGCCGTCCGCTTCGTGAAGGAGATGATAGAACGACGCGAGCAGAACGACCCGAGAGACCGGGATTATTTCAGCTATGACCATTATGAGAAAATCATCTTCGCCATGAACGAATACACGCCCAAACCCAAGAAAAACGGGCAAAGCGGGAAGTTCGACTTCCTCGTGGATTTTGTCGACACGCTCGACGTGGGCACCACCATCCTTCCCGTCTCCGAACGGGAGAAGATAGAGACCGTATATTATCGTAAGGAGCCTCACTCGGAAAAGCGTGTGATACAAGGCAATCATTCCTCGGGAGTGGATGAGGTGTTCGCCCGCGACGGCGTACAGCAATTCCTTGAGGAGGCGTTCAAGGAGGTGGACATTTTCCAGAACAACATCCCGCTCTTCCTGCAACGCTTCGTGAGCCCGCTGTCAAGAATCGGGCCGAACTATTACAAATACTATCTGCTCGACACGGTACAGGTCGAGGGACAACCCTGCGTCGATTTGGGGTTCGTGCCCTTCAATTCCGAGACGTTCGGTTTCACGGGACACTTCTACGTCTTGCTCGATTCCACCTATTTCGTCAAGCGGGCGGTTCTTAACGTCCCCAAGGACATCAACCTGAATTTCGTCTCCCACATGACAATCGACCAGACGTTCGAGAGGACAGCGGACAGCACACGGCTCATCCTGAAAGATGACATCAGCGTGAATTTCAAGCTCAGCGAGAAATCGAAAGGCATGTACGCCCGACGCTTGAACATCTACAAGAACCACTCGTTCGAGGCGCCCGAAGGCAAATTCGCCCATGTGTTCGACCAAAGCGCGCCCACCATCACCCTGCGTGAGGCCTATCAACGACCGGACAGCTTCTGGGTGGCCGTGCGACCAGAAGAGGCCGTACGGAAGAACCCGAACTCCGTGGAGAAACTCATGGCCAAACTACGCGCCGTACCGGTCTTCTATATCACGGAAAAGGTCTTGACCACGCTTATCGGAGGTTACATCCCGACGCATAAAGACCCACAGAAAAGCAAGTTCGAGTTCGGACCGATGAATTCCACCTTCAACGGCAACGCCATCGAGGGAGGACGTTTCCGAGTGGGAGGAACGACGACCACGGCGTTGAGCAAGCGTCTCTTCCTCGATGGCTACGTGGCGTATGGGACGAGAGACCGGAAAATGAAATACGACATCTTGGCGGAATATTCCTTCAGCGACAAGAAAGAGTATCGGAAAGAGTTCCCCGTGCATTCGCTGCGGCTGGAATACATGTACGACCTCAACAAGCTGGGACAGAATTATATGTACACCGGGAAGGACAATATGATGCTGGCCATCCGACGCAAGAAAGACAGCCACGCCACCTACCTGCGCCGTACCGAACTGACCTACACGCGGGAGCATTATAACGGAATATCATACGGAGCCACCCTGCGCAACTTCCGAGAGTACGCCACCCCATACGCCGAGTTCAGCCGCATAGAGAAAGACGGCACGTTCAGCCCCGTCGGGCATTACGACATGACGGAACTGGAGCTGCGCTTCCGATACGGGAAAGACGAAAAGTTCTATCAGACACGCAACTTGCGCATTCCCATCACGTACGACGCGCTGATTTTCAACTTCAGCCATGTCATGGCGAAGAAGGGACTCTTAGGCTCTTCCTACGATTACCAACGGACCGACATCGGCGCGCAAAAACGTTTCTGGTTCTCCGCCTTCGGCTATCTCGACCTGATAACGAAGGCGGGGAAGGTGTGGACCAAGGTGCCCTATCCCCTGTTAATCCTGCCCAACGCCAACATGACCTACACGATCCAGCCGGAGACTTACACGAACATGAACGCGCTGGAGTTCATCAATGACGAATACCTCTCATGGGACATGACCTATTACATGAACGGGAACTTGCTGAACCGCATCCCGCTTATCAAGAAGCTGAAATGGAGGGAGGTATTCTGCTTCCGGGGGCTTTGGGGGCATCTGACCGACAAGAACGACCCGGCGAAAAATGGCGGAGAGGGCCTTTACGCTTTCTCCGACGACACCTATCGCCTTGGGAAAAAACCTTATATGGAAGTCAGCGTCGGCATCGAGAACATATTCAAGTTCCTGCGAATCGATTACACGTGGCGGTTGAATTACCTCGACAATCCCGACATCCAAAAACGAGGCATCCGGATGACCATGAAACTCTCGTTCTGAAAAAGTAGAGTATCCGATACCGCCCGCGAAGGGTCATTGTGACTGTCCGCAAAGGGTCACGGTGACCCTTTACGAAGGGTATCAGATACTCTTTACGAAGGGTATCCGATACCCTTGTACGGATAATAAAAAGCCCCGCGGACGAGGTACGTTCGCGAGGCTCCCATAGGGTATCGTCCCTATCATTTATCGAAATAAGGCAACGTATAGGGATTCCGATATTGATACCAATACAGGCGATGGGCGACCGCCTCCTTATCGTTATCGAAACTCAAGGTAGCCGGATTCCATCTCACCGGACGCCCCAGCTCTCGGGCGATATTCTGCAAGCAGCAAAGCGTGTTCGTGCTGCATCCTACCTCTACCGGAGCAATGGGGTTCTGGCGGGAACGGACGCAATCGACAAAGTTCTGCATGTGCGGAGCGCTCGTCTCGTATTCGCCGGCCATGCCACCTTTCTTCTCCTCCTTCTTGTTCTTCTTCCTTTTCTTGGCCTCCTCGGCCTCTTTCTTTTTCCATTCCGCCCACATCTTCGCCTCTTCTTCCTTGCTCAACGGACGTTTACCCGCCAGCTCCGCCGGGACTTTTGAGGAGTCGGAACATGCCAAATAACCGCGGGCGACCTCTATCCAGCCTTTGTCTCCGATAAACTTGATTCCCTGCGCGCCATCGTTATCGTCCAAATAGGGTTGTTCCGTCATGACAATGCCATTAGCGTACTTCATCGTCGCGTAAGGTGTCCCATTATAGCCTTTGGGGATGAACTCCACCGGTCCGGAGCCATCCATCCCGATAGCCGCCTGAGCGATATCGAACATGTGCGCTCCCCAATCCGCCGTATATCCGTTACCCGTCTCCTGATACCATCGCCAAGCGCCCCAAAGCTTCTCGTTCTCTTCCGGCTCCAACGAGATTGGAGGACAAAGGTCGGGATGATAATGAATCTTGGGGTCGTTCAACGGTCCCATCCACTGATTGAAGTTCAGGTTGGCGGGAACGGGCATCTCCGGCAAATCGAACGGCTTGGGCGGCTCTCCCACCCGGGCGTATATTTTCTCTATATGGCCTATCGCCCCGCTCCTCACCAATTCGATAGCCTTTTGAAACTCCGCACTGGAACGCTGTTGGCTACCCACCTGAAGCACTCTCTTGTTTTCCCTGACGGCCCTTACCATCGCCAAGCCCTCGGAAATCGTATAGGCCAACGGCTTCTGGCAATACACGTCCTTTCCGGATTGGCAGGCATGAATCGTGGCCAGCGCATGCCAATGGTCCGGCGTCGCCACCTCGATAGCGTCAATGTCCTTTCTCTCCAGCAAATCCTCATAAAACTCGTACATATCGCAACGCGGATTCATGCCTTTCACGATCTGCCACTCGGCCACACGCCTCCTGAAACGCTCGGTCTTCAACGAGTCCACATCGCAACACGCCGCCACTTGCACGCCGGGGCAAGCGGCGAAGCCTTTAAAATCCGACAAAGCCTGCTGGCCCAAACCAATAAAACCTAAAACGACCCGGTCGCTTGGCGCGATACGGACTCCGTCTACCGCCCAACTGGGAAGAATGGTCAAACTGGCCAATCCCAATGCCGAAAGGCCCAAGAACTCTCTACGGTTCATGCCTTTTCCTGTGTTCTGTCTCTCATTCATGGTAATAATAATATGTTAATCAGAAAGAATATCCAAAGCCCAAGTTCAAATACACCGGATACATCGCAAAGGTAATCGTGTCAAAATCTTTAGGGAATATGTCATTCACGCCCCAAGTGAGATCGGCGTATACGATCAGGTGCTTAAACGCCTTCCATTCCATCCCGACTTGCGCCCCCCATTGGAACTTCCGCAAATCATCGGAGAAATCGTAAGAAGCCCGATTATCGCCGGAAAATTCCACCTTCACACCCGTAGGATTGATTTCCCTCAAATAACCATCATATACATAGCCGGAAAAGTTCCTCTGCGTAGCGAACGAGAAGAAAGGTCCCGCCGAGAAATTAATCCGATTATTCAGTCGATAAAGAGCCACTACCGGAATCGTGAAATAAGAGTTCTCCACCTTGGTCTGTACGCCTCCGGTCCAGTTACCTCTCAACCGTTCACCTCCATCGCCGATAATTTCCATGCTATAATTCTTGGTCGTGGCTTTCGTCTCCATTCCCTTATTCTCTAAACGGAAACCAAACATCATTCCCCATTTTTTCGTTTCCCCGAACCATTTCTTCACGTCACCCTCTATAGAGATAGACAACGTGGGACGATAACTGTCTATCGAACGAATCTCACGAGGCAAAGGAAGAGGGGTCGTCCCTCCTATATTGAAACCCGCCTTAACCGTATATTCCAAACCTCTCAAGGATGACCAAATGATGCCTTGGTTTCTCTCCTGCTGCGCGACCGCCGAAAAAGAGGTTAAAAAGAAAAGCGAAAGAACCGCTATCGCTATATAATATTTCCTCATTATATTCTCTTTTTTATCTCCGTTATTCCTCATCCGAATAAATAATCTCTACCTCATCCACCCAAAGCGTGCTACCTTCGGCTCCCTCATAAATATCCCCGTTGATACTGGAAGTGAACGCCAACGCCAAACGATAACCACCGTTCGCCAATTTCTCCTTATCGACCACCTTACCGGGTCTCGCCACGAACGGAATATAAAAATGCGTCCACTCATCCGTCTCCTTCTGATTACTTATGCGCGCCACGGAAATCAAGTTCGGGCTGGAGAAACGGTTGAAACCGTCCAAATACTCCACCTCATCATCCGTCTCAAAGAAAATAGCGTAGATGTCACACTGGTCTTTCTTACCGCTCACCTCTTCGCCATTTATTTTATAGGAGTCTCCCGCCTTGTACTTATAATAACCGGACACGTAAGTGGGCACATGCTCGAATATACGCCCGAACCTCACCGCCGCCCGCCCGTCAGGAAGAGCGTCGGCCAAGTTGAACGTACCTATGAACAAATTCCCGGCCGCCATGGACATACCTAAAAGCTCACCAAAACTGCCTGTTCCACGTGTCGTTAATTTAGCGCACTTCCCGACATAGCCATCATCCGCTTGCATGGTCGGGAAATCGTCTACTTGAAGATTCTGGTTAGTCAACGCGAAACCCGCGTTTCCGCTCGCCCACGTCACGGAATCACCACTCGCCGTGAAATCGTAAAAAATCTGATAACGCCCGTTCGTAGGCTCAAGGGTCACGTTCTCGAAATGATATTCCGTGCTCACGCCCGATACGATACAACGGACCGTATAGGTTTTCGTCCAATTCCCATCCTCGGAAGTCACCATATAAGCGCGGGGCGAGGTGAAATCGAAGGCCGTCCCGCTGGCGGGAGAAATCGTGGCGCCCGGTGTCAAGGTAAACTCCGGCGCGAGATTCGTGATATCCGCGTCGCTTTTCACGGTCAGCGTCACGGATTCGTTCGTGATTTCCGGCTCCGTTTGCAACACGTCGCCCGGCACGACACACGTCAAGATATCCGCTTCGGCGTTCGGAGCCTCCTCCCGAATACACGAGCACAAAAAGATTACGACAAAACTATAGATAAAAGCTTGTATTTTCATACCGTTCAATCTTGATTCCAAATTTATTCAAGAGTTTTTCCCTCTCTCCTCGATTATTATACACCAATTAACGCGAAGGTAGTCTATTCTCCGGAAGAATGTCATTTCAATAACTTTTTTTACAACACGATAAACATAGAATAAGGCCATTCCTTTGTCCATTTGATAGAATTCCGTTAATATCGCGCACATTCATAATACTTAAATCTGTAAAACAGTTATACGATGACAACACGAAGAGATTTTTTACGACAGAGCGCATGGCTCGGCGCCGGACTTACCTTGAGCCCCTTTTTCATCCAAGCGAACGGTACAAACGTTGAGGCGAACGACAAAATCGGCATCGGATTAATCGGATGCAACGGTATGGGATTCGAGGACTTGAAAGCGTTCTTACGTAATCCGGAGGTGGAATGTGTCGCGTTGGCGGACATAGACGAGAACGTATTGAACAACCGGGCGGCGGAAACCGAGAAACTGACCGGAAAGAAAGTGAAACATCTTTACAAAGACTGGCGTAAACTGATAGACAACAAAGACATCGACCTCGTAATCATCGGGACGCCAGACCATTGGCACTGCCTTCAACTGGTGGCGGCTTGCGAGGCGGGAAAGGATGTCTATTGCGAGAAACCGCTGGGCAACAGCATCGAGGAATGTAACATCATGGTACGCGCGGCGCAAAAATACGACAAGGTCGTACAGGTGGGACAATGGCAACGAAGCGACCCGCATTGGCAAGACGCCATGCGATTCGTCCATAGCGGGCAACTGGGGAAAATCCGCACCGTACGCGTCTTCTCGTATCAAGGCTGGTGCCCATCCATTCCCGTGAAGCCGGACGAGCCCGTGCCCGCCGGCGTGGATTATGAAATGTGGCTCGGCCCCGCGCCGGAACGTCCTTTCAACCGGAACCGTTTCCACTTCACGTGGCGTTGGTTTTGGGATTACGCGGGAGGCCTGATGACCGACTGGGGCGTGCATCTGCTGGATTACGCCTTGTACGGGATGAACGTCACCGCGCCGGAAACCGTGATGGCATCGGGTGGCAAGTTCGGTTATCCCGACGACGCCTGCGAGACACCGGACCTGTTGCAAACCATCTACACTTTCAAGGATTTCACCGTACTTTGGGACCATGCCATCGGCATCGATGACGGAGCGTATGGCCGTAGCCACGGATTAGGGTTCGTGGGCGAAAACGGGACATTGGTCGTAGACCGAAGCGGTTGGGAAGTAATTCCCGAACGGGTGAACGGGCAAGCGCGCATGGAGGCCGTTCCCTTGAAAAAGGCGTATGGCGAGGGTGGATTGAACCTGCATGTCAAGAATCATCTGGAGTGTATCAAGAGCCGGAACCGGAACTGCGCCGCCAGCATCGAGATTGGGGCGCACATCGCCAAGTTCTCTCAACTGGGCAATATCGCGTACCGCACGGGGAAAAAGCTCTCTTGGGACGGAAAGAGTTTCCACGACACCGAGGCGGACGCCTATTTGTGCAAGAACTATCGCACGCCGTGGAAATCACCTCAAATATAAGGAAAAAAAGATGAAAACCTCGTAAGGGAAAAGCGCAAGGCTACCAGAGAAAAGTTTATCTTTAGGCTAAAGATATGTATCTTTAAGCTGAAGATATATATCTTTAAGTTGAAGATATGTATCTTTAGGCTAAAGATAGAGATTTTCCCCGCATGTCCCGACCTTTTTCCCGGCGGGACAAGGAATTATCCCGGCATCGTTTTTTCTTTTCCCTGCCTTTCGGTTCCAATTTCTTATATTCGCGTCATAATAACTTATATCAATAAACGTCATGGATACTTTATCGAGAAAAATTTGTTTTATCCTATTGTCCGTTTTCATGGGATTGTACGCCAACGGACAGAGTTTAGAAAACGCCTTCGAGAAAATCTCGAACATAGAAGGTTTCGAAAAGGCGGACATGTCCGCCGAAGATTATGGCTATCCCAAAGAAATCGGTGTCATGAGAATGACCGGCCATGGGAACGCCGACCCGCGCGACAAGATGCTCGCCATCTTGTCCGAAGTGCCATCCAAGCTTGTCTTAGCGGAATATATCGATGAGCGAGGGAAGATTGACAGATGGTACATGGAAGACCTTGAAAATGGCGATACGGTACTGATGTACGTGTTCGTGGGAAAAGGCGGCAACGACCTTGTGGCTCAAATATTCACGGGAGCGTCGAGGAGCGATTACCATGAGTTGGCGAAAAAAATCAAGGAAGGTTATAAATGACGGCTTTCTTCCTCAGCTAACAACACTCAGATAAAAACAGGCGACGGCCCCACGCATGAGACCGTCGCTTTTATGTTCTAAGAAGATAGATTTTATTGAAGCGTCCCTTGCTGGGCGGCTTGAATCATCTCTTGGCTCGCCACGATCATGATTTCCACGCGACGATTCAAGGAACGACCCTCCGGCGTATCGTTGGTCGCCACGGGGTCATGCACTCCACGTCCCTCGTAAATCATGCGGTCCGTGCTTACGCCGTTCAGCATCAAATAATCGTAAACGCTCTTGGCGCGTTTCTCTGAAAGCGTCTGATTATAATCTACGCTGCCCGTGTTGTCCGTGAAACCGATGATACGGATGTCCGTATCCTGATTCTGCTTCAAGTTCGTGGCGAAATTGCGCAACGCGCTTTTCGACGCGTCGCTCACCGTGCTGGAATTGGTAGCGAAAAGGATGCCCGAATCGAAAGTCAGTTTCAAGGCCTCGCCATCGTTCACGGTCTCGATTTTCGTCTCCTCCGGAAGCGTAGCCTCCAACTCCTTCTTCTGCTTATCCATCTTCTTCCCTATTAAAGCGCCTGCCGTACCACCCACGGCAGCACCGATGACAGCGCCCAAAGCCGTATTACCCGCCAAAGCTCCAATGCCCGCGCCCGCGGCGGCTCCTCCACCCACGCCGATGGCCGTACCTTTCGCCGTGTTGTTCCACGTTCCGCAACTCGTGAAAACGACCGCCACGCATAACAACAAAACCGATAATAATTTAATGCTCTTCATTTTCCCTACCTTTTTATTATTAAGACAATCTTCAATCAAACACATCAATCGAATCGCAATACGCAAACTCGCCTTGTACGACAAACCGGATCTCTTCCGGCTCGAAATGCCCGACACCATCTCGGGCCGCGTTCTTGACCGCATAAGCCACCACTTCGTCCTCATCGATCTCGACCTCCTCGTCGGCGTCATTATCCAACAATCCGTTCGACTCGTAATAATCGTAAATCAAATCCACGATATAGTTAATGTCATCATCGCTGAACTTGTCTTTCAGTTCTTGGGGAAGATATTTACGGATAAACCGTACAGAATCTCCCTCGTCATAAAGGAAATCGTCATTCTTCGTACTCATAATTAATCTCGCTTTAGTTTGAATGCAGACAAATGTACGACTTTCTCGATAAAGACGCACATGTTTTCCACAAAAGAAAACAAAAAAGAAGGTGTGTCAAAAAGCGCACCTTCTTTTTTATGCACAAAGCCCCGACTTTCACAAGCCGAGGCTTTGCTATTACTTAAAGATTTTGTATCTTTAAGCATAATAACATTGATAATATTATGACAAAGATACATTTTCGTCCTTACACACCCAACCAAACAGTGCTGTTTCCTCAAAGAATCGATGAGGATATCGCGAGGAACGATCCTGTGCGCATGGCTGACGCCCTGGTTGAAAGCCTGA
>CASEGC010000074.1 GCA_949287365.1 uncultured Parabacteroides sp.
CGCTAAGCCGCGGGCTTGGCTGTTCTCCGAAAAATGGTCTCCATTTTTTAGAAGCGGTTCATGATGTCGTCGCTCGCACCGGTACCTTGGTAACGCTTCTTCTGGGAGTTGAAACGCCACGTGAGGGTCAGGCTGACCGAACGGCTGTCGCCACGGGTGTATCGCTTGATGGCCAAGCCGTTCATCTCCTGCCGCACGTCATGGTTCATCCATTGGAAGAGGTCTTTCCCTTGCAATGAAAGCACGAGGGTATTCTTGAGGAACGCTTTCATCAAGCCCGCGTCGAGGCTGCCCCGCGGCTCGTAATCCATATTCCCCCGGCTACCGCCCGAATAATAGTATCCGTCGAGGCGGAAGATGAAGCCGGCGGGTAGCGAGAAGGTGTTGTTCAACGAAAGGTTCACGTAAGGACTGTTATACGCAAAGGTCCCGCCATCGGTTCCCCTAACCTCAAAGAAAGGCTTATATACCGAGGCGTTCAGTACCGCCCGCCACGGGCCGAAGCTTTTTTCGCCGGTCAGCGTCGCGCTCAGCTGGCGGAACTTAGGATAATTCACCGCCTGCTCGATGGTCACCGTCGCGTCCGCAGGATCAATCATGAAATCGGATACGATATAATCGCTCGTATGCTCATATCCCAAACGAAAAGTCAGGAACTTATAGGAAGCGTTCAGCTCCACCTCGTAGATGTCCTCCGGATCCAATACGGGATTCCCGTAGAACCAATAGTAACGATTGTAATAAATCCGCTCATTGGAGAGCTGACCAAAGGAAGGTCGACTCACCCGCTTGGAGAAGTTCAACCCCAATTCGGCTCCGGTGGCAGGCATGTAAGTCAGTGATACCGTTGGGTATAATTCGGAATAATGTTTATCTACTAAGCGTCGTCCGTCGCTCTCCGCCCGCGACCATACGTTCTCATAACGGAGACCCGCGTCAAACGCGAAACGCTCCCGCTGGAAATGATATGAGAGAAACGCGGCGTACTTGTCTTCTAAGTTCTCGAACTCGCTCCGGGATACGTTCGTTCGCCCATCGCTAACATCCGAGACACCCGAGTTCTCCACGTAGCTGTACTCCGCGCCCCACGACAAACGACCCGCCTCGCCCCAGTCGTAACCCATCACCAATTTCGCCGCCGCAAGCCGATTGTCGCGGTCGCGATGTTGGTCGGTATGGGTAAGCGCACCGTCCGTTGTCTCGTCTACCGTCGTATGGTTTTTATGGTTGAGAGAGACGTAATCCGCGTCTATCTGCCATGTCAGCCGGTCCTGCCAATTGCCCCGATAGTAAGCGTTCAAGTAATGCTTTGGGTTGTCGCCATTGGAATAGTTGTCCGTCAAGGTTCTCGGTTGGGCGTTTCCGTTGATGGAAAGGTCGAAAGGGCTATCGTTCGTTTCCCAATGATGGTCGTTCACGCTCATGGTATACCGCGCGCCCAACGTATTCCGCTCGTTGAGGGCGAAGTTGAAACTGGCCGACACGTTATGAACCTTCGCCCACTCGACATCCGACGAACACTCGGTTTGAAGGACGACCGTGTCGCGCGCCACCTTACGTTGGCTTTGCTCGGTCTTCGTATCCATACGGGCATAAGCGTGGGTATAGTTCAGGAACCAATCGAACTTTCCTTTGGAATAGCTAAAGTCTATCATCTCTTGGTCCAACAGATGACGACGCTGGTCGAGGCGACCGTAAGCGAAGATATAAAGGCCTTCCCTGTTTCGGCGGTTGGTACGGATATCGATCACCGCACGAGTATCCGCATCGTATTCCGCTCCGGGATTGAGAATGAGTTTCACCGTTTTGATGTCGTTCGAGCTATACCGCGAGAGTTCCGAAGTGTCGCGCAGCTTCCGCCCGTCTATATAAATGGTTGGCGTACCTTTTCCCGCCACCGTCAACGCGTCGTCCATCTGGATCACGCCGGGCACGTAGCGCATCAAGTCGTCCGCCGTGCCAATCATGCTCAACGAAGAATTCTCAATGGTGGTGACGATATTGCCCGCCTCCCTACGGATCAACGGCCTTTGCGCTTGAACGGTCACACCTTCTAAAGAAATACCTCCGGAAACGAGTGTCAACGTCCCTAACGTAATCTCCGCCGCATCCGCCTCCACCTCTTTCCACAGGTCCTCATAACCTACGAAGGAGACTTTCAGCAAGATTCGCCCCACAGCGTTCGTCTCTAGCCGGAAAGCACCTGCTTCATCGGTCACGCCGCCCGTCACCAATGCGGAATCCGCCACCGTTAACAACACGACATTGGCGAAAGGCACCGCCTCACCCGCCTCGTCCATGACCTTTCCGGTAATCACCCGCTGGGCGGAAAGCCCGATAAACGGACAAATAAAACCAATGAATAAAAGAAGCCTTCTCATCTCATGATTATTTTTAAAGTTTATAGTCTATTTACAATACTCTCTATATTTTATATAACGAAAACAATGACATAAAGGTCGCGGATTCAGATTACAAAATAACACCCCATTTTTATAATCATCTATAATAAAAACATCATCTTTTTATAATATTTTTTCGCTGTTTTGGTTATATTTGCGACAATTGATGATTATAAAATGAAGAAATTCTATTATATCACATTTGTAGCGGCTATCGCTATCGCCTGTATCCAAGCGTTCTACATCGTGAACCTGTATAATGGATATAAAGCGGAAAAGATAACGATGATAGAACGGCTGCTGGCTCTCGCCATCGATGACGAACTGCATATCCGAAATTTGGACCCGTCTCCCATCGATGGACGAAGTGTCGTATCGAAAACGTTGGAGGACATGACCCCATGGGAATTGGACAGCATACTGAAGCTCCCTGAATCGAGAGAATTGGATAGCCTGATGAGGCTGAACGTGTCCGAACCGTTGGATTTCATGAATATCGATAAGGCACGTGAGAAAAATATAGGAAAAACCGGGGCGGAAGTACACTACCAACTCAGCCAAGACCGCGCCTTGCGGAAAGGGAATCCTCTGAATATCGACACGTTGAACCGCATCTTCGCGGATACCGTCCCTCCAACCCTCGTGTACAACATCGTGCGATACGATAAAGACACCCTTGCGGTGGATTCCGCGGGATACGACGGACAGCGGGCATGGAACTACATATCGGAGCTACATCCTATCGGAACGAAGGGGCTTTGCTTCCTGCGCGTCAAGGCGATTATCCCTTACCGGGCGTTCGTATGGCAACACTTGTGGGCGTTGCTCGCCTCATTGGGCATCATGGGCGTGTCGTTCGTCGCGTTATATCTTCAATTAAAAGAAATCAAGGAGAAAAACGAACTATTACAGAAACGAGAGGCGACCATCAACGGCACGATACACGACCTGAAATCGCCGCTGAACGGCGTGGTAACGATGTTAAGCTGGTTCAAGAGCACGGAGAAAGATACGACAAAGCGGGATATGATGGAAAAAGGACTCGCCAACGTGAAGCATTTGGTCCATACGATAGAATCGCTGCTGATTATCGCCCGGTGCGAGAACCACCGTATCGTGCCGCACAAGACGGACGTGGACTTGCTCGCCCTGACCAATCAAGCCAAGCGTGAGCTGGCGTTTCTCTATCCGGAGAAATATGAACATATCCGGATAGACAATCGCCTGCCGGAAAAACAGACCGTACAGGCGGACGCCATGTATATCGAGAACGTGATACGGAACTTACTTGAGAACGCGTTAAAATATTCCGATGATGACGTGAAGGTGACCGTGACACTGGAGCGTGAAGGAGATAAACTGGTGGTGTCGGTACAGGACACCGGCTGGGGCATCGCTCCCCGATATCAGAAGAGATTGTTCACGCAATTTTACCAAGTGCCCCGCGAGGCGGGAAAAACACGCACGGGCTATGGCATCGGGCTGGCGCAAGCCCATTACATCATAAACGAACACAATGGCGAAATCCGGGTAAGCAGCGAGGAGGGCAGCGGAAGCGTCTTCTCCTTCTCACTCCCGCTATTCGCCTAAATAACAAAAAAAGGGAGAAAAACATGGAGAAAACGAAAGTCTTATTTATCGATGATGACACCGTATTGGGAAATATCGTAACCGTCGCGCTGAACGAGGAGGGGTTTGAGACCTATTACCAGACCTCGCTGGTGGCGGCGCGGTCTGTCGTGGAGGAGTTGCGTCCAAACATCCTTGTTCTCGACGTGGAAATCGGGCGACAAGACGGCATTGAAATAGCTCCGGAGCTGAGACGTACCCTGCCGGATATCCCCATACTGTTCGTTTCCTCCCATACCGACAGCCACCACGTATCGCAAGCTTTGGAAGCAGGCGGCATCGCCTACCTGAAGAAACCGTTCGAGATAGAGGAATTAATCGCCTATATCCGGCGACACGTGACCGCCACACCCGCCGCGGAATATCAGCTTGGCAAATACCTCTTCAACCCCTCGGAACAAACCTTATCGAAGGAAGGAGAACTCGTGCAAAAGCTCACCTCCTCCGAGAGTAAACTGCTCGCTCTCCTCGCCCGAGAGATGGGACATGTCGTCAGCCGGGAAATCATCATACAGGAGCTTTGGTCCGATGGAAACGCCAACGAACAGAGCTTGAATAATTTCGTAGCGAAACTCCGCAAGTACCTCTCCGAAGAGCCTTCCATCGAGCTAACCACCCTTCATAAAGCCGGCTACAAGTTAGAAAAGATTTCCCATTAAAAACTAATCGCCACACGTTCACTCCCGGAACGGGCGGTCGTAGTCGGAGTCGATTTGGTAATAGGTCACGCCCCAGCTTTTCAGCCACTCAAGGTCGCGGGTAGCCTCCTCGATATTTTGGGGCGTCACCGGCTCGCGCCACGGACGGTTGACGCACGCCATCACCTGTATGCCCTGCTCGGCGCACCAGCGGAGCAGACGGGAGTTCAGCTCGTCGATGCCGGCGAAAAGGAAGTAAAGCTCTTTCGTGCGCTCGCCATATTTCTTGAAAAACTCCTCCCGCTCGCGTACCAGCATCGTTATCTTGCACCCCGTGCCGAGGAAATGCTCGCCATGGCCGATGGAATAGGAATGGTCGAGGAAGCCGGTCTCCCGCAAGATATTCTCCAGCTTCTCGTAAAACGCCTCCGAGGGGTTGTCGAGCTTGATATCGAGCATGATTTCCTTGATTTTTCCTTGAGCGTAACGGCAATACTCCTCCACCGACACGGGCGCCTTACCGTCCGGCCGGAGCGGGCGCAGCTTCTGTATCTCCGCCCACGTCAGGTCGGCGCAACGGGCTTTCGTGTCGTAATCGCGCTCCAACGTGGCGTAGTGGTAAAGGAACAGCACGCCGTCCTTACTCTCGCGGATGTCAATCTCTACCCCGCTGTAGCCCCGCTCCACCGCCTCGTCGAGCGCGGCGAGGCTGTTCTCCGGATGCTTCCCCTCTTCCGTCACGCCCCCGCGATGGCCGAGCAGATGATAACGCGGGTCCACCTTACCGGCGGGCTCGTCCGCCCGTGCGCCGAACGCCACGGCGCAAAGCAACGCCGCGGCGATAAACAACCGATTCAAATTCTTGATGTCACTAAACATAAAACTACCTCCATCAATTAATAATTACTGTTCTGCACCAAGACTCCATCGCTTTTATCTATCTCCTCTTGAGGTAACGGGAAGTAATAATTGCGAGGCCGCTGGAAGTTTTTCCGCCCTTGATCCGCCGTATAAGAAGCCTTCGGGTCAGCGTAAAGCGCCACCAAATCGACCCAACCGATCTTGTCCCAACGAACCAAGTCAAAATGCCTGCGGTTCTCTCCCGCCAACTCCAGCCGACGTTCCTTGATCAACTCATCGGGACCGGCGTTCACTAACGGTGGCAATCCTACGCGAGCCCGCACCGCATTGATCTCAGCGTCGCCCGCACCCGCACCTGAACGGCGAATCTTCGCTTCAGCGACAAGCAAATATACGTCCGACGAACGCATCAGAGGAATCAACAAATCAAAGTTCAGGAGTCCATCGCTCGTAAAGGTAGTATATTTATTGAAATGATATCCAGTCTCGGACGAGTTTGGATCATAATCGATCAAATCCGGACCTACTTGCAGTTTATCGCCAGCCGCCCACATCGTCATCGCCCTACGGGGATCATCGCCGAACGCCTCGAACAAACCGGGCAGCGGATGGAAGAAATTCCAGCCTCCCAACGAACGGGGAGAGAAATAATAGATGGTAGAGGTATTCCGCCAAGAGGAAGAAGAGGTGACATAAAGCAACATCTCGGGTAAAGCGTCGGTCACCTGCCGGAAATTGTCCTGATAATTGTCCGATAGCCGATAAGTGCTGTTTTCCGTCACGTGAGTACCCGCGTCGATTGCCTTGTCCACCAAATCCTCATGCCCCTCGATACATGACCAATGCATATAAAGCTGCGTCAAGTAAGCGTAAGCGGTCCCTCGGTTGATACGTCCGGCGGAAGAGGTCTCCGGCAGATACTCCACCGCTTCCAACAAATCGCTCTCGATCTGTCCCAACACCTCATCCAGCGAGGCTTTCGGCTTATTGTAATTCGCGTTTCTCGCATCCTCTTCCGAGATAATGGGTACCTCGCCATAAGGCAAGTAAAGCCACCAATAAGCGAACGCGCGAAAAAAATACGTCTCGCCCAAACTCCGGTTCTTGATATCCTCAGAGATCGTGGTCATCTCCGGTACATGGTTTAAGATATTGTTAGCTCTCGATATCATCTCATATTTCCACGACCACCCCGCCTTCAGTTGCGCGTTACCCGCGTCGAAAGTGAAAGTCTCGATCGCCTCCTTCTCGGCGTGGTCGCCCGCCCGGTACATATCGTCCGAGCAGATATCCCACGCATAATCGCCGAACGCCACGTAATCCTCCACGATCAGCATACCGTACAGACCCGTAACGGCGTCGACGACCGATTGATCGTTCGTGAAATAGTTCTCCTCCGTATAGACGCCCTTCGGGTCGGCCTCAAGGAAGTCCTCGCATGAGGTAAAAGTCAATACGCCCACCAAACCACTTATTATATATAACCTTATCTTTTTCATATTCTATCTATACTATCTATAACTTGATTATCTATCTACATTAAAAATTAACCTTAAGTCCGAAAGTGAACTTGCGGCTCATCGGATATTGTGCGTAATCGACACCACGTTGCTTATTACCGTCCGTATAACCGATTTCCGGCGAGTAACCAGAGTAAGAGGTGATCGTGAACAAGTTCTCGGCGGTCACGTACAAACGCAAAGAATGAATATTGAGATGTTCTGTCCAACCCGTAGGTAAGGTATAGCCCAATGTCATTGTCTTCAACTTGAGATAATCACCTTTCTCGATAAAAAGATCCGATGTACGATGGTTCATGTTGGTACGCAACGTCGACATTTTCGGAATGGAGTTACTGGTCCCCTCGCCATGCCAACGGTTCAAGGCCTCCGCGTACATGTTGTACGAATAGCTGGGATCCAGGCCCTGCATCCGGTCCGCGTTATACAGTTCCGCCCCGAAATTGCCCACGAAATTCATGGACAGGTCGAAACCTTTGTAACCGAACTTCGCCTGGAAACCAAGAATCGTGTTCGGATTCGGGTCGCCCAAATAAGTACGGTCGTTCTCGTCAATCACGCCATCATGATTGATATCCACGAAACGGACATCACCCGGCGTGATATTCGCCCTGCGCGGATCGTTCGCGATATTCGGGTCATTCATGATCTCATCCATATTCTGGTATAACCCATCGGTTTTCCAACCATAAAAAGAGGCTATCGGATCACCCTCGTAAGTACGGGAAATCTCCTGGTTCTGTCGGCCATAGTAAACAGACGAGATGAAATTATTGTTTCCATACAATTTCAAAACCTTGTTCTTCACGAACGAAAGGTTCATACTCAAATCATAGAAAAATCCCGATTTCAAATCCTGACGCCACCCGGCCTCAATCTCCCAGCCGCGGTTTCTCATCTCGCCGATGTTACTGTCGGGAATGGTCGCCTGCCCGATCGTGCCGAGCGCCACCGTCGGCACAAGCATATCGACGGTTTTCTTATCGAACCATGTGACCGCCGCGCTCAATCGCTGGTCGAAGAACATACCGTCCACACCGATATTGGTCATGCCGGTCTTCTCCCACGTGATATCCGGATTCGCCAAACTGCTGATTTTCGCGCCACCCACATAACTGTTCCCGAAAGTGTATTTGTTACCATAATCACTGTTCTTCTCCATGATGGTCAGATACTGGAGGTCCGCCACGTCTTGATTACCCATCAATCCCCAGCCTCCGATCAATTTCAGATTGTCTATGAAATCAGCGTCCTCAAGGAACGACTCCTCCGACAAACGCCAACCCAACGAGAAAGCGGGAAAATAACCCCATTGTTTACCCGGAGCGAACTTCGAGGAACCATCGGCGCGGAAAGTGACCGTCACCAAATAACGGCTATCATACGAATAGAAAGCCCGGCCATAAAAAGAGGCCAAGGCGGATTCCGTATAGTAATTACCCGTGATCGCATTCAAGGTCTCTCCATTATCCATTACGATCTGGTCCTCGCTCTCGTCGGCGAAACCAATCTTGGTAGCGGTCAGAAAATCCCCTTTATCTTTTTGGGCCGAGAAACCAGCCATAGCGTCCAGTTGATGCTTGCCATTCCATTTCTTATTATAAGCGAGATAAGCCTCACCCACGAATGAATAACGATGTTGGTATCCTTGCGTGTACTGCGCGTCGTTGCGCTGGCGCATCTGTTCGGTCACTTGCGGATAAAAGTCCTTGTAATCATAGATCGTGCCATCGAAAGCGGCGTTCCCTTTCAGATGCAGGTCCTTCATCAGCTCCAAGTCGAGCGTCACGGTAGCCAGAAGCCCATGATTGGAACGGGAGTGGTGCTCGGTAGACAACTCATAGACGGGGTTGTTGATATCGCCCAACTCGTTATTGGCGCTGGCGGAACCCCAACCGCCATCATCCAAACGGCAAGGGATAGCGGGATTGAAACGTAAAGCCTGCCAAACCACGCCGGAATAGACATCGGTCGTGCTCGGGTTATACCATTTACGGTAAGTATATTGCAAGCTCTGCCCGATCTTCAGGCGAGAGGTGACTTGGTGATCGGAATTCAGGCGGAGAGAGACACGGTCGAAACCGGAGCTTAGAATCGTACCGTCTTCCTTATAATAACCGATACTGGACATATAATTCGACTTCTCGTTGCCACCGGTCAGGCGAACATCTACATTGTAGACCGAACCTTGGTCGAACAACTCATCTTGCCAGTCTGTCCGTTGTGTCGTATAATAAGAGTCATTCCAAAAAGGATTGACATCGATACCATCGTTGGCGTAACGCTCTTTCTTCAGCATGACAAGGTCGGGAGCGGTCAGGAGGTCCAACGTTTTGGTCACATTAGAGATTCCAGCGAAAGCGTTGATCTCAATATTGGTTTTCGTGTCCTTCTTCCCTCGCTTTGTGGTGATAATCACGACCCCGTTCGCCGCACGGGTACCATAGATAGCGGAAGAAGAAGCGTCTTTCAACACCTCAATTGTCTCGATATCGTTCGGGTTCACGTCAGAAATACTACCCACGGGCACGCCATCAATAACCACCAACGGGTCGGAAGCGTTCAAGCTACCGGTGCCGCGCACGCGAATGACCGGTTCCGCACCCGGCGAACCTCCGTCTGAGACCACATCCACGCCCGACGCCAACCCCTGCAAAGCGGTAGTCAACTGTGCCACCGGGATATTCTTCAGGTCATCCCCCTTCACGGCGGCGATAGAACCTGTCAAATCTTTCTTCTGTTGCACACCATAACCAACAACAACCACCTCGTCAAGGTTTTGCGTATCCTCTTCCAAGACAATACGCAAACTTTCACTTCCGCTCACCTTGATCTCTTGGCTGACATAACCGATATAAGAAACGACAATCGTCGAACCAGCCGGAAGGCTGATTTGAAAATTTCCATCAAAATCAGTCACCACGCCATTCGTGGTTCCCTTCTCCAAAATATTCACGCCAATCAAGGGCAATCCCTGTTGGTCTAGCACTTGGCCCTTCACCGTAATATTTTCCTGCCGCATCTCGGCAATAAGCGACGAAACCGTCTTTCCCCAAATTCCGTCAATAGGGCCCACCGCCAGCGAGGCGATAAGCAAAGAGACGCATAACGTCTTCTTTCGATTTGATTTCACTGAATAAAATTGACTCATGCGATAAATATTAATTCGGTCGCGAAAGTAAATTTATTATGTTAAGATTTCACTACATTAACGTAAACAACACATGACATCCCCACGATATCCAATATATACACTGGCCGGGAAGAAAAACCGGAAAGCCGGCGGAGGAAAACCGCGAATCCGCCAAGGGAAAGTCTATCTTTAGGCTGAAGATATCTATCTTTAGGTTAAAGATACGTATCTTTAGGCTGAATTTATGTATCTTTAGACTAAAGATAGAGAATCATACGGCATGTAACGAACTTCCCTCGATGGAGTTTGCCGTTTTTCCCGCTTCTTTTCCTTTTTTTTCTTATTTTCGCGAGATATATGCATGCTTTGAATCAAGAACACGACAAACCATTAGACGATATGGCACACGAAGAGATAAACTCCATCTTGGAGCAGGAAGCGGAGGCGGTCCGTAACATACCGGTCACACCCGGATACGAGGAGGCGATAGCCCTAATCGTCGAATACGTGCACGAACGGGGCGGCAAGCTCATCACGAGCGGGATGGGCAAGGCGGGGCAAATAGCCATGAACATCGCCACCACCTTCAGCTCGACCGGCACCCCGGCCTTTTTCCTGCATCCCAGCGAGGCGCAGCATGGCGACCTCGGCATCGTGCGGGGGAACGACCTCATGCTCTTGATATCCAACTCCGGCAAGACCCGCGAGCTGGAGGAGCTGGTGAGCCTAACGCGGGGGTTGGTGCCGGAGATGAAATTCATCGTCATCACCGGCAACCCAGATAGCCCGCTGGCGGCGGAGGCGGACGTGTGCCTGCCCACCGGCGCGCCGAAAGAGGTCTGCCCGCTGGGGCTGACCCCCACCACCTCCACGACGGTCATGACCGTCATCGGCGACATACTGGTCGTCGGTACCATGAAGCGAATCCACTTCACCAACAAGGATTACGCCAAGCGTCACCACGGCGGCTACCTCGGCTCCAAAAGCCGGAGGCAGAGCGAGAACGAACAGAATGACAACCTATAAAAACAACAACGAACCGACCATGAGAAAAGTCTTTGGTATAGGAGAAACCATCCTCGACATCATCTTCAAGAACAACCAACCCCAAAAGGCCGTGCCGGGCGGCTCCGTGTTCAACGGCCTGACCTCGCTGGGGCGGATGGGCGTGCCCGTCTCCTTCATCAGCGAGCTGGGGAACGACCGGGTAGGCGACATGATACGCGACTTCATGCGGGACAGCCGCATCGCGACCGACTTCATCGAGCGTACGCCCAACGGGAAAAGCCCCATATCGCTCGCCTTCCTCGACGACGACCAGAACGCCAGCTACCTTTTCTACAAAGATTACGCGGCGCGGATGGAAGCGCCCCGGCTCATGCCCGAGATAGAGAAAGACGACATATTCATCATCAGCTCCTATTACGCGGTGAACCCGGCGTTGCGGCCGCGCGTGCTGGAGACGCTGCGCTACGCCCGCAAACGGGGAGCGATTATCTACTACGACCCCAATTTCCGCAAGGCGCACGCCCACGAGGCGATACGGGTGATGCCGACCGTCTTGGAGAACCTTGAGTTCGCCGACATCACGCGAGGCTCGGACGAGGATTTCGTGAACCTGTTCGGCAAGACCGACTCGCGGGAGGTCTACAAGGAGCATATCCTGTTCTATTGCGACCGTTTCCTGAGCACCCACGGGGCGGAGGGCGTGGATTTCCACACCCGCGGGTTCTCGCTCCACCTCGACGTTCCCCAAGTGAAGCCGCTCAGCACCATCGGGGCGGGCGACAACTTCAACGCGGGAATCATCTACGGGCTGCTGAAGTATGACGTGCGCCGCGACGACCTCTCCTCCCTCGACCGCGCCACGTGGGAGAAAATCATCCGCCATGGGATAAACCTCGCCACCGAGGTTTGCCAAAGCTACGACAATTACGTCTCTAAAGAGTTCGCCGACAAGTATGTTAGTCTGTATTAAATATCTTTAATGCGCGTAGCGAACGAACTTGTTTTTCTTATTTTTGTGGGAAACAGCGATAATAAAAACAAAAGGAAAAACAATGTTAGGAAAGCTTCTCACTCTGCTCACCGGCGTGACGTTGATATGGACGGGCTGTTCCTCGGGCTCGCCCGACATACGCGCCATCTGCGTACGCGACAATATCGGGAACTACGTGATTAAATGGGAAACCAACCCGCTCATGGAGGGCTCGGTGAAGGTAGAGGTATCCGAGAACGCGAACCGTTTCAACGGCGGCGCGCCCGTCATCACCGCGAACATCAGGGATGGCGTGGCCACCTACATCACGACCGACAACCTGACCCCAAAATATTTCCGCCTCACCTTCAACGACAGGTACGCGAGAATCATCGGCGCGCGCCCGGCGGATATGGACAGCGTGCAGAACCTTCGCGACATGGGAGGCTACCACACCGCGGACGGGCGCACGGTAAAGTGGGGTAAGGTGTTCCGCTCGGGACAACTCAGCAGCCTGAGCGAGTGGGATTCCCTCCGGCTACGGAAGCTGGGCATCAAGACCATCATCGACCTTCGCACCCCCAGGGAGACCCAAAAGGCGCCCAGCCGGACCGTCTCCTCCAACCTCGTGCAAATACCCGTATCGGTAGGCAAGACGACCGATGTCATCCAAAAAGTAATCGACCAGCGGATGCGGAAAGGGGATGCCCAAATCTTCATGGAGGACGAGTACCTCCAATTCGTCACCCGGAACAGCGACTCGTTCGCCAAGGCGTTGGAACTGTTCGAGGACAAGGAGAATTACCCGATTCTCGTCTGCTGCTCCTACGGGAAAGACCGGACGGGATTCCTGTCGGCGATGCTGCTGGCGGCGTTGGATGTCCCGCGGGAGGAAATCATGGAGGATTACCTCAGCTCCAACCAAGGCATCAACACCAACCACCTGATGAGCGTCGCGAGAGACCTTCCCTCGGAAGCCCAAGAGAGCATCACGGTGTTCCTCACCGCGGACGAGGCGTTGATGGACCTCGCGTTCCAGAGAATCAAGAAAGAGTACGGCTCGCTCGACAAGTACCTGTCCAAGGGATTGCGCCTGTCCGACGAAAAGCGGGAGAAATTGAGGGATATCTTGCTCTACTGAAGAAAGTTTTTCCCTTCCGATAGGGTAGAATCCAAATTATTCGCGTACCTTCGCGCTTTCTGAATTTATCATCATATATTATATCATCACGTTTTGAAAACATTTGAAGAATTAGGGGTTGCCGCTCCGATACTCAAGGCAATCCAAGAGATGGGGTACGAATCGCCCATGCCCGTACAGGAAGAAGTGATTCCTTTCTTACTGGGAGAAGATAACGATGTCATTGCGTTAGCGCAAACGGGAACCGGCAAAACCGCCGCTTACGGCTTGCCTATCCTACAAAAAATCAACGTGTCCGAATATCAGCCACAAGCGCTCGTACTTTGTCCCACACGCGAGCTTTGCTTGCAGATAGCGGACGACCTCAACGATTATTCCAAATACATCGACCACCTGAGGGTCCTCCCGGTCTACGGTGGCTCCAGCATCGAGAGCCAAATCAAGACGCTCAAACGGGGCGTACACGTGGTGGTGGCCACGCCGGGCCGCCTGATTGACCTGATGCACCGCAAGACCGTCGACCTGAGCACCGTAAAGAACGTCATCCTCGACGAGGCGGACGAGATGTTGAACATGGGCTTCTCCGAGAGCATCGACGAGATACTGGCGGCCGTCCCGCCCACGCGCAACATGCTGCTCTTCTCCGCCACCATGCCCAAGGAAATCGCGAACATCACCAAGAAATACATGAAAGACCCCAAGGAGATTGTCATCGGGGTCAAGAACGAAGGAAACAAGAACATACGCGATATCTACTACATGGTACGCGCGCAGGACAAATACCTCGCGCTGAAACGCATCGCCGATTATTACCCGAACATCTACGGCATCATCTTCTGCCGTACCCGCAAGGAGACGCAGGAGATAGCCGACAAGCTGATTCAGGACGGCTATAACGCCGACTCGCTGCATGGCGACCTGAGCCAGGCGCAGCGCGACTACGTGATGCAGAAGTTCCGCATCAAGAACCTGCAGCTGCTGGTGGCCACCGACGTGGCGGCGCGCGGCTTGGACGTGGACGACCTGACGCACGTCATCAACTACGGCCTGCCGGACGATATCGAATCCTATACCCACCGCCGCGGACGTACGGGGCGCGCCGGCAAGACCGGTATCTCCGTATCCATCTGCCACGTGAAGGAGAAGGGTAAAATCAAGAACATCGAGCGGACCATCAACAAGAAATTCGAGAAAGGCGTGATGCCCACCGGCGAGCAGATTTGCGAGAAGCAGCTGTTCAACCTCGTGGACCAAATCGAGAAGGTGAAGGTGAACGAGGAGGAAATCGCCAACCTGATGCCCTCTATCTACCGCAAGCTGGAATGGCTGGACAAGGAGGACATCATCAAGCGCGTCGTGTCGCTGGAGTTCAACCGCATGATAGACTATTACAAGGAGGCCGACGACATCGAGGTGGTCGACGACGAGAAATCGCGCAAGGAGAAAGGCAAACGCAAGAAAGGCGAGGCCGAGGAGGGCTACACGCGCTTCTTCATCAACTTCGGCAAGGCGGACACGCTCACGCCGCAGCAACTCATCGAGCTGATAAACAAATGCGTGCCGGGGAAAGTCCGTATCGGGCGCATCGACCTGCACGACAACTTCTCCTTCTTCGAGGTGGAGGAGAAAGAGACGCGGCGCGTCTTGGAGCGCATGAACAGCTTCGAGGTGGACGGGCGGCGTATCTCCGTGGAGGTGGCGCAGGCCAAAGGCGACGGCGGCAAGGCAAAAGGCAAAGGCGGCCGGCGCGGCGACGATTTCCCGAAGGAAAAGAAACGGAAAGAGGGCCGCAAGAAGGAGGCGCGGCGCGGCGAGAAGCCGAGGAAACGCAAATTTTACGAGGACGCCCCGCGCGGCAAGCGGAAAAGATAAAATCTGACGAAGAGAGGGAACGAGACGGACTCGTTCCCTCTTTTTTTGGCTCTCGGCTTCCCCCGAAAGCCCAAAATCCGCGATTCCGGGCCCTCGGCCTTTCCCGAAAGCCCAAAATCCAAGGATTAAGGCTTTCGCGCGTGGCGAAACGGCCGAACCGACGGATTTACCCTTTCCGCGCGCCCCGAAAGCCCGAAATCTGTCATTTTGCTCGTTCGGGGCGTGCGAAACGTCAAAATTCTATATTTTGAAAAAGCGCACGACAGTTTGATAGCAAATAGCCTGATTTAATATCATATCGTCAAACCTCGCCGCACAACTCCTTGAAGATACCGTAAATCAACGTTTCCGCCTGTTGATAGAGGCGCGTTGCCTCCTCCTTGTCCAGCCCGTCGCGCTCCCACGCGGCCTTACGCGCGTCGAAAAGCTCGAACACCTGGTCCTCCACGGGCAGGAGCCGCTGGATGTAGCCCGTCCCCTCCTCGTTCCAAAGCAGCCGCCAATGCAGATATCGCTGCCCGTTGCCCCGTTGGATGGAGCGGGCGTTCTTCTCCAGCCGGTCGGCGTACCAGTTCAAGGGCGCCTCCTCCAGCCGCTCGTCGTAACGTACCAAAGAGGGCTGGTTCTCCCCCATCTCCACCCACAGGGGAATCGCCACGGAAGTCGGGGCGTAGCCGAGAATGGTCCACATGGTGGTCAGCGACGGGTCCATGCCCGGCTTCACGCCCTGTATCACGATAGAGGCGGTGCTGTTCTCCCGCGGGATGAAGTCTTGGTCCACCACCCAGCCGGAACGGTTGTTGGGGCTGTCGGCCTCGTCTTTCAGGTCGATTCCCAGCAAGCTGTGGTAAAAGGAGCGCGAGGCCTCTTGCAGGATACGCCGGGGCGTGAATCCCTCGGCGCGCATCCCGGCGAAGATTTTCCGGGCGGTCTCGTAGCGGATGTAGCCTTTCCCCTCGTCGGGGCGGCCCTCGGTGGAGAAGTTCGTGTAAATCAGGTACCCGTCCGGAGCCAACGCCGGGTCGTTCACGTCTTTCTTATAGTAACGGGTGTTGTTGGTCTCGAAATAGGCGGCTCCGCCAAGCGCGTCAATCACGCCGAAATTGGCCTCCACACGCATCGGGCGCGACAAGGTGTCGAGGAAATGCTCGAAGTCCTCCACGGAGGCGCACACCTCCAAGGCGCGCCGCATCAGCGAGCCCTCGCGCCCCATCCGCTTCACGTCGTCGTCCTTCAGGTTGTAAGAGGCGGTGTTCATGATGGAGAAACCCTTCTCGTTGGTGCCGTTCCAGACCGCCTTCGGGCTCTTGCTGGTGTTCACCAGGCCGATGAAACGATAACCGCCGGCGCCGTCCACGTAGACGACATGGTTGCAGGCGGCGCCCGTGTCGCGGTGTTTCCACATCAGCGGACGGCCGTCGGGCGTCGCTTTCCCGGAGATGATGATGGAGGTGCAGGCCTCCCCCGCCATCGGCAAGCACAAGGCCACGGCGAACGAAAACAATATGTTCCGTGTTTTCATGATATAAAGCGATTAAAATGATGAATAGGCTTTCTTGTAAGGCGCGCCGAACTCCTTGCAGGAGACGGACTCGACCGCCACTTTCCAAATTTTCACGTTACGCACGGCGGGCGCGCCGTAACGGAACTCGCGGTCGGAGTATTGCCGCATGATGATGTCCAACGCCTCCACCTTCCGGTCGAAGTCCTCCTCGAAGACGACCTTCCCCCAGGCCATCACGCTCTTCGAGCGCATCCGGTAGCTGCACGCTACCTCCTCGTTCTGATAGACCAACGTATTGTCCACGCTGAAGGTCACGCAGACCTTCGGGTTACGCTCCAAGATGGAGACGCTCCGCCCCTCTTGGGCGGAATGCAGGTAAATCACGCCGTCGCTGTAACCGAAGTTCATCGGCAGCACGTAAGGCGTGCCGTCCGTATCCGCCATGCCCACGAAGCAAATGGCGCTCTGGCGGATGACCTCCTCTATCCGCTCCTTGTCCGTATGTACGAGTGTTTTCATAATCCTTTCTGTCTTTGTCATTTGAAGAAACCCCACAAATATAAGGAAAAAAACGGCGATTTTTTGCAACCATCGCGCCTTTCGCCTCGTCTATTAAAGTAAAAAACAAAAGACAAACGATATGAAGACAAGAATTTTAATGGCCGCGGCGCTTATCTTATGCGCCTTCTCGGCTGAAGCGGTCAAGGTCAAAGGCAATGGAAACGTAATCACGAAAGAGATTCCGGTAAGCGAGTACGACAAGTTAGACCTCGGGGGCGATGTCAGCGTCTCCAAGAACGGCCCGTGGGGAGGCAAGAACGCGGACGGACCGATATTCAAGTACACGCACGGGAAAGCGGCCACGCTGACCATCACGATGGACGAGAACCTGTTCGAGTATCTCAAGGTAAAGTCGGACGGCGGGGAGTTGTCCATCCGCACGAGAAACAACACGCGGATAAGGCCCACCCGCTGCGTGATAGAGAGCGGTTCCGAAAATCTGGAGTCGCTACGCGTCTCCGGCTCGATGGACTTCGAGTCACAAAACGCCATCGAGGAAGAATCGTTGGATATCAAGGTGTCCGGAGGTGGTGACATCTCTTTCCCCGAGAAAGTGACGACGCGAAGCTGCCGGTTCACCATCTCCGGTGGCGGTGACCTGGATTGCGGCCAACTGGATTGCGGGGAGCTCGCCTGCAAGGTTTCCGGCGGCGGTGACGCTCGCCTGAGAGGGAAGGCGGACAAGGCGGACTATACCATCTCCGGCGGAGGTGACCTGAACGCCTACGGCATCGACGTGCGGGTGCTGGAATGCTCGGTAAGCGGCGGCGGCGATGCCCGCGTACGCGCCTCGGAGACGATGAAGCTGTCCGCGTCGGGCGGTGGAGACCTCTATTACAAAGGCCCGGCGAAGGTCAGCAAGTCCAAATCCGGCGCCGGCGACATCCACGACGCGAATTAACGGGAATCATAGACACATTTATTTCATACAAACACCGTCAAAAAACGGAAAGAAAAGCTATTGGATGTGATATCCGGTAGCTTTTTCTTGTTATTTTTGTAACCGACACGAAAACTCGTGCGTCTTTTATATAAAACATGACGGACAATTTATAAAAACAATATCGACTTATAAAAACAATATCGACATGAAGACAAGAGCTTTTCTTTTGATGACATTCATCTTGGGCTGTTGCGCCATCGGGCAGGCCGCCGACCGCGTGAAGGGAAACGGTAAACTGACCGCCAAGAAAATCACTGTGGCGGATTTCAACGAAATCAAGATAAACGGCGTAATCGATTTCTATTATGAGCAATCCGACGCCCCGGCGACCGTGGAGGTGACCGTGGACCAAAATCTGCATCCCTACGTGGATATCGAGGTGGAAGACCGCACGCTCAACGTCGGCTTCAAGGGAGCGAAAGTGGACCATTACACGAAATTCATCGTGAAAGCGAACTCGAAATGGCTCGCCAACGCGAGAATCAACGGCAACGCGAACTTCGTGGTAGACGGGCCGCTCACGGGCGACGAGACCTCTATCAAGGCGACCGCCAACAGCTTGGTGCAATTGAAAGGGACCGTCACGGTAGGCAAGCTAGACTTGAACGTGGCCGGTAGCGCGAATATGGTGGTAGACCATCTGGAGGCCGACAAGGTGGAATGCGACATCGATGGTGACGGGACCATCACCATCAAGAACGGAAACGCGAAGGAGGGCGATTACCGCATCGTCAGCAATGGCGAAATCCAAGCGCTCGGACTGGCCGTGCCTGAACTGACCTGCAAGGTGACCGGCAGCGGGACGGCGGAGGTACACGCCACCAACAACCTGAAGGCGAACATCATCGGAAAGGGGAAAATCCGCTACAAAGGCCCGACGGCGGTAGAACAGAAAATCATCGGCAAAGGTACCGTGGAAGAGGTGAAATAAATAACAAGATTTACATATTCCTTGAAGCATGAATAAACTGACATTCTTGCTCCTTGCGGGCCTGATAGCGGGCCTGCTGGAGAGTTGCGCCCCGACACGGAATATCAAGGGGGACGGGAACGTAGTGACACGAACGATTCCCGTGGGTCCGTACGATGCGTTGGAGGTCAAAGGCGGGAATATCATCCTCAATTACTCCTGCTCCGACGCGGACGAAAGGCTGGAGGTGCGAACGGACCAAAACATTCTCGACATGTATGAGCTTATCGTCGATGACGGCACGCTCAAAATCCAGCCTAAGAAGGAGTACCGGAGAAACGTGAACTTCCGTCCTACGGAGTTTGTCGTCACGAGTAGCTCCCGCGCGCTGGAACGCTTGGACATCGCCGGAGCGGTGGAGGCGAACGTGAACTCACCCCTATGGGCCGAGGATTTCAAGGTAGACGTGGCGGGAAGCGGAAACGTACAGTTCCACGACACGACATCGTTCGCCAGCTTGAAACTGTCGATAAGCGGAAGCGGTGACATCGTGGCGAAAAGACTCGCTTGCGGAGAGTTGAAAGGCGATATCGCGGGCTCGGGCGAGCTGACACTGGGCGGCTCCGTGGAAGAGGGCAAACTCTCCACCGCAGGCAGCGGCAAGATGCGGGCGTTCGACTGCCGCTTCGACCGGTTGAACTATAGCATCGCCGGAAGTGGCGACGTGGAGGTCTCCGTGGAGAGCGAACTAAAGGTGAGTATCGCCGGAAGCGGTTCCGTCAAATACAAAGGGCAGCCAGAAGTCAATCAATCGATAGCGGGCAGCGGTAAAATAGAGCGGGTGGAATAATCACAGCCACCCCTCGCATTTGTACCATGCGATGGTCTCTTCCAAGCCCTCGCGTAAACGATATTCGGGCGCGAAGCCCAAATCCTCCTGAAGCGGCGCGACATCGCAAATCCAGTTGCGTTGCTTCAGGATGACATATTTATCGCGGTTCAATGTCACGCTCTTGCCCAACCACTTGCCCACACGCTCGCAGCAACAACAAGCGGCGTACGCCAATCCCAACGGCACACGGGCACGCAACACCCGTTTTTTCCCCAAGATTTCCTGAATCATACGGGCGAACGACTCGTCCGTATGCACGTCGCCATCCGTCACGAAATAATGACGGTTCTTGATTCCCTCTTTCTCCAAGGCGAGAAAAGCCACCCTCGCCAAATCTTTCACGTAAATGAAGGTGATGCGCTGCGGTGTCATCCCCACCGTAAAGTCGAATCCCTTTGACACGCTTTGTATCTCAAGGAAATAATCCTTCTCGCCCGGACCGTACACGCCGGTGGGACGCAAAATCACGTAAGGAAAAAAAGGCTGTTCCCTGACATACCGTTCCGCCTCCAGCTTACTCTGCCCGTAAGCCGTATTCGGACAGGGACGGTCGTCCAAGCGAATCGGGCGGAATGTCTCCTCGTCGCCCGGACCGTAAGCGCTCAGGCTGCTCATCAGCAGGAACTTCTCCGGCTCGCATCCGGACATCGCCAAAGTCTCCACGAAACGCCTCGTATACTCCGCGTTCACCCGGAAGAAATTCCGCTTGTCTGGTGTCTTCGTCAATCCGGCGTTATGGATGACGTAATTCCACGCCCCGTGTTCCTCGGCGAAATCATATAATTGCGCATTCAACGCATCCATATCGTCATACCGCAAATCGATGAAGCGAATCCGCTCGTCTTTCAGGCGCGCCCGGCTGCTGGAGGCCCGCACGCCAGCCCATACCTCATAACCGCGACGTAAGGCCTCCTCCACCAAGAAGCCCCCGATGAAACCGCTCGCCCCCGTAATCAATATCTTCTTCCCGTTCATTTCTCTTTCATGTAAAACGTATAGTAATACCACAACAATCCTATCCAGTTCAAGAACAGGATGGTGAGCATCCAAAGGATTTTCTGTCTCTTGCTGATGAAAGGGTTTTGCGACACCGCCTTCCATCCGAAAAGAATCACGGCGATTCCTACGATATAACCGATTTCCGGCAAACCTATCAGGCAAATGACACGCGCTACCATGATTCACTCGTCTTGATGTTTACGCAATACCCGGTGCGGAAAATCGCCATGCCCTATCAGGTCTATCGGGCAGGCGAATTTCTCGTTCAGCCACTCGCCCGACACGTTCGTGCCCGGATGGTAATGCAGCGTCTCGTTCACGCAGGCGATGTTCTTCACCATCGTCAGTACCGTG
>CASEGC010000075.1 GCA_949287365.1 uncultured Parabacteroides sp.
CAACTTCGAGTACGGCGAGATATGGCACACGGAGCGCGACCTCTACACGAAGAACATCCCCGAGTACCAGGAGCAGACCGCCACGGTGACCGCCATCGTAGCCCTCGGCGTGGCGAACCTCGACAAGCAACTCTCGCGGGAGGGATTGTATAAAGAAGAATCACAAAAGAACGACAAAGGCTGACAAATAAAGAGAGGGCGCACCAATATATGTTTTTAGCGCACCCTCTCTCCTATTTCAGATTCCTATCGGTTGTCGCGGTCCAGTTTCTCGCAAATCAACTCGGCGGCCTTCTTGCCGCTCATCAGCATACCGCCGAAAATAGGCCCCATGCGGAAACTGCCGCTCACGCCGTTGGCCGCCATGCCGGAGACGAAAAGTCCCGGGTAAATCTCTTTCGTGTTCTCGACAGTAGTCTGCTCGCCCAGTTCCACGTTCAAGGAACGTTCGCCAATCACGCCACCCGTCGGCGTATTCAGCTTGATATCATTCTTGCGAGCCACCACACGGGCTATCTCGCAATCATGGCCGGTTCCTTCCAGCACGGCCTTCGCCATGATGGTCAGAGGGTCCACATGCATGCCCTCGCGAATCACCGGCGCCCAGTTCACGACAACGCCAGCCACCGCGTCGTTATGGAACACCACGTCCTCCACCGAATAACAATTGAAAAGCGTCGCCCCGGCTTTCGTGGCCTGATAAATCAGGGCGGAGGTCGTGTGGACCGAGTCCATGATATATGTCCCATCGACGCCCTCATGATAGCATACGCCCAGTTCCTTGACAATCGGCATGGCCTCCTCTTGCACCACGATATCGTTGAACATCATGGCGCCGCCCCACATGCCGCCTCCGGGAGCCAGTTTCCTATCGAACAAGGCCACCTTCTTACCCGCTTTCGCCAGATAATAAGCCGCCACGATTCCGGAAGGGCCACCGCCAACGATAGCCACGTCCACCGACAAATTGCGCTTTAACTTCTCGAAATAAGAGTTAATGATTCCACTTGAGACAATCTGTTCCATTTTCTTGTATAAAATTAAATTTAAACGACAGGGAGCACATAGAGGAACGCTCCCCTTTTACTTTTCACATCCTACCTGTTTTCCCTTCGCCGGCATTATCCGGAGCAGGTTCAATGGGTATAATCTCAGCCCGCGAAACGGGCACCCCTATGCGATGAGTCACGCGAAGATATAAAGATTTAAGCGAACCACGCCGAAAAAGACCAGCGAATTTAAACCATCCAACCCGAAAATAACTTATCTTCGTAATCGAATAACGATAACTAAAAAGTCAAGCATTATGAGATTCTTTCAAGGAGCGGTCATCCGTAGCGCGTTCGCGATGGTGTTGGGATTCGTTTTGATATTATGGCCGGAGGCGGCGATTCTTTATTTGGTCATAACCATTGGCGTATTGTTCATACTGCCCGGTTTGTTTGCCATCCTCAATTATTTCACGCGTCGAAGCGCGTCCGCCGGACGGACGATGTTTCCTATCGAGGCGGCGGGAAGCGTCCTTTTCGGCGCGTGGCTGGTCATCACACCCGCATTCTTCGTCAATATATTAATGTACGTGCTAGGGGCGTTGCTAGTCATAGCCGGCGTCCAGCAACTGGTGTCTCTCATCGCGGCGCGCGAGTGGAATGTCGTACCTTTCGGGTTCTACCTGATGCCCATCTTGATATTGGCGACCGGCGTCATGATTCTCGCCTATCCGTTCGAGGCGATGGCCAACACGTTCGTGATTTTCGGCGTCGCCAGCCTTTTTTACGGAATCTGCGAGCTAATCAATTGGTATAAGTTCAAGAAAAGAATCGAGGAATTATGATTTCCGGTATTCCATGGGCGAGATTCCCATGTGCTTCTTGAAGAACTTACCGAACGTGGATTGGTCGGAGAAGCGCAACTCGTCCGCCACCTGTTGCACGGTCGTGTTCGGCGCCTTCAGCAACACTTTCGCCTCCATGATTAACGCGTCATCAATCCACTTGTTCGCCGACTTTCCGGTCAGCTCTTTCAATATCAACGAGAGATATTGAGGCGTGATGTACAATTTCTCCGCGTAGAACGTCACGACATGCTGCTCCTTGCAATGCTCGAACAACAATTGCAGGAACTGCTCGAACAGTTCCTCCTTGCGAGAAAGCACCAGCGAGGTCTTCAGCTCTTGCCTGCTCTGGAAAATATTGGCCAGCTCGATAAAGAAACCCACCAACGCGTTTTGCAACAGTTCTTTCTGGAAATGATGCGTCCGCAAGCGCATCTTCTCCCGGATGGACGCGAATTGTTCCAGCACGAGCGCGGCCTCCTCGTCATTGAGCGAGGAACATGGGTTTTTCCGGATTCGCATATAATCCAACATGGAGAAATTCTTTTTGGCGCTGTTATATCCGTCAAGGAAAGACCTCGCCACGATTAACATGGAGCCTCTGAAGTCCCTGCTTATTTTCGGGGCTTGGATAACATGGGTAGGCATCATGGTGACAAACGAGTTCCTCTCCACCTTGTAAGGAAGATAATCGACCAATATCTCGGAAGTCCCGTTTTGTACGATTGCCATCAGCAAAGCGTCCAGTCGCGTCGGCTCCAACGGCGCCGCTCCATTAGTAATCAAATCACCTCTCAAATCAACGATTGACAATTCATTTTGGAAACTATCGCCGGATTCGATGCCTTGAATCAACTCCGCCACCGGTATCAAAGGTAAATTCTTCATATCGCTCCTTCTTTTATCTTCTTCTTTTTTTCATCTTGCGCGAAGATAATTAAAAAAACAGGATTCCGGCAATAAGGAAAAGAAACGCTCCAAGCGGGAAAAAGTCCACGGCACGGCGAGAAAAGTTCCGCACATCCCGGCGAATTCTCTATCTTTAGCCTAAAGATACATATCGCTAGGCTAAAGATACGTATCTTTAACCTAAAGATGGATATCTTCAACTTAAAGATAGACTTTTTCCCGTGGCGTTCCCGCCTTTTCCCGCCCATCCGCCAAGTTTTCCGCCCCGCTCCACGAGTTTTATTCCCGACAGTCCATATCACGTTAAAAAAGAGCAAAAGAAAAAAGAGCCTTTATCCGTCAACGAAATAATTATAGTACCTTTGGGCGTATATTCTCGCCTGCTTCCAGGCCATGAGTGAAATTTGGAAAAACATCAAACAAGTAATCGACATGGACAAATCAATACTGTTCACCCCCGGGAAAATCGGCCCATTGACCCTCCGGAACCGGACGATTCGAGCCGCCGCCTTCGAGAGCATGTGTCCCGGGAACGCTCCCTCGGAGCAACTATTT
>CASEGC010000076.1 GCA_949287365.1 uncultured Parabacteroides sp.
CAATCAGGGATATCACATACGAAATTCTTATAAACATTTCCTTTCGGACCGGCAATATACGGTGTATTGGGGTCTCCGTAGTCGCCACCCCAGAGGACAATCTGGCAACCATCCTCATACGTATAGGTAATAGACCTCCACGTCCCGACAGCATCCGGATGCTGCTGCGGCGCATCGACTTCGACCTTGACAGGGCTGGTTTCGTCCTTGCCCAGGAAATATTGCACGGGGTCGATATAGTGTTGCCCCATATCGCCGAGGCCTCCGCCGTCGTAGTCCCAATATCCACGGAAGGTCTGATGCACGCGGTGGGCATTGTAGGGCTTCATCGGTGCCGGACCAAGCCACATATTGTAATCCAACTCCTTTGGTACGGGCTGCGGCTCGAGATATTCCTTGCCGACCCAATAGAACTTCCAGTCGAAACCGGTATGCTTGCTGATGGTAACCTTCAACGGCCAGCCAAGAAGCCCGCTCTGTACTAATTTCTTTAATGGCTTCACCGGCGTACCCAGTCCGTAGAACGTATCTGTAAATCTAAACCAAGTATTGAGGCGGAACATACGTCCGTACTGCTTCATCGCCTCCATGACACGCTTGCCCTCACCGATGGTACGCGTCATCGGCTTCTCGCACCAGATATCCTTACCCGCCTTGGCAGCTTCTACAGACATGATACCATGCCAATGCGGGGGCGTGGCGATATGTACGATGTCCACATTGGGGTCTAATATCAAGTCGCGGAAATCGTGGTAGGCCGCAATCTTCTCTTTCACCAGCGCCTTGCCCAGTTCCAGATGTTTTTTGTCCACATCACACACGGCGACGAGGCGTGTCCCGCCATAATTCAAATGGCCACGGCCCATGCCGCCTGTCCCGATGATACCTTTTGTCAATTGGTCGCTCGGCGCGATATAACCATTACCCAGCACATGCCGTGGGATAATGGTAAACGCCGCAATTCCTCCCAGTGTCTTGAGGAAATCTCGTCTATTTGTCTTCATGGAAAACTAACTAACTAAATAATTCGGTTGTTTTTTGTAATTTGAAAGCAAATGTAGGTCTATTCCCCCGAAGAAACAACTTTTCGGCCTAAAATCTCTGCCGCCGGTACCGAATTTGTGTTGCGGCAACTTTTCCGCTCCCCTCGGCGGAGTGGGAAACCGACTTTTTTAGGAAGACGAGACGGATGACGGCGTTTTTTCACTACATTTGCGCTGGATTACGATAATATTCAAACCCTTGTAAGCACATTTATCATGAAAAAGACGTTTTCCTGGTTGGCTATCCTGCTTTTCTTCCTCGCCACTCTACCCCGAGTGGAGGCGCAAGAGGTCGGCTTTGCCTCTTATTACCACCATCGTTTCCACGGCCGGCTGACCGCGAGCGGCGAACGGCACGACAAAGATGACCTGACGGCAGCCCACCGCACCTATCCCTTCGGCACGTACCTTTTAGTTACCAATCTCGAAAACCTGCGCCGCGTCGTAGTGCGTGTAACCGACCGAGGACCGCACCGGCGTAACCGGCTGATAGATCTCTCGGAAGCGGCGGCACGGGAACTCAAATTCCGAAAGCGAGGCCTGGCTAAAGTCCGCATCGAAGAGGTTCCCGCCGGCATCGACCTGCGCGCCCTCGACCTGCTCTATCCCCAACTCCCCGGATTGGATACTGAAGGGCTGAGAATAAAAGTACCTATGAGAATCGGCTACTAAAATGGATATTTAGAAAGAAAAAGATGTATCTTTGTCCGCTGAAAAGAATAGGATAATACAATCATGGATAAATCCCTTAGAGAACAAATCATAAAATTAATCCACAAGGAGGTGATTCCTGCCATCGGTTGCACGGAACCCATCGCCGTCGCTCTGGCCTCGGCCAAAGCAGCAGAGACCTTGGGACGCAAACCGGAAAAGATTGAAGTATTTTTGAGCGCCAATATCCTCAAGAACGCGATGGGGGTCGGTATCCCCGGAACGGGTATGGTTGGACTGCCGATTGCTATTGCCCTCGGCGCGTTGATTGGGAAGTCTGAGTATGGACTGGAAGTGTTGCGCGACCTGACACCCGAAGCCTTGGAGGAAGGGAAAGCGATGGTCGAACGCCATAGCATCCACATTGCTCTAAAAGAGAACGTAGATAAACTTTATATCGAAGTAGTCTGCTATGCCGGCGATGACGAGGCTAAGGTTATCATCTGCCACGAGCATACCCGGATTACTTACGTCGAGAAAAACGGAACGGTGCTCAAAGACGAACGCGCCGGGACGGAATGCGACGCAGAAGGGGACGAGGCCGAGGTGAGCCTCTCGTTCAGCACGGTCTGCGACTTCGCCTTGGAAAGTCCGCTCGACGAAATCCGTTTCATCCTCGAAACGGCAGAAATCAACAAGAAGGCGGCGGTTGCCTCGGCCCGAGGCAACTTCGGCCATACGGTGAGCAAAACCATCGGTGGCTCGATAGGGCAACGCTACATGGGCAATTCCTCGTTCACCCACATGCTGATGCTGACAGCCGCCGCGTGTGATGCACGAATGGACGGAGCGATGATTCCGGTGATGAGCAACTCCGGTAGCGGAAACCAAGGGATAGCAGCGACGCTCCCGGTCGTCTCGTTTGCCGAAGACATCCATGCCACAGAGGAGCAACTGATACGTGCCCTGATGCTGAGTCATCTGATGGTCATCTATATCAAGCAGAGCCTCGGACGCCTTTCGGCCCTCTGCGGATGCGTGGTAGCCGCTACCGGAGCCAGCTGCGGCATTACGTGGCTGATGGGTGGCGACCGGCGACAGATGTCATACGCCATCAAGAATATGATTGGCAATATTACGGGAATGATT
>CASEGC010000077.1 GCA_949287365.1 uncultured Parabacteroides sp.
ATAGCGTCTTCCCACTCTACCTCCGCCGTAGGAAAAGCCTCCTGCCGCAGGTTCGCGCTAAGCGCCAATTCCTGAGACGGCACGAAATCCTTCCCTTTCCGCTCTCCGATACATATCCCGATAGCGAGCGGCCGAAAAGGCTTGCTCTTGAATAACGACATAACCTCCGAAAGCGAGCGCGAATAGCACCGCAGCGAATTGTCGTCCCATTCGAACAGTTTCTCTTCCTCTTCGCGGATAAAATGACGGATGTGTTCCGGAACGACAGAAACGTTTTTCCCCTTTTCCCGCCTGTTTTTCGACTTTCGAGCTTCATATACCTCACCAGGAGCTTTCCGTAACGCCGCGAGGAAGAATCCCTCGCCCTGCGTCTTATGCGGTAGGAAACGATAGCATGGAGCGTCATAGCGTAAAGCTCCCGTAATGTTCCACTTCACCCGCGTGGGAATAGGCAACGCCTCGGCGCCAAGTTCCTCTATTATATAATGTATGTTTTCCTCATCCTCTTCGCTGTTATATGTACAGGTGCTGTAAATGAGGAGTCCGCCGGGCTTCAACGCCTCCCAAATATCATGGATAATCCGTCGCTGGCGCGCGGCGCAAAGTTTTACGTTCTCAAGGCTCCACTCCTTCACGCTCTCCGGGTCTTTGCGGAACATTCCCTCGCCGGAGCAAGGCACGTCCGCCACGATGACATCGAACAGGTGTCGCGCCGCCGCGCCAATCTCTTCCGGGTCGTTATTGAGCACGACCGTATCCGCGCGGCCCCATTTGGCGATATTTTCCACCAGCACCGCGGCGCGCGAGCGGATTACCTCGTTGCAAACCAATAAACTTCCCTCCGGCAGCAGATTGGCCAGATGCGTGGACTTGCCACCCGGTGCGGCGCATAAATCGAGGCAGCGAACCGGCTCCGTCACGTAACGCTTGATAGCCCGCTCCAAAAACATGGAAGAGGCCTCCTGCACGTAGTAAGTCCCGGCATGGAAAAGCGGGTCGAAAGTAAAGGTGAGCCTTTCCGGCAGATAAAAGCCGCTGTCGCACCACGCGACAGCTTCGCCGCCGCGAGGAGCCGCTATACCTTTCCGTTTATTGATACGTACGCTCACGGGAGCCTCCGCGCGCAACGCCGCTCGCAGTTTTTCGAACTCATCGCCCAATAAAGCTTGGGTTCGCTGTATAAAATCGATAGGAAGTTCCATATTTTTTCTGTTTGTTTAGTACAAATATACTATTTTCGCGAAAAACATCAGACAAATGCGAGCATCTCTTTTCCTTATACCGGTAACGTTGGGCGACACGGAACTTCGGCGTGTCCTTCCCGATTATAATCGCAACATCATCTTGTCTATTCGATATTTTATCGTGGAGAATGTCCGCACGGCTCGTCGCTTTCTAAAAAAAGTAGACGCGGATATCCGCATCGACGACCTTACGTTCTACGAACTGAACAAACATACCGATTCTAACTGTATAGCCGGTTATCTGGAGCCGTTGTCAAGAGGCGAGAGCGTCGGCGTAATCTCGGAGGCGGGTTGTCCGGCGATAGCCGACCCCGGAGCGGACGTGGTAGCTATCGCGCAACGACGAAACTATCCCGTCGTCCCGTTAGTGGGGCCGTCATCCATCTTAATGTCTGTCATGGCCTCCGGATTCAATGGGCAAAGTTTCGCTTTCCACGGCTATCTGCCGATAGACCAGAGCGAGCGGACGAACCGTATAAAAAAGCTGGAAAGCCGGATTTACACGGAAAACCAGACCCAAATTTTCATCGAGACGCCGTACCGGAACAACAAGCTGGCCGAGGAGCTGATTCGGACCTGTCGTCCGTCCACGAAACTTTGCGTCGCGTCGAATATCACCTGTGATGACGAGTACATCCGCACTTTTCCGGTGAAAGAGTGGGCAGGAAAGTTGCCGGACCTAAGTAAAAGACCTACTATATTCTTAATCTATAAATGACAGCTATATGAAGTATCAAGCGCACGAGACAGCGGTAGTAGACGCGGGTTGCGAGATTGGCGAGGGCACGCGCGTCTGGCATTTCTCACATATCATGGCGGGAAGCGTAATCGGCAAGAATTGCAACCTCGGACAGAACGTTTTTGTCGCTTCCGGCGTCCGATTGGGCGATAACGTGAAGGTTCAGAACAACGTGTCGATTTACACCGGCGTCGTTTGCGAGGACGATGTGTTTTTGGGGCCAAGCTGCGTCTTCACGAACGTCATCAATCCGCGAAGCGCGGTCCCGCGCAAGGACCAATACAAGAAAACACTCGTGGAGAGGGGCGCTTCCATCGGCGCGAACGCCACGATACTCTGCGGTCACGTGATTGGACGTTTCGCCATGATTGGCGCCGGAGCCGTGGTGACGCGAGATGTTCCGCCTTACGCCTTGGTCGTTGGAAATCCCTCGCGACAGGTCGGCTGGGTCAGCGAACAGGGCCATCATCTGATATTCGACGCCAATGGAATCGCCGTTTGTCCGGAAAGCGGACAACGCTATGCCTTACGTGATGGAAAAGTGCTTGAGTTGAAAGACGAAGCGGAGTGATTTGGTGCGATTCCCGAGGAACGTGTAGCCGCCTCCTCCGTCATCGTCCCGTAGCCTGAAGGTATTCCCGTTTCTTCACCTCATACCGCGGAATCTCCATGTGAAATAATTATAAGGAGGCGTTGTTTATTCCTTCGCGTTTACTAACTTCGCGACGTTTTATCGGTTCTTCTGTTTTTTTATTATGGCAAATACGAAAGAGATGACAGAGGGAGCGATTTTTCCGCTCATATTCAGCTTTACGCTCCCGTTGTTATTAGGTAATATTCTTCAACAGACTTACTCTTTGATTGATGCCGCGATAGTCGGAAGGTTCTTGGGCATAAATTCTTTGGCCTCCGTAGGAGCGAGTACGTCGGTCGTTTTCTTGATTTTGGGATTTTGTAATGGTTGCTGTGCGGGATTCGGCATTCCCGTGGCGCAAAAATTCGGGGCGAGGGATTATGCGACGATGCGCCGTTACGTGGCGGTCGGTTTGCAACTGGCGATTGGCATGTCCGTGGTGATCGCCGCCATTTCCGGATGGTTATGCCGGGACATTTTACGTTGGATGCAGACACCCGCGAATATTTTCGACGAGGCGTTCGATTATTTGTTCGTTACGTTTCTCGGCATTCCCTGTACTTTCTTCTATAATCTGTTGGCGAGTTTTATCCGGGCGTTGGGCGATAGCAAAACACCTTTTTGGTTCTTGTTGCTCTCCACGATATTGAATATATTCTTGGATTTGTTTTGTATTCTTACTTTAGGTTGGGGCGTGATGGGCGCGGCGATAGCGACGGTCGTCTCGCAAAGTGTTTCGGCCGTGTTGTGCTATCTCTATATGTTACGCAAGTTTCCGATATTGCGAGCTACCTCGCCCGACGATCGTAAATTCCATGCGGGATTGGCTCGTGTGTTGTTGGCGATGGGCGTTCCTATGGGATTGCAGTTCTCCATTACCGCGATAGGCAGTATCATGTTGCAAAGTGCGAACAACGCCTTAGGAACGGTGTGTGTCGCCGCCTTTACCGCCGCGATTCGTGTCAAGATGTTCTTTATGTGCGCTTTCGAGAGTCTGGGTATTGCGATGGCTACTTATTGCGGGCAAAACTACGGCGCAGGGAAGCCTGAGCGTATTTTGCGAGGTATTAAGATAAGCGCGGGCATGATGCTCGCTTACGCCGCCGTGACATGGGGGATATTGATGTTAGGCTCGCGTACGTTCACTCTGTTGTTCGTCGATTCTACTGAAATCGATATATTGAATCATGCGGAACGCTTTTTGCATATCTCTTGCAGCTTCTTCCCCACGGTAGGACTGCTTTGCATCTTGCGTTATTCGATTCAAGGCGTAGGATTCAGCAATTTGGCGATGTTTTCCGGTGTATCGGAGATGATAGCTCGTGTATTGGTCAGCCTCTACGTCGTTCCGGTGTTCGGATTCGCCGGCGTATGCTTTGGTGATCCCATGGCTTGGATCGCGGCGGATTTGTTCTTGGTTCCCGCCTTCTTTTACGTGTTTAAGAAGATAAAGAGGGTAAACGTCGCCGCTCAAGGCTGATTCCAGTAAAGGAATCTCTCAAAAAGGTGTCTCGGAATGTATCTCTATCCGTCGTGCCGTGACAGGATGCGTAAAGGTGAGGCATTCCGCATGCAAATAGAGCCGTTCCGCTTCCCGCCCATATAACGTATCGCCGAGAATCGGGCAATGTAATCCCAACGGGTGGGCGGCGTGTATACGGAGCTGATGCGTTCGTCCGGTTCTTGGGGAAAAGAGGACGCGTGTCATTCTGTTCCGGCGTTCCAGCACACGATAATGGGTGATGGCCGGTTTTCCATGTTCCCTGTCCACGATTTGTCGCGGACGATCTAAAAGGTCGGGGCTGAGCGGGAGATTAATCGTTCCCTCGTCCCGTGCGACCTCTCCATCCAAAATGGCGATATATCTTTTCTCGATGGTCCGGTTCTTGAATTGCGCTTGCAGGTTCTGGTGGATTTCTTTCTTCTTCGCCGCCAGTAATAATCCGGAGGTGGCCATATCCAGCCGGTGAACGAGAAGAGGGCCGGTCGCTTCCGGATAACGTTGGCATAATTGTTGATAGACGGAGTCGGCGTCATTTTTTCCCGGCACGGAAAGCATACCATTGGGCTTGTTGATGACCAATAGGGATTCATCTTCGAAAAGAATCTCCAGAACCCGCTCGCGACCGCTTTTTTCCAGTAGAGTGTTCGACTCTACCGACAATCCTTGGAGCATGTGCTTTAAGATAGGCTCGCATTTCCCTTTGCAAGCCGGATAATAATAACCATGATGTCGGATTTCTGTTTTCGGGGAATTTCCCCACCAGAATTCGGCCATGGCGATGGGTTCCATCTGATGCAGATAAGCGTATTGCAATAATTTGGGCGCGGCGCATTCACCCGCTCCCGCCGGAGGAGTCCCTTGTGGGGTCGAGGCGAACAGTTCCCGTAAATCCTTTGCTTCGCCTCGTGCATTCAGGATGTGGAACTGTTCGAACAGCTTGAGCTGCAACGCCGCCGACCTCGTTTTGCGTTCTTGCTTCAGCGCTTCGATTTCGGCTGTTAGGCGGTCTACGTGGGCTTGATAGTTGGCGAGCCGTGTTTTTAAGGATTGCTCCAAACGTTTAAACTCCGCTTTCTGGAATTGGCTCTCCTTGATTAACGCGGCCATTTCTTGAGCGTACGGATGATTCTGCCTACGGAGGTCGCGCGCCTTCTTCGCCTCTTTCAATCTCGCCTTCTCCTTGCTTAAGATTTCCCGCGCGGCGGTCGATTCTTCCCGGAAGAGCCGTAATGCCTCTCTGTACTCCTCCGATTCCATAAGCCGCTGGATTTTATGGTTGATTTCGGATATTTTCTCCTCCTCGACACGGAAAAAACATCCGGGACGGGATAAATCGTAAATGGGCGGCACGAAAAACGGATGGACGCTTTTCCCCGCCAGGTTTCCGGAGAAGGCGGCGAGATAGCCAATGCCTGCCAAAGGATGCCGGACGACCAATACGCCGAACATCTTACCGTTTCGCAGTTCTTTTGCCCACTCCGTCCGGTTTTTCAAATAGGCCTGTGTCTCTTCCGTCGCGATTACGCACAAAGGATGTGGCGTATAATGAAACGGATTGGTGAATCTCTCCGGTAGGGAAATGGAGCTTATCGGACGAAGAAAAGAATGAAACGCGCTTTCCATCATTTGTTTTTCAGTGAGCAATAGCCGAATATGGCGGGAGCCGCGATTTCTCCTTCCTGATACAACCCCGGACGGGAGACTCGGTCCCATTGAAGCAAGGCGTCCGCCTTGGAAATGGATTCTCCGACGATGTCGCGCCATCTTTTCCCGTCTTCGCTCCAAGAGAAAACACAATGCGTGCCTTCGGCCACTTTCATCCGCAGGTAAATAGGTGATGCGGGAAGCGGCATTTCCGCCAGCTTATATTCTTTTCCTTCCAAGACACTTTTTAATAGCAGCTTGTCGCCCGCGCTTCCTAAGGAGAGCAAGTTTTCGGCGTCTCCGTACATCACGATACCTTTCCAACTGTCGTTCCGGTTAAGGACAACCGTTTCCAAGGCATAGTCGGACGAGGTCGGGCGCAGGCAAAGAGCCGTTCCTGTGTGTACGTCAGGATGCGGTGTCCCCGATAGAGCGAGCTTCCCTTCCCGGATATGGATTTCCGCCGCGGAGAATGGGAAATTCCAACTCCATTCCGGGCGTACGCTTGTATCGGAGAAATCGTCGAAAAAGTCCGGTACGGGCGATTGGGCGGACTCCACGAATGGCATGGGCTGTGTCAGGCTGGCGTATTCTCCTGTCACGAAATGGGGCCAATGGTCCTCGCCCATCCTTATCTCCTGCAAGAAGGGCTGGCGTCCTTGGAAGAAACCGCTTTCCGGCAGGTAAGCGTGGCAAAGATAGTACATGCGCCCGTCCGGCGTGGTCGTTAGGGTGCCATGGCCGATGGATAGAATCTCTTTGCCGCCGTGCAAAATGGGATTCATGGAGTAGTTCTCGTACGGTCCTTCCAATTTCTTGGAACGGGCCACGGAAACGGCATAATCGCTTCGCGGGCCGCAACACCCTCGTATGGCGTATAAGATATAATAGTATCCCTCTTTCTTGAACCAATATTGTCCTTCCATCCCTTGGCGGTTCTCGTCCCGGAGCAAGGTGAAAGGCTTTCCCTTCAGCCGGAGCCCGTCATCCGTCAGCTGGCAGGCCAGCAATTCGATAGGGCGGTCGTCTAGTCCGTAAGCTTTCCAGCTGATGTATAACTTCCCGTCGTCTTCCAATAGGGCGGCGTCTATCGCCTCTTTCCCGAATTCCACCACCGGCCCGTAATCCTCGAATTTCCCGTTCGGGGAATCCGCCACGGCCACGCCGATGCACGAGATATTGTCCGAGCGTTTGCGCGCGGTATAATATACGTAGACTTTTCCTTTATGGTAGAACCATTCCGGAGCCCAGAAGGAGGATTTCGCCCATTCCGGCCTATCGGTGAGCACATGTCCGGTCTGTTTCCAGTTGACAAGGTCGGTGGAGGCGAATATCGGATAATGCGGCGCCCATTCGGAAGATGTCCCGGTGGCGTAATAGGTTTGGCCGATTCGGATGATGGACGGGTCGGCCACGTCTCCATGTATCACCGGATTGGCGAAATAAGACTCGCGTTGCGCCCATCCCGGAAGGATGGAGACTGCGCAGAAAAGCAGGCTGAATATTTTTCTCATGTCGGGTTCTCTTTTTCGAGGGGTAAAGATAGGAACTTTTTCAGGAATTCTCTCGTTCGGCGTAGGCCTGATAAAGATAGCGTCGAAAGTCCACGGCGAAAAATCCGTTGGGCCGGGAGGAAAAGTTGGAAATAAGGGAGAAAAACTTCCGAAGTCCATAAGAAAAACTCTATCTTTAGCCTAAAGATACATATCTTCAGCCTAAAGATACGTATCTTCAACTTAAAGATATATATCTTTAGCCTAAAGATAGACTTTTATCTTAGGTGAAATGACTTTTTTGTCGGCATGAAGCGGATTATTTCTCCCGTGTTTCTCTTTTTTCCCCGTTAGTGCCGGCATCCGCTGACAGGGATATCTAGGAAAGATGCCAAAATGTCCACGCACAGTGAAATTTTGGCGTATGGAAGTTTGAAAGAAGTTTCCGGAAGTTTAAAGCGAGCGGGCGAGGGCTTAAAATTGTTTTCGGAGGATTAAAAAACGGACGCCGGCGGTCATGCCATCGCCTTGAGGCATGTTATTTGCTGAATCCTAAGTGAATTTCGGAAGCCGGAAGGCGGAAGGGATTCAGGAAAAATAGAAGTAAAACTAAAGAATAGGAGATTAGAATTATGACACCGAGCAGAAAGTATTACAATCAGAATTGGTTACCGAGTATTTTCAGTGACTTTTTCGATAATGAGTGGTTGCCCCGTACGAACGCTACGGTTCCGGCCATAAACGTGATAGAGAGCGAGAAAGACTATAAGGTAGAGGTCGCCGCCCCGGGAATGACGAAAGATGATTTCCGGATTCATTTGAACGAGGAGAACGAGTTGGTCATCTCGATGGAAAAGAAGAACGAGACGAACGAGGAGGATAAGAAGAACAAGAAATACCTTCGTAGGGAGTTCTCGTACGCGAAATTCGAGCAATCGCTGGTATTGCCGGATGACGTGGAGAAAGAGAAAATCAGCGCGAACGTGAACGATGGCGTGCTGACCATCGAGTTGCCGAAGCGTATGCCGGAAGAGAAGGCTAAAATCAATAAAGTTATCGAGATTCATTAATCCTGTCTCGTGAGGTAAAGAAAGCCGCCCGACTTTAAGGAACCGGGTGGCTTTTTTATGCGTTCTCGTCGGGAGAGGATGGTGGCGTTTGGGAAATAATTCCGTATATTTGTTCCCTGAACGATAAACGATAACTTTAATTCCTATTCACCATGAAAAAGACGATTCTTATTTTATCCGTTATCCTCTTGGCTATCGCGGCGCACGCGGAGGTGATTACATGGAACGCCCCGGAGGGGTTCGCTTCCGATAGATATTATCAAGTGAGAGTGAACGGGGTGGAGGTTCCGGTGTTCGACACACCAATCGCCTCGTATGCGGTGTTCGATTTCACGGGCGAGGTCACGGTCGAGGTCAATACCTCCTTTGATGTCCGGTGGGTGGATATTCGTCCCCTGAGGATGAATCTCGCTCCGGAATATACGGGAGACAACTCTTTTTCTTTCAAGTTGTCGAATCCTTGTAATATTAGCCTTGAGTTGAATGGCCGTATCCGTCAGCAGCCGTTGTTCATTTTCTCTAACGCTCCCGAGAAAGAGAGGCCTTCGAAAGAGGACAAGAACGTGGTCTGGTTCGAGGGAGGGAAACTATATAAAGACGTGGCTCTTGAGTTGGAAGATAACCAAACCGTGTATATCGAAGGAGGCGCGGTGGTACAAGGATATATCTGGGCGGAAGGCAAAAAGAACGTGAAAATCATGGGACGAGGGATAATGGATGGACAATTCGTCAGCCAAATGCCGAACCGGAAGCAAGGATTCATTTTCTTGCGGGATTGCGAGAACGTGACGGTGGAGGACATCATCCTTCATAATGCCAGCACTTGGCAAATCGTGCCTTGGAACAGCGATAAGGTGACTATCCGTAACGCGAGGATTGTCAGCGAGCATGGGGGCGACGACGGAATGGATATCGTCCGTTGCACGAACGTGGTGGTAGATGGCGTGTTCGCCCATACGAAAGACGATTGTATAGCGATTAAAAGCCATGGCGCTTATCCGGACGATGAGAATACGGAAAATATACTCGTGAGGAATTGCGTGTTTTGGAACTCGATTTGGGGAAACGCTATCGAGATAGGGTTTGAGCTATATTCGGATGAGGTGAAAAATATCCGTTTCGAGAATTGTGATATCATTCATGTGGAGGATGGGGCCACGATAAGTATTCATAACGCGGATAGGGCGAAGGTGTCGGACGTGGTATTCGAGAATATAAGGGTGGAAGATAGTCGCCAGAAACTTTTTGATGTCGCTATTTTTTACTCCAAGTGGTCTTCGGACGGAATAAGGGACGAGGAGTATGAGCGGAAGAATTATGTTTTCGGGGCGTGGGACGGCGTGCTTGTCCCGCCTGTAGAGAAGACGGACCCCAAACATCTCGAAAGGAGAGGAAGCGTGGAGAATATCCTTTTTAAGGACATTCAAGTCGTTGGAGGATTATTGCCGTTCTCCGTGTTCTGCGGATACGATGACTTGCATGGCATAGAAGGGGTGACTATTGAGAACCTCACCTATATGGGTAAGAGAATCACGACCCTGCGTGAAGCGAAGGTAAGCCAAAAGTACACGAGAGATATAACGATAAAATAGAAGTTCGATAAGTGAATATGAAATCGAGAATGTTGTTCTCTTGAGATGAAGCGACCTTCTTAGTGACGTGAGCGTAAAATGTGATATGAAGGAGAGCCTTTTTTAAGTCTCTTAGTTGGTCAGATGGATTAGAAATTATATTTTTGCGCATCATTGCAAAAAACTTCGTAATGGATAATACAAAGAAGGAGAATCAAGAGGTTAAGAAACTGTCGTCGCTTATCGTGGCTGTTATTGTCCTGGCGTTGATTATAGCGGGGGCAGGTTATTATATTTATCACCAAAAGCGGCAAATGAGCGACTTGGTGGAGGCGTTTAATCTGGAGAAAGAATCGTTGGAGGACGAGTATAACGAGTTGTCCCTTCAATATGAGGGTTATAAATTCAGCGTAGGGAATGATTCGCTGGTCGCTTTGTTATCTACGGAGCAGGCGAAGGTACAAAGGCTGCTTGAGGAGCTTCGGACGGTGAAGGCTACGAACGCGAAAGAGATCGCGCGGTTGAAGAAGGAACTGAATACGTTGCGAAAGATTATGCGTAATTATGTGGCCCAAATCGATTCTTTGAACCGGGAGAACGAGCAGTTGAAGGTGGAGAAGAAAGAGGCGGTCCGGAAATATGAGCGGGCGACCTCGCAGGCGGCCACCTTGCGCAAGGAAAAAGAGAAATTGACGGAGCGGGTGACCTTGGCCAGCCGTTTGGATGCCACGGACATCAGCGTGACTCCGGTGAACTCAAGAGGGAAACGGGCCAAACGTATCAAGAAGATGGAACGTTTTGTGGTAAGCTTCAAGATATCCAAGAATATTACCGCTCCGGTAGGGGAGAAATATGTGTACGTGCGGATTATGAAGCCCGATGACGACATCTTGGTGAAGAGCCGTGCGGACGTGTTTGAGTTTGAGGGTAAGGAAATCAATTATTCCATGAAGAAAATGATTGAATATGAAGGCGAGGAGCTTTCCGTGGTCATGTATTGGGATATAGAGGAGTTTCTTTCCCCAGGAACTTATCGCGTGGATATATTCGCGGACGGGAATTTGATTGGACGCAAGAATTTCGATTTGGAGGATTGATGACCGATGGAGTTGCTCCCGATTTACGCGAAGTTCTTGACCTTCCTTCCGGAATCTCTGGCTAAAGAGGAAACTTTCTTGAATGAGTTGACGGCTTGTACGAGGAGTCTTATTATCAAGAAAGGAGATTATTTGATTCGGCCGGGGATGATGTGCCAGGACGCTTATTTCATCTATAAGGGGCTTCTTGTCAATCAATATGTCAATGAGAATGGGAACGAATGCGTGACGGGGTTTTCTTCCGAGGACATGTATCCTTTCGTCACCACGATAGGTTATTTGACAAAAGCCCCATCGGAGTTCGAGGTGAAAGCGTTAGAGGATGGCGAGTTACTTTGCCTTTCCCGTAAGGATATCGAACGTTTATCCTTGAGCTATCCGGCGTTCGCCACGGGTTATCAGAACGTGATGTTGATGATTATTTACAAGTTTTACTCGATGTTCGCTATCCGCCAAACCTCCACGGCGGAGGAGTTCTTGAGGTATCTTTATCTGCGCCATCCGTGGATAGTGCATCGGGTCCCTGACAAGTATATAGCTCAGTACATGGGAGTTAGCAATTCATGGTATTGCAAGTTGAAAAAAAATATCCTTTATTGAATTAATTCAATTCCTTATTGGCTCCAAACATCTATTTTTGTATCGTTTTCCACGGTTTTTTGGAAAGCAAGTTGGTTAAAATGATAGAGGATGAAACGGACGTTATTTCTATTTTTATTCGTGCTCTTCGCGCGATGGGGATGCGCTCAACATACGCTGACTTTGAAAGAGTGCCGGGAACTGGCTATTCGGAATAATAAGGAATTGCGGATTTCCACCGAGAAAATCAAGGTGGCTGATTATGAGAAAAAAGCCGCTTTCACGAAATATTTCCCTCAATTATCCGCGAGCGGGGCTTATATGTGGAATCAGAAAGATTTGAATTTGTTGGATATGGCCTCGTTATCCTCCTCTTTGTCGTCTTCTTTGGGAGGTTTGTCCCAGTTGCCCGCTTTTCAGGGATTGATAAAGGGTGTCGATGATTTGCAACATTTGGATGTCCAGAATATTTGGATAGGGAATGTCTCGTTGGTGCAACCTCTGTTTATGGGAGGAAAAATCATCAATTACCATCAAATCATGAAATATGCCAAGCGGTTGGCGGAATCCATGAACGATATGGCCGCGCAGGACCTTATCTATCAGACGGATGTAGCGTATTGGCAGGTGGTTTCTTTGGTGAACAAAAAGAAGTTGGCGGACGCTTATGTTGATTTATTACGGAAGACAGATGAGGATGTGACCGCTATGATTCAAGAAGGTATCGCTACGGAGGCGGACGGCCTTTTCGTCAAGGTGAAATTGAATGAGGCGGAAATGGCACGGACGAAAGCCGAGAATGGTTTGGCTTTGTCGCGAATGTTTTTGGCGCAAGTTTGTGGTTTGCCCATGGAAAAAGAGTTGTCTTTGGCTGATGAGGAATTGGAGGATGTCCCGGAGTGGGAGGGGGATGCTTCCGCGGATTTGAGCGAGGCTTTCATGAACAGAGCGGAGTTGAAAAGCTTGGATTTGGCGATGAATATTTATAGGCGTAAAGAACGTGTCGTCCTTGCCGATATGTTACCCAATGTGGCTTTATCGGCAAATTATTTCGTGACGAATCCGAATGTGTTTCATGGATTTAAGAATGATTTCGCCGGAATGTTTAATGTGGGTGTCATGCTGAAAGTTCCTTTGTCGGGATGGTGGGAAGGCGCATATAAACGTAATGCGGCGAGGGCGGAGACTCGCATAAAGGAACTGGAATGGTTGGATGCCCGTGAGAAGATAGAACTACAGGTGAACCAATCGGTCTATAAAGTGAATGAGGCTGGGAAAAAATTATCCGCTTCTTCTCGTAATATGGAGAGTGCGGAAGAGAATTTGCGACGGGCGAATTTTGGTTTTGAGGAGGGAGTTATCCCCGTATTAAACCTGATGGAGGCGCAGACCGCTTGGTTATCGGCTCATTCCGAGCTTATTGACGCTCGGATAGAGGTTCGTTTGACTAAGGTTTATCTGGAGAAGGCTTTGGGTAAATTATCCGTGAGCGTATTGGAGAATGAAACAGAGAATAATAAATTAAAATAGGTGGAGATGGACGAGAGCAAGAAGTTTTCCGTGAACAATATGGTGTTGGCCTTTATCACGCTTTTAGTAGTTGTGGGTTTGGTCGCTTTGGCCGGTTTTTTCCTTCTTTCGCCTCCCGATGAGATTATTATGGGGCAAGCGGAGGCTACTGAGGTCCGTGTTTCGGGAAAAGTGCCGGGGCGTGTCGTTTCTTATCGCTTTGGGGAAGGTGATCAGGTGAGAACTGGCGATACGTTGGTTTTCTTGGATACGCCGGAGGTGTGGGCTAAGTTGAAGCAGGCGAAAGCCGCGCGAACAGCCGCAGAAGCCCAAAACGAGAAGGCTATCAAGGGGGCGAGGGAACAGGAAATCGCCGCCGCTTTCGAGATGTGGCAAAAGGCGAAAGCCGGATTGGAAATCGCTCGGAAATCGTATGACCGTATGCGGAATTTGTATGAGAAAGGAGTGGTTTCCGCTCAGAAGAAAGATGAGGCTGAGGCGAATTATAACGCGATGATGGCAACGGAGAAAGCGGCTCATTCCCAATATGAGATGGCTGAAGAAGGCGCTCGGAAAGAGGATAAGATAGCTGCCGCCGCTTTGGTGGAACGAACGCAGGGAGCGATTGACGAGGTAGAATCGTACGTGAATGAAAGCGTGTTGGTTTCCCCGATTGACGGTGAGGTATCGGAACGTTTTCCGGAAGTGGGGGAATTGGTTGGTACTGGCGCTCCGATTATGCATATAGCGGATTTGAATGATATGTGGGTTACTTTCAGCGTTCGTGAGGATTTGCTGAAAAATATTAAGATTGGAGCGGAAATTGATGCTTTTGTCCCGGCTTTGGGAGATTTGCCCGTGCGGTTGAAAGTTTACTATATGAAAGATATGGGTACATACGCGGCGTGGAAGGCTACGAAAACGAATGGACAATATGACGCGAAGACTTTTGAGGTACGTGCCCGTCCTATGGAGAAGGTCAAGGACCTTCGGCCCGGAATGTCGGTGATCCTAAGGGAAGATAGGAAAAATTGATTATGACCTATAAGGAATACGCGCATAGAATTTGGTGTATCGCGAGACGTGAGATTTGCCGTTTGTTAGCGAGCCCGATTTGCCTTTTCTGCATGTTGGTCGCTCCGGCTATCAGCGTTATCTTTTTCGTTTCGTTGATGAATCAGGGTTTACCTACCGATTTGCCTATCGCCGTGGTAGACATGGATAATTCGACAACTTCGAGAAACTTGATCCGTCAGTTGGATGCTTTTGAGCAGACAGAAGTACGTATGGTGACCCGGTCGTTCATGGAAGCCCGTCAGGAGATGCAGAAAGGGGAGATTTATGGGATATTCTATATTCCGGAGAATTTCGCCGTAGACGCGACTTCCGGCAAACGTCCCCGATTGTCTTTTTATACGAATGGAACCTATCTGATCGCCGCATCCTTGTTATTCAGGGATATGAAAACCATGTCTGTCTTGGCTGGGGCCGCGGTGGGCTTGCAAGTCGGGCAAGCGAAAGGCTACACCGAAGCGCAAATCATGGGACATTTACAGCCTGTAGTGATCGATACGCATCCCATAGGGAATCCGTGGTTGAATTATTCGGTTTACTTGAACAATACCTTATTGCCGGGAATTATTCAGTTGATGGTGTTTTTGGTGACCGTGTTCAGTATCGGGGTGGAGATCAAATATGCGACATCGAGGAAATGGTTAGAGATGGGAGGGAATTCCATCACGGTATGTTTGTTGGGGAAGTTGTTACCCCAGACGATTATCTTTACGATTGTAGGTTTTATGTATTGTTCCGTGTTATATGGTTTTCATTCTTTTCCTTTGAATAGTGGTTGGTTCCCGATGCTTTCCGCGATGTTCTTGTTGATTGTCGCTTCGCAAGCGATGGGGATTTTCATGATAGGAGTGCTTCCTACTCTTCGTTTAGGACTTAGTTTCGCTTGCCTGTTTGGTATGATTTCTTTCTCGATAGTCGGATTCTCGTTCCCGGTGCAAGGCATGGACCCTACGTTACAAGCGCTCGCCCGTTTGTTCCCATTGCGGCATTATTTCTTGATTTATGTTGATCAAGCGTTGAATGGTAGGGCGTTGTTTTATTCCTTGAGCGAGTGTGCTTGGTTGGCGGGTTTCCTTATCTTGCCGTTCTTGATTTCCGGAAATTTGAAAAAGGCTCTTTGGGATTTTAAATACATACCTTAAAACTGAGACGTATATGGAAAAAGAGTTTCGTTTGCGGAATAGGATGAAAAAAGGCGTATGGGATATGTTTTACGTCTGGAAAGAGGAGATGAGGAATGTCTTCAAGGATGCGGGAGTCATTATCTTCTTTTTCTTGGTCCCGTTCGCGTATCCGTTGTTATATGCGTTTATATATAATAATGAAGTGGTGCATGACGCCAAATTGGTGGTGGTGGATCAATGCGACTCCTATTCGAGCCGAGACTTTATCCGGAAGGTCGATGCCACGGCGGACGTGAAAGTGGTTAAGGTTTGCTCGGACATGGAGGAAGCCAAGCGGATGTTGGACGAGAAGAAAGCTTACGGCATTTTATTGTTCCCTTCGGATTATAGCGAGCGGATACACGAGGGGCGGCAAGCCACGGTGTCGTTGTATTGCGATATGAGCGCGTTATTGTTTTATAAGGCGTTTTTGTTGGCGGCCACGGAGGTCTCGTTAGAGGTAGGAAAAGAGTTGCGTGCGCATAACACGCCCACCTCTACGGAGGAGATGGAGCGGATACAAATTGACCCGATACCCTACGAGTCGGTCGCGTTGTTCAATACGCCGAATGGCTTCGCAAGCTTTCTGGTTCCCGCAATTTTGGTGCTGGTATTGCAGCAGACCTTGATTCTGGGTATCGGAATGTTGGGCGGGACAACGCAGGAAAGGAGCCGTTTCCATAGCTTAGTACCGGAGCGTCGAGGCTTCGACGGGACGTTGCGAATCGTGTTGGGAAAATCCTTGGCTTATATCTCGATTTATGTTTTTGTCTGCGTTTGGGTATTGGTCATTGTCCCCCGGTTGTTCTCGTTGCCTCAGCTTGGTGAACCGTTGACGATTTTATCGTTTATCTTGCCCTATCTGTTCGCTTGCGTGTTCCTGTCGATGACTTTGTCCGGGTTCATGACCAGCCGAGAGGCACCGATGTTGTTTTTCGTGTTTACCTCCGTCATCCTGTTGTTTATATCCGGTGTCTCTTGGCCGGAGGTGGCGATTCCTCCGTTTTGGAAAGCGGTAGGTTATCTTTTTCCCTCGACACCCGGCATACAGGGATTTATCCGCGTAAATACCTGCGGAGCGTCTTTGGCAGAGGTCGCTCACGAGTACCGAGTCTTGTGGATTCAGGCCGGCGTTTATTTCATCTCGACTTGCGCGGTATATCGTTATCGGCTCATTCGTTGTAGAAATAGGGGATGAGCGCGTTATTTTTATAGATTTTAACCGTGATAAGAGACTATCGCTAAGAATATAATTTTATTTTCGCGAAAAGACTTAATTAAAATCAAGGTAATGATTATGCAGAACAGACGTGATTTTTTAAAGCGAGCATCCATGATGCTTGCGGGCGGTTTAGTGGCTCCGCAAATCTTGATGTCATGCGGGGGCAAGAGCGCTTCTAACGGTGCGGCGGATGAGGCCGCTAAGGTGGCGAAGAAACACATTGGCCTTCAGTTGTATTCTTTGCGCGACGACATCAACGATTTGGGTATCCAGAAGGTCTTGGAGATCGTATCGAAGATGGGTTACGTGAACTTGGAGACCGCCGGTTATAGCGATGACGGTAAGATTTACGGCGTGGAGCCGACGGAGTTCAAGAAGATGTGCTCCGACTTGGGTATGCGCGCGACGAGCGCTCACTTGAGCCATTTCATCGGTGATGACATGAACAAGGATCTCGCTTGGTGGAACAACGCTATCGAGGCGCATAAGAAAGCGGGCATGAAGTATATGGTGATGCCGGTCTCCCCGATTAACGAGAAGGCTTCCTTGGATGACCTGAAACGTTACTTCGGCGATTATTTCTATCAGATTGGCCTCGCCGCCGCCGGCGCGGGAATCAAGTTCGGTTATCATAACCACGATTACGAGTTCAAGAAGATAGATGGTAAGCTGATTTACGACCAGATGCTGGAGTACTCCAGCCCGGACCATATCTTCTTCGAGATGGACGTATATTGGGTGAAACGCGGAGGTCAGGACCCCGTGGAATACCTGAAGAAGTATCCGAACCGCTTCCCGGTGCTCCATATCAAGGACGAGACGGCCATCGGCGCCAGCGGAACCATCGACTTCAAGCCTATCTTCGAGCAGGCTTACGCCAACGGTATGAAGGATTGGTACGTGGAGGTAGAGCGTTACGACGGCACTCCGCAGGAGGACGTGCAGAAGAGCTACGACTTCCTGAATAACGCGGATTACGTGAAATAATCAAATTCAATCATATTTTTTAGGGTTTAATGTTAGTAATATGGAATGGCTGCCCCCGTGATGGAGGTGGCCTTTTCTTTTGGGGAGCGGGTACCATCAGCCATCATCCATAATCTGGGGATTCATGGTTCCCTCACTCCGCGCTCGGAGCCTTCTCCTCCTCTTTCGCGCCGCCCAAGCGGAGGCTGTTCAGCTGTTTCACCTCGCGCAGCGTGGCGTTGAAACCTTGGATGAACGAGGCGGTCGCCTCGGTGGGATTGGCCACGCTCTCGGCCTGCGTGATGACTTGGATGAGGTTGAACACGGAGTCTAGCCGTTCGCGCGTGGCCGCGAGAGGCTCCGTGGCGAGGCTTCTCTTCTCCAGCTCCACGGCGCGCCGGTCCGTGAGGGCGGCGAATCGCCCGTTGACGCTCTCCAGCTCCGCCACGACCTCCGTGAGGCCCAGCGCGGCGAGGCTTGTCCGGCTCTCCTCGGTGTCGAGCTGGCGCAGCAGGCCGTTGATGACGACCGTCTCCTGTTGGTGGGGCAGCGACCGGGTATCCTTATAGGGTCGGATTATCGGCTCCAACGCCTTCGCCGCCTCGCCCAGCGTGGCGATGGGCAGGCTGACGCCGCCGCGGATGGTAGCGAAAAGGAAGGCCAGCAGGCCGTCGCGCCGCTTCTCCAGCTCACTGAGCGTCGACGTGAGCGAGCTGGCGGTAGAATAGTTGAGCCGCGCGCGCAGCCTGCCCACCAGTTCGGAGAATTCCGCTTTCTCCTCCTCCGTCAGCCCCACGGCGGTGGCGGTAGCCGTCTCGATAAGCGTTTCCAAGCGGCTCATCAGGTTTAGGTACTCGGCGCCATTCAATTTCTGCAAATTTATCGTCAGAAGCGTGGTAATCTCTCTCATTTCCCTATCGTCTTTAAAAATTAATGGAATACCGATTCAAATATACCATTATTTTTGAATAATAGCGTTTTTTGATATTGAAATATCTTATTATTTCAAAATAATGGCGTTTTTAAAATTCTAAAGCCACATTATTTCAAAATAATGCTGTTTCTGAAAATGAAAAACGACATTATTTGAAAATAATATTATTTTTAAGATTCTAAAGCCATATTATTTCAAAATAATGTCGTTTTTGAAAGTAAAAAATCACATTATTTGGAAATAATGCCGTTTTAGAAAACTAAAAGTTATATTATTTACGAATAACGATTGCTTAGATGTCTATTTGTCAGATGGTAGGGAAACAAGAAGGCACGGGTTCCGCGAATCGTACGGTATTTTCCTTCTTGGAGGGAAATCCCGTGAAATCCGTGGAATCCGTGCCTTTAGAAGCGTCTTCCGCCTCGAAACTCCTTATCGGTTCTTTGTATCGTTCTTGCCCAAGGCCTTGTCCAGCACTTTGTTCTTGGCGACGGTGGCTTGGAACTCTTTCAGGTAGAACGGCTCGAAGTAAGCCACGTCCTCGAAGCGTTTTTCCTCGAACGCCTTTTTCGCCAAGGGGGCCATCTCCTTCGCCAAGGGGTGGATGCCGTCTATGAACATGGCGTTGGGGGAGGCGATGAGCCCCTCGCATTTGGCGGCTCTGTCGCCGAAAAAGCATACCTTGCCTTTCTCAAGGAAAGAGGCGTAAGTCTCCGGCCTCACGATGTCCGCCGAGATGTCTCGTACGAGATTTAAGCGGGCGTCGTATATGGCGGCGTAGACCTCCATCCTTCGGGCGTCCAGCATCGCGCAATACAAGCGGTCCGCGGCCCCTTCGCTCATCCGTATCGCGGTGGAGGCCAGAATCGCTAACGTCCGGACGTTTATCAACGGTATGCCATAGCCGAAGCATAGTCCTTTCGCCATCGAGACGCCGATACGCAAGCCCGTGTAGGAGCCCGGCCCGCCGCTGACCGCCACGGCGTCCAGCTCGCGTCCCTCCGAACGCGCGACGCGCAACGCCTCCTCGACATAAACGCCCAACAACGCCGCGTGCGACGGCCCCTCGAACGAGGTTCTCTCGAAAATCACCTCCTCGCCCTCCGACAACGCGACGGAGCAAACGGACGTGGAGGTCTCTATATTCAAAATCAAAGGCATAAAAAGAATCATTTAATGAAAACCGATGGGCAAAGATAACGCGTTCTCCCCGCATAATGGAAAAATAGCGTTGGAAAGTTCGCGCGAGGGGAAGAACTTCGCCATCCAAACCAATAAATATCAATTCTTAACGACCGAGTATCGGCGGAAAGCGTTATCTTCGCGAAAACATTGGAAAAACATGATACAATCGATGACCGGATTCGGTAAAGTTACCGCCGAGCTTCCTTCTAAAAAGGTAACCGTAGAGATAAAGGCGTTAAACAGTAAACAATTGGACTTATCCATGCGCGTGCCTTCCTTGTACAAGGAGAAAGAGATGGCGCTCCGGAGCTTGTTGCTGCAATCCTTGGAACGCGGGAAAATAGAGTTCAACATTTACATCGAATATATAGGCAAGGATGTCCCGACACAAATTAACGTGGCCGCCATAGAGAACTACTATAACCAAATCAAGAACGTGGCGGAAAAGCTGAATATCGCCCTCCCCGCGGATTGGTTCCAGACGTTGCTCCGGATGCCGGACGCGGTCAAGTCGGAAACGGTAGAGCCTGACGAGACGGAATGGGAAGTGGTGTTGGAGACCGTAAGGAAAGCGATACAGGCGCTCAAGGATTTCCGTATCCAGGAGGGCGAGATGTTGCGGAAGCTATTCGCCCAAAAAGTAGCCAACATCGCGCGTTTGCTGACGGAGGTGGAAAAATACGAGAGCGAGCGCATCGACAAGATAAAGGCGCGAATCCTGGAGAACTTGCGGAAAGTGGCGGAAGAGGATTATGACAAGAACCGCTTCGAGCAAGAGATGATTTACTATATCGAGAAGCTGGATGTCAACGAAGAGAAAAACCGGTTGGACAATCACCTGAAATATTTCATCGCCACGATGGAGACCGGCCATGGGCAAGGCAAGAAACTGGGCTTCATCGCGCAAGAGATGGGACGCGAGATCAACACGCTCGGCTCCAAGAGCAATCACGCGGAGATGCAAAAAATCGTGGTCCAGATGAAAGATGAATTGGAGCAAATCAAGGAGCAAGTACTCAACGTCTTATAAAACAATCAAAAAACGAACGCGATGGCAGGCAAGTTAATCATCATTTCCGCTCCCTCAGGCTCCGGAAAATCAACCATCATCAATTTCTTGTTGAAACAAGGGTTACGGCTCCGTTTCTCCATATCGGCTACGAGTCGTCCGCCCCGCGGGACGGAGAGGAACGGGGTTGAGTATTATTTTCTCACGCCCGAGGAATTCCGGTCGCGTATTGCGAATGGCGATTTCCTTGAGTATGAGGAGGTCTACGCCGACAAATATTATGGGACATTGAAGAGTGAGGTCAACCGGATTTTGGCGGAAGGCGACAACGTGATTTTCGACGTGGACGTGGTAGGAGGATGCAACATCAAAAAATTCTACGGGGAACGCGCCTTATCCATTTTCATCCAACCGCCCAGCGTGGAAGAGCTTCGCAGGCGTCTGGAAAGCAGAGGCACGGATAGCCAAGAGGTCATCGAAAGCCGCGTCAGGAAAGCGGAATATGAGTTAAGTTTCGCCGGGCGATTCGACAAGATTATCGTGAACGACCGCCTGGAAATCGCGGAAAGAGAGGCGTTGGATGTCATCCGGAAATTCCTAAATGAATGACACATGGCAAATCCTTTTAAGAACAACCACTTCTGGAAATGGTTTTCCGTGGCTTGCGGGATAATAAGCCTCGCGATCGGGGGCGTTTGTTTATACCGCAAGGAGTACGTCATCGGCGCCGCACTGCTGTTCAACGTGTTCATCTGCTATACGAATTATATGGGCTGGAAAAAGAAAGGTCGGTAAAGATGGAACGTATCAAGACCGGCATATTTAGCGGCTCGTTCAACCCTATCCATATCGGCCATTTGGCGTTGGCGAACTGGCTTTGTGAGTTCGAGGGCCTGGACGAGGTGTGGTTTTTGGTCACGCCCCAAAATCCTTTCAAGGAGAGAGAGACATTGTTCGACGATTCTTTGCGCTTGGAGATGACGCGGGCGGCCGTCTCGGGATATTCCAAGTTCAAGGTAAGCGACATCGAGTTCCATTTACCTAAACCCTCCTATTCCGTCAACACGTTGCATGTGCTGTCCCAAACTTATCCGGACCGCGAGTTCTACTTTATCATGGGTGCCGATAATTGGGAATTATTCCCGCGTTGGAAAAACCACGAGGAAATCTTGAGCCGCTATAAGTTGCTGGTTTACCCGCGGAAAGGCCACGTTATCTCTATCCCTCCCGCCTGCCCGAACGTAAAAAGGGTAGACGCTCCCCTGATGGAGATATCCTCTACCTTCATCCGGGAAGCCTTCCGAGCCGGCAAGGATATTCGCTTTTTCCTGCCGGCGGAGGTACGTCCTTATTTCAGCGTGAGCTCGATATAAGGGAAGACACCTCGGATTGTCAAGTAAACGATCGCGAGTCTCGCTCTCATCCCCAGATGCTGGGGATGTCTGACTGGGCGAAATTCCAACTCTTGTAGGTGTGCTAAGAAACTTTTCCTTCGGACATAACGATGTTTTCTCTCGAACATAACGATGTTTTCTCTCGGACATAACCGTGTTTTTCTTCGGATATTGTCGCATTTCTCTTCGGAGATAACGATTTTGGCCTTCGAGAAAAGCCGCGTTTTAGTTAAAACAGGACCGTTTTTCCGAAGAAAAACTCTTTAGTGAGATTGTCTCTCGTTCCATTTCGCGTTTTTCCGTAAAAGCGAGTGTTATCAAAAAAAGACAAATCAAATCTTTTTATTGAATATATCCCCGTTTCGCTTACGCTTGTGATTTCGCGGGAGAGGTTCTTTCTCGCGACTTTTGGATTTTGACGTGTTCTCAAAACGCTATAGCTACCTCCGCCCCGATTTGGAAGGGTTTGCCCAGCTGGATGAAGGGATTGTCGAACGACTCGAAGTAAAACGCCGCGTAACGGGTGTTCGTGATGTTACGGCTCCAAAGATTGACGCTCACGATACCTTTCCGTACGCCCACCTTCGCGTCCAGCGTGCCGTAGAACCGTTGGTAGATGTCGTTCCGCTCGGTCCAGTATATCTTCCCCGTCCCGTTGAACCGCGCCGAGGCGTTGAACTGGTCGATGAGGGCGTCGTGGAAAAGGCGGGTGTACCGGAGGCTTGCGCCTAACGTGTGCCGCGGCGTGTAGGGGATGGCGTTTCCCGCGAAGTCCTCCTGCCCGTTATCGTAGTCGCGGAAAGAGGCGCGGGTGAAGCCGTAGTTGACGTCCGCGGTCAGTCCTTGGGCGAGGAGGGCGTGCAGGGAGGCCTCCACGCCGTAGCTCCGGGCTTTCCCGGCGTTGGTCAGGATACGCCCGTTGCCACTATTCACGAACTTGGTCAGCTGCACGTCTTGGATATCCATGTAGAAGCCCGTCAGCTCGGCGCTCAGACGATGGTCCACCAGCTCGCTCCGGATGCCCAGCTCGTAGTTCCAGCTCTTCTCCGGCTTGTAGGCGGCCACCTCCTCGATGGGCGCGGGTTCCTGAAGCTCCATCTGCATCATGTCCTTGAAGGCGCTCATCATGTCGTACCGCATCCGTTCCTGCATGATGTCGGCGGACATCTGCACGTTGTATCCGCCGGCCTTGTATCCCTTCGCCACGGAGAGGTAGGTGAGCGTGCCCGGCGCGCACTCGTATTTCAGCGATACCTTGGGCAAGACCTGCCAGAAGTCCTGCGAGAGGCTGGCGTCTATCGTCGTGGCGGGAATTTGGAAGAAACGGTCGATGTCCATGAAGGGACCGTTCTCGCTGAAGCTGAAGCCCATGCGCATCTTCGCCTCGGATTGGTAATCCATCTTTTGCCGCTCATAGTCCAGCCGGACACCGGCGGTGATGGAGAGACCCTCGGTGAAGAGGTTGTCGTAGGTGGACTGGTGGTATAAGGCGAGGCCGAAGGAGGGCGTCTGGAACGAGCCGGGGATGTACAGGTGCTCGTCCAATATCTTCAGGTAGGGCATCTTGGGGTATTGCTCCTTCAGCTGGTCGAACATGGGTTGCAATACGGTGGCTATCCCGTCTTCCTTGAAGTCGACGGGGCCTTCCGTGTCGAGGTTCTCGTAGAACCCGTATAGACCGAATGACCACCGGTAATCGCTCTCCGCGACGCTTTTCACCGCCAGCTCCTCGCTGAGGGCGTGTTGCTTTTGCCGTTGGTTGAGGGTGAAGACGGAGCGTGGCGAGAAGTCCTGGTCCATTTTCATGTCGTCCTTGAAATACTGGTATCCCGTGGTGGAGCTGAGCAGGACGCGCTCGTTCCGGTACTCGAAGGAGAGGTTGTTCGAGAGCATGGTCCGCCGGTAGGCACCGGGGTCGTTGTAGTTGACGGGGCTGACCCGCTCGTGGTCCGTGTTCCCGCTCCCGGTGAACAATCCGTAGGGAAAGGCCCCCTGGTCGACGTAATCGGCGGAGAGGGAGTAGGAGGCGCGGAAGTTCGGGTTGAAATGCCCCTCTATCTTGAGGCGTCCGCCCACGTTGTTCTCCTTGTCTACCTTCTCCCCGTCGTAAGCGTTCGTGTAAAAGCCATCCTGATGGTTGTAATATAGGGCGGCGGTGAATCCCAAGGTCTCGCTCAGCTTCCCGTAATGCGAGGCCTTGAGCTTGTATTGCCCGTAGCTTCCTGCGGAGAGCGATAGCCGTTTCCCTTGGAAGTCGAAGGGGGAGAGGGTGTATATGTTGATAATCCCGCCCATGGCGTTGCGCCCGTATAACGTGCCTTGCGGCCCGCGTAGGATCTCGACGCGCTGGATGTCCGTCAGCTCGAAGTCGAAGGTGCTCTTGTCGAGGTAGGGTGCGTCGTCCACGTAAAGCCCTACGGATTGCCCGCTGCTCCGCGCCCCGATGCCCCGGATGTAGATGGCGGAGGTCAGCCTTGAGCCGTAGTCCGGGATATAGAGGTTGGGGACGAAGGCGCTGATGTCTTTCAACGTCCCGATTCGCATGCTGGATATCATGAGCGGGGAGATGACGGATACCGCCCCGGGCAGGACGCGGAGGTCGTTCGTCTCCTTGTTGGAGGAGGTGATGGTCACCTCGTCTATCTGGTAGCTCCTTATCGTGTCGTTCTCGTTCGTCGGGATATCGTCGGCGTAAGATAACCGCGGGCCCATTAATCCTAAGGCGATTACGCCTATATAAATGCTCTTCATCCTGTTTCGTTTTTTACCTCCGCAAAGGAACGGCAAATGAGGGAGATGGTCAATCACTATATGTGGTGATTTTTCGTCCCGATATCGTCTCCGGAGATGATGCCGTTCATGATGGCGTAGAAGGTAAGGCCGGAGACGGTCTTGATGCCCAGTTTCGCGGTGATGTTCTTCCGGTGCGTGAGCACGGTGTTGAGGCTGATGTTCAGGTGGTCGGCTATCTCCTTGTTCGTGCCTCCCTTCACGATGAGCTGGAGCACGTCGGTCTCCCGGCTCGATAGTTCTTTCCCCGTGTCGGCGCTCGCGTTGAGGGTGTTGGGCGCACCACCGTTCGCGAACAGGCGCCGTATCTGTTCGAGTATCGCCTCCGGGGAGGCGTATGCCATGAGGTTATGGCCCGTGGTGGTGGAGTCACTGGATGCCTCGTCCTTGTCGATAAGCAAGGCGGTCTTGTGCCTCCGGGGGAGGAAGAAATCCGGATTGAGCACGAAGGTCTCCGGGTCCGTGAAATAATAGTCGTAAGCGTCTCCGCCCGTCGCGGCGAATGGCTCGAACGCGGGGAAATGGCAAATCTCGATGGGCGCGAAGTAATCGGCCAGCAGGCTCCGCAACCCGACGC
>CASEGC010000078.1 GCA_949287365.1 uncultured Parabacteroides sp.
ACCAAATATATCATGGCCTTGAATGGTAGTGGTTTGTGGGGTGCCCTTTGGGGTTACATCTCCGTGAATGACGATAAGAATACCGTATATGGAGCTGATTTCAGCCACTCCGGTGAGACTCCGGGTTTGGGTGCCGAGATCGCTACGCCGGGATTCAGCTCGAAATTCAAGGGCAAGCATATCTTCCAAAACGGAGAGTTCAAGTCGATCGCTGTAGTTAAGCCGGGTAAGAGTGCCGATGGACAGGATTACGTGGATGGCATTTCCGGAGGAACGATTACCAGTCAGGGAGTCGACCGAATGTTATTCAACAGCTTGACTGGCTATGTTAAATTTTTAACTTCTCAAAATTAATCGAAAATGGGATTATTATCTAAAAAGAATAAAGAGGTTTTAGCGGGCCCGTTGAGCATGAACAACCCGGTCATCGTACAGATGTTGGGTATCTGCTCGGCTTTGGCGGTAACATCCAAATTGGAACCCGCTATTGTGATGGGTATTTCGGTGACGGTTGTCGTTGCCTTTGCCAATGTGATTATCTCACTTTTGCGTAATACGATTCCGAATCGTATCCGTATTATCGTTCAGTTGGTGGTTTGCGCCGCGTTGGTAACGATCGTGAGTGAGGTATTGAAAGCGTTCGCGTATGACGTAAACAAGCAACTTTCGGTGTACGTGGGTTTGATTATCACGAACTGTATCTTGATGGGACGTTTGGAGGCTTTCGCCTTGGGTAATGGCCCTTGGGAGTCATTCTTGGACGGTGTCGGTAATGGATTAGGTTACGCTATTATCTTGATTCTCGTCGGTTTTGTACGCGAGTTGTTCGGTTCTGGTACGTTGCTGGGATTCCAGGTTATTCCGGATGCGTTCTATGAGATGGGTTATGTTAATAACGGTTTGGTTATCTTGCCACCGATGGCGTTGATCATTATCGCGCTGATCGTCTGGTACCACCGTTCGCGAAACAAGGAGTTGCAAGAGAATTAATCACTTTAAACAGCTATTAGGATGGAAGAGTTATTAAGTACATTTGTCCGCTCGATTTTTTCCGACAATATGATTTTCACATACTATTTGGGTATGTGTTCTTTCTTGGCTGTTTCAAAGAATGTGAAGACAGCTTTGGGATTGGGTATCGCGGTAACGTTCATTTTAACTTGTACGTTGCCGATTAATTACATGCTTGAGAATTACGTGCTGAAGGAAGGCGCATTGCAATGGTTGGGCCCGGAGTACGCCGAGGTGAACTTAAGCTTCTTGGCGCTTCTGATCTTCATCGCTATCATCGCGGCTTTCACGCAATTGGTGGAGATGGTTGTCGAGAAGTTCTCGCCTTCGTTGTATGCGTCATTGGGTATCTTCTTGCCTTTGATCGCCGTGAACTGTGCCATCTTAGGAGGTTCGTTGTTTATGCAGCAACGGGCGTTCCCGAATGTGGGTGTCGCTACGATTTACGGACTCGGATCGGGTATCGGTTGGATGCTGGCAATCGTAGGTATGGCGGCTATTCGTGAGAAGTTGGCGTATTCAAATATTCCTAAGCCGTTGAGAGGTCTGGGTATTTCTTTCATCATCACGAGTTTGATGGGTATCGCATTTATGTGCTTCTCAGGTTTGAAGATTTAAGTATTAACGCATTTAAAGAACAGAAAGAGATATGACTTTATTAATGTCTGGCGCATTAACGATCATCAGCGGTACCGTCGTATTCTTGGTGGTTACGATGATATTGGTAGGTGCGTTATTGTATGCCAAAGCAAAATTGGTCCCGTCAGGGAATGTCAAGTTGACGGTGAACGGAGAGAAAGATATCGATGTCCCCATTGGTGGCACCTTGTTGAGTTCGCTCCAAGCGGGTGGCGTTTTCTTGTCATCGGCTTGTGGTGGTGGCGGTAAATGTGGCCAGTGCCGTGCGCAAGTATTGGAAGGTGGTGGCGAGATCCTTCCGACGGAGAAAGTTTTCTTTTCTCGTAAGCAACAAAAAGAGCATTGGCGTCTGGCTTGCCAAACCAAGGTAAAGGAGAACATGCAAGTGAAAGTGCCGGAGGAGGTATTAGGCGTAAAGGAATGGGAATGCGAGGTAATCTCGAACAAGAACGTGGCTACGTTTATCAAGGAGTTCATCGTGGCGCTGCCTAAGGGCGAGCATATGGACTTTATCCCGGGTTCCTATGCGCAGATCAAGATTCCTACCTACTCGATGGATTATGACAAGGATATCGACAAGGATATGATTGGGAAGGAATACTTGCCCGCTTGGGAAAAATTCGGTCTCTTTGGCTTGAAGTGTCATAACGACGAGCCGACGATTCGTGCTTACTCCATGGCTAATTATCCGGCTGAGGGTGATCGCATCATGTTGACGGTACGTATCGCTACGCCTCCGTTCAAGCCGAAACCTCAAGTTGGATTCCAAGACGTGATGCCGGGTATCGCATCATCATATATCTTCACGTTGAAACCTGGCGACAAGGTTATCATGAGTGGTCCTTACGGAGATTTCCACCCGATTTTCGACTCCAAGCGTGAGATGATGTGGATCGGTGGAGGTGCCGGTATGGCTCCGTTGCGTGCGCAAATCATGCACATGATGAAGACGTTGCATACGACCGACCGGAAGATGTCGTACTTCTACGGCGCCCGTGCCTTGAACGAGGTATTCTATCTGAACGACTTCCTCGAATTGGAGAAAGAGTTCCCGAACTTCTCGTTCCATTTGGCGCTTGACCGTCCGGATCCAGCGGCCGATGCGGCGGGTGTTAAGTATACACCGGGATTCGTTCATCAAGTAATCTATAATACTTACCTGAAGGATCACGAGGCTCCGGAGGATATCGAGTACTACATGTGCGGTCCGGGCCCGATGTCGAAAGCCGTCGAAGGTATGCTGGATAGCTTGGGTGTACCGATGGAGATGCTGCATTTCGATAACTTTGGTGGGTAATAATGCCTTTACTTTTATAAAAAGGTCGTCTCGGGATAAACCGGGGCGGCCTTCTTTTGTTTGGGGCAAGGGAACGATGCGAAAGATGAACATTCTTTTATGAGATTCGAATTTTCCCAATTCTATTTTTGCTGAATAAAACGATTCTCCGTAGCTTTAAGCCCGAATCTTAAAAGCATTATATGATGAGAAAAATGTTCATTAGCTTTTTTCTTTGTTCGCTATTTAACGTCATCGTGTCTGCTCAAGCATATTTGAATACGATTCTGGAACGTTTAGAGTGTATTCAGTCCGCCAGTTACATCGATCTGAAGGAGGCGTGGGAGCCGGGCGACACGGAGCCTGTCTATGCGACTCCGTTCTACATGGAAGAATATCGGAATCCGAGCGATACGGTGATCGGTTCGAGTTATTTATCTTGGGATTCCGTAGGTAAGAGACGTTTCGAGGGAGGTTATGATGGAACCGTGAGCGCGAGTATGTTTCATGAGGAGAAAGGTATTGTTATCGATGATTTCTCCATTCCGCGCGCTCCGTTTCGCTTGGTAAGCCCGCCTTTCTTTAATTATGCGGAAAGCATTATCCGTTACCTATTGGGAACGACCGATAGCCTGACCAGGGAAATCAAGGAGACAGAGGAGATTTATTATGTGAAAATGACCATTCACGAGGAGAACCAAATTGAGTTTTTCGGAAAGCCATGCCGCATCCCTACACCACCTTTTTATATGGAACCAACCTCTATCTATGAGCTTTGGGTAGACAAATTGACCGGACTTCCCTATAAAGTGAGACGGGAGATGTCGCATAGTATATCCACGAATACCGTCTCTGAGGTAAAGTTGAACGGATTGGATCCGGCCGCATTCAACCTCTATGACTGTTTCCCTACGGATTATGAGATACGAATGTATGGGCAAAAGAAAAGGTCTACATCCGCTTTGGAAGGGAAAAAGGCGCCCGACTGGCAATTGGCAGACACGACAGGGCGGTTGGTTTCCCTGTCTGGCTTACAGGGCAAAATCATTTTGCTTAACCTGACGGGAATCGGTTGCGGACCATGCCATGCGGCTATTCCGTTTCTTAATACGCTAAAAGGACGTTTCCCAAATGATTTGGATGTAGTCGCTATCGATACGTGGGGGCGGAAACAATCTTCCATACGCAATTATATCCGTCATAACGCTATACGGTATCTTTTTCTTGAGGGAACGCCGAACATCGCAAAAGCTTACCAAACCGGAGGAGCCGCGCCTTATTTTTTCTTGCTGGATGAGAATCGTGTTGTACGAAAAATGTTTTTTGGTTATAAGGTAGGCGAAAGCGATAAAGAGATCATTCGTGCGATCGAG
>CASEGC010000079.1 GCA_949287365.1 uncultured Parabacteroides sp.
AACGAGGCGTTCGAGGAGGCGTTCCAAGGGAAAATCAGCGAGGCGAAGGCCCGCGATCCGCAGAGCGACCTGAGCAGTGCCGAGCTGTGCGCCCGCGCCGCCGAGCTTTACGGCGAGATAGTGGAGACGGTGAACGCCTACGCGCTTACCCAGCCATCGGACGAGATTAACGACTTCATCGACGACGTGAACGGCATCGTGAGGGTTTACGCCGACATCGCCGAAGGCTCCACCAGCGGCGGCGCGACCACCCCGACCGAGCCTACCGACCCGAGCGGAAGCGAGGGCGAGGACGGCAATGACGACGAGGGCACCGACCTGCCTTTCGAGCCTACGGACCCGAACCCCGACGAGGGAGGCGAGGAGGAAGAAACCCCCAGCGTGGTGTAAACCTCCCTACTCCCTCAGTCACCCCCTCAGTCGACCCCCTCAGTCCTTCGGACAGCTCCCCCTCTCGACGGGGGAGCGGGATTACTTGAGGATTCCACCCCCTTCCCCTGCGAAGAGGGGAAGGGCCGGGGATGGGGTCGAATCGGCCTAAGCTGTCGGGCGTGAAGCGAAGCGGCCGGAGCGAGCGCGGGACGCGGAGTAGCCCGACAGGTTCAGCCTTGACCTTTTGGTTACTTTTGGGTCAAGCCAAAAGTAACGCTACCCAGTTAAGAAACAATTAAACAAACGGATTATGACAAGACAATTACTAAGCAAATTTCTACTTTGGGCGTTCGCCCTGCTCACCCTCCCCGCCGCGGGGCAGACCGTGTGGAATGGCAATATCGATACGGATTGGTACAACGAAAGCAAAACCGAGTTCACCATCTCCACCGCCGCCGAGTTGGCGGGCTTGGCGAAGTTGGTGAACGACTATACCGAGGATTTTCAGGATAAGACCATCAAGCTTACGCGGGATATCACCTTAAATGAAAACGTTTTGAACGAGAATGGCGAATTAAACGGTGATGGCTCGAACCTCAAGCAATGGACCCCGATAGGAAAAAGCGGTGCTCCTTTTTTCGGCGCTTTCGACGGGCAAGGCCATATCATTAGCGGGATTTATATTAGCAACAGTAGCGATTATCAAGGCCTTTTCGGTTACGTCGATGGCGGCACGATACAGAATGTCACCGTGGCGGACAGCTATATTAAAGGGGATCAGTATGTCGGCGGCATCGTGGGGTATAATGACTCTGATAGTAAGGTATCGAACTGCTCCTATAGCGGCACGGTGACAGGGACAGGCGCTTACGCTTATGTGGGCGGTATCGTGGGGGCTAATAACTCCGGAGGAACGGTATCGAACTGCTCCAACAGCGGCAAGGTAACAGGGACATCTTCTAATGCTTATGTGGGCGGTATTGTAGGGAATAACTATGGTACGGTATCGAACTGCTCTAACTGCGGTGATGTGAGCGGAGGCAATATGGGAGGCATCGTAAGATATAATGGCTTCGGAAGTGAGGTATCGAACTGCTACTACTTAGAGAAAGAGGGCTTGCAAGGTGTAGGTGCTGGCAGTGGGACATCCACCAATGTTGAACCGAAAAGCGAAGATGAATACAAAAGCGGCGAGGTGGCTCACCTGCTCGACCCCGATGGGGATACTTGGGGACAGAAGCTGGACGGGAACAGTTACCCAGTGCCCCTCGCTTGCCTGAGCGCGGATGAACAAGCCGCCTATAAGATTTATAGCGTTACTTTCACCTACAAGGAAACACCGGACGCGGAGAAAGAGACGGAGGTAATCCGGTATGGCAATAGCGATACTCCAATCACTTCGCCTGCGGCTCCGGAGGGCTACACCTATACATGGGAACCTGAGTTACCAACCACCTTTGGCGGGTTAGGAAGCGAAAAGACATTCACGGGTACGCTTGTTGAGAAACCGGAAGAACCCGAGCCGGAAGAACCCGAAGAGCCGACAGAGCCTGAGGAACCGGACACGCCGCACATTGAGTATTATGACGTGCGTTTCGTGCAGCCGAATGATAGCGTGAACTTCGACTACAAGAGCGACCAAGTACGCAAGGGCAACACCTTCTCCTTCTCCGCTTCGGCGGCGGAAGGCTACGACCCGAAGACGCTGGTGGTGGAGTATCGCCGCGGCCCCGTAGGTATCTGGCGCGAGGCGACCTTGGACACCGACGGTAAGTATCACATCCGCGCCAACTACGCCGACCTCTACATCCGTGCCCGCGTGGAGCCACTGAACCCCACTGGCATAGAGCAGGTAGGCGATGAGGCGGTGGAGGTCTATACCGAAGGTGACGCTATCCGCGTCTACACGCCGGATAAGGAGAAAGTGGTTATCATCGCGATAGGCGGAAAGCTCGTCCGCATGGAAGAGCAAGTCGGTACCCGCCGCTATACGGGGCTGAGCGATGGGGTTTATATCGTAAGGATAGGAGAGAGAAGCTGGAAGGTCAGACTTTGAGTTGCGAATGATTTTCGTGTATAATGAATGGAGGCGCGGCAAATGCCACGCCTCCGTTTTTTAGGCCGTGATATATAATTCATGGCTCGTAATACATAAATATTATTATCTTCGCGTAGTAACCTTTAAAGAAAATCATCATGGCCCGTTTCACCGAATTACTATGCGTTTTGTGCCTCTTGTTTTGCTGGACAAGTTGCGATGAGGGGAGTTCGCCTACGCAAGAGCTCCCGCCTTATAATCCGAATGTCGAGGCGTTTACCTCCGGACAGATTTCCCGTTATTCTTCCGTCCGCCTGATTTTCAGTCAAGAGATTCCCGCGGAGCGGATGGACGAGGAACGGCTGGACCAGCTGGTCCACCTGAAGCCCGACGTGGCGGGACGCTGGTTCTTCGAGGACAACCGCACGCTGGTGTTTAAGCCGGAGAGAGGCTTCGAACGGAATAAAGCTTATCGGGTGGTCGCAGACCTGTCCGAATGGTTCGAGGTGGAAGGAGAGGACAAGCTATTCTCCTTTGGCTTCCATACGCTTCCGCTCGCCTTGAGAGGAAACTTGGAGTCGTTGGACGTTAACTCGAAGAACGAGAATGGGTATGACGTGAGAGCCGTGCTTTATACGCCCGATAAGGAATCGGCGGAGACGGTGGAGGGCTTGGTGGCCTTTTCCGAGCCGGTGAACGCCGTTTGGCGGCATGGCCCGGATGGGAAAAAGCACGAGGTGACAATGAGTAACGTGCCGGCGGGGACGGATGGGAGTCGCCGGCTGACTCTATCCATTACCGCCAATAAACAGGGGCTGAAGAAAGGCGAGTTGTTCTCTGCGCTTATCCCGGACCAAAACGACTTTTCCGTGTACGACGTGGCGTATGTCTCCGAGCCGGAACGTTATGTGGAGGTATCTTTCACCAAACTTTTGGACGAAGGGCAGGAGATGAGAGGCTTGGCGTTTATCTCGGATAACGCTTCCGAGAACGTGAGCGTGGAGGGGAACAAGCTACGTCTTTATCCGGACGCCAGCCAAACGAAATCCGGCGTGATGAATATCCATCTGAACCAAGGCATCCGGAGCAAGAGCGGTCTGAACATGAAAGAGACGGTGGTGCGCCAGATACAAATCGATGAGCTGAAGCCCAATGTCCGTTTTATAGGGAAAGGGGTGATTATCCCGCGGTCTGAGCGAATATCCATCCCATTTCAGGCGATTTACTTGAGAGGTGTAACGGTAAGCGTGATTAAGATATTGGAACGTAACATCGGGCAATTCTTGCAAATGAACGACTTGGACGGCTCTGGAGAACTGACGCGCGTGGGACGGTTGGTCGCCCGCGAGACGATTTTCCTCGACGAGGAGGGCCTCGATTTATCCCAATGGAACACATTCGCCATCGACCTGAAACGATTGATGGAACCGGAGCTTGGAGCGATTTACCGTCTGGAACTTTCTTTCGACCGTTCCCTGTCCGCGTATCCTTGCGGAAATGACTCCGTTACCATCTCCAAAGAGCGGATTCGCGCGTTGGACAAGGTCCGTTTCAAGGAAGAATCCGAGAAATTCGACGAGGGCGGTTATTACTATTATCAATATGACTGGTCGAACTATGACTGGAAAAAGCGTGACGACCCCTGTTCGGACAGCTACTATTTCAATAAAGTGGAGAGTAAGAATATCCTGACCACGGACTTGGGGCTTGTCGCTATGATGGGAGAGAACGACGAGATGACCGTCTTGGTCCATAACCTACAAGATACACGCCCCGAGCGAAATGTCAAAGTCACCGCGTACAATTACCAACATCAGCCTTTGGCCACCGGAATGACGGACGAGAAAGGGCAGGCGAGATTGGTATTCCCTTCGGGCCGGCCGTTCTACCTGATAGCCTCTTCAGGTGACCAACGTTCTTATCTGCGGGTGGATAATGGTTCCGCGCTCTCGCTCAGTTCATTTGACGTGTCGGGCGAGAAGGTGCAAAAAGGGATTAAAGGTTTCATATATGGTGAACGAGGCGTGTGGCGTCCGGGAGATACGTTACACTTAGGTTTCATGCTGAACGACCGTTTGGAACGATTACCGAAAAATCATCCAGTGGTGATGGAACTATATAACCCTTTAGGGCAAGTTTATGCCCGGAAAACCCAGACACAGGGACAGTTGGGCTTATATCGGTTTGATTTTGTCACCGAGGCGGACGCTCCTACGGGCGCTTGGAACGTGAAAACGCAAGTGGGCGGAGTCTCTTTTTCCAAACGTTTGCGCGTCGAGTCCATCAAGCCGAACCGCCTGAAGATAGATTTCACGTTACCGAGCGAAAAACTTTTACGTGGCGAGCCTATAAACGCCCGCTTGCATACGGAATGGATGCAAGGAGCGACCGCCCGCGACTTGAAATACGATATACAGGGAACGTTCATCGCTACGTCCACTCATTTCGACAATTACAAGGATTTCTGTTTCGATGACCCTTCCCGTACGTTCCATACGGAAGAGAGTCAGTTATTCTCCGGCAAGACCAACGCCCGAGGAGATGCCGTTATCCAAGCCCGTTTCGAGGTAGGAAAGGTCGCTCCGGGAATGTTATTGGCGAATCTGGTTACACGGGTCTACGAGGAATCCGGTGATTTCAGTATCGATGGCATCCGGACGCTTTATTCTCCTTATCGTCGGTATGTGGGGCTCCGTTCGCCCCAAAAGGATAAGAGCCAGTTGGACACCGGGAAAGAGTATACCTACGATGTCGCTTCGGTCAATCATGAGGGAAAACCCGTACCCGACACGGAATTGGAGGTGAAAATCTATAAGGTATATTGGTATTGGTGGTGGAATTCGAACACCGAAGGCTTGGCGAACTACGTGTCGGATTCCTATAATAAACCGGTAAAGACCTTGACCATTCGTACGGGAGTCGATGGGAGAGGTTCATTCCCTCTCTCTTTCCCAGACAAGGAATGGGGTACTTATTTCATCTCCGTAAAAGACAAGAAAAGTGGGCATTCGACAGGCGTGATGAGCTATTTCGATTGGCCGAACAATGAGGGAAGACGTGACGCGAATGGGAACGAGTCCGCCACGATGCTCACGTTTAAGACTGATAAAGAGAACTATAAACCTGGAGAGAAACTGGTGGTCACATTTCCTTCCACTAAAGGAAGCCGAGCGATTATCAGCATAGAGAATGGCTCACGTGTTCTCGCTTTAAGCGAACAGGAATGCGAGGAGGGACAAACGACCGTCAAGCTGGAAGTGACCGATCGGATGCGGCCCAACGCCTTTGTCCATATCATCCTGTTGCAACCGCATGGCGTCACGATGAATGATTTGCCGATACGTCTCTATGGTGTGGTTCCTTTTACGGTTACTTCACCGGAGAGCCGTTTAAGTCCGGTCATTCAAGCCCCGGCGGAAATCAAGCCGGAGAACACCTATACGATTTCGGTCTCGGAGAAAGAGGGAAAAGAGATGGCTTATACCTTGGCCATCGTGGACGAAGGTTTGCTGGACTTGACCCGTTTCCCGACACCTGACCCATGGAAAGCGTTCAACGCGCGGGAAGCGTTAGGCGTGAACACGTGGGATTTGTATAACCTTGTGGTCGGTGCGTACGGAGGACGTATTGAGCGATTGTTTAGTGTCGGAGGAGATGACGCGCTGAACAAGGGGCCAAAAGCGATAGTGAACCGCTTCACCCCCGTGGTCCAATTCGATGGCCCATTTTCGTTAAAGCAAGGAGAAACCGCGAGACACACCTACCGGATGCCGAATTACAACGGACGAGTCAAGGTGATGGTCGTGGCAGGAGATGGCGAAGCATACGGAAGCGCGGAGAAAAGCGTGATGGTCCGCAAACCGCTTATGTTATTAGGTACGTTGCCACGGACAATCGGAGTGAACGAGGAGATGGAGGTTTCCGCGACGGTATTCGCCACGGAGGATGGCATGGGCGACGTAAGCGTATCTATTTCTTGCGGCTCGAATATGGAAATCATAGGAGAACGGACAAGAACGCTTAGTTTCACGAAGCAAGATAATAAGCTCGTCTCTTTCCGTGTCCGAGCGAAGAAGACTCCGGGAGTCGGAGAGGTGACAATCACCGCGAAAGGGAAGGGTGACGACGCAGTATATCGCGCGAGGATGGAAATCCGAACGGTCCAGCGTCCGCAAGTGAAGGTCATCTCCGCGGTGTTGGACTCCGGGGAGGTTTGGACGGAACGTGTCCCGATGCCGGGGATTTCTGGTACGAACAAGATGACGCTGGAGGTATCGGCCATTCCACCATTGAACCTCTCCTCACGCCTCTCTTACCTATCCGATTATCCTCATGGATGCCTGGAGCAGACAATCTCGAAGGCTTTTCCCGCGCTTTATGCGACCTCTTTCGCGGAGTTGGACGAGGAAGAGACTTCATCCTTGGGGAAAAGGGTAGAAGAGGCGATTCGCCGATTGCGCTCTTACCAAACCGCTGACGGGGCGTTCGCCTATTGGCCCGGAGGGACCAGTAGCGATGGCTGGGGAACGGTGTACGCCGCTCATTTCTTGCGAGAGGCCTTGGATAAGGGATATTGGGTGACGGACGCGATGTGGCGAAATTTATTGGGGCATTTGAGCCGTACCGCACGGAATTGGAAACCTGTCGCCTCTCCTTATCGGAACTCGGAAGAGATGACACAAGCCTATCGGTTATATACGCTCGCCTCGGCGCGTTCTCCGGAGGTAGGAGCCATGAACCGCCTGCGGGAAGAACCTCGCCTGACCTCCACGAGCCGTTGGTTATTGGCGGGTGCCTATGTCTTGATTGGACGGAAAGAGGTGGCTCAAGAGTTAATAGAGCGGGCGACCGCTGTCTCTTCCGCTAATTCCGCTTATGATGAGACATTTGGAAGTGACGTTCGGGAGCGGTCGATTCGCTTGATGACGCTTTGTTCGCTGGACAAGAAAGAAGAGGCTTTCTCTTTGGTGAAAGAATTATCGGAGCGTCTCTCTTCCGAAGAGTGGTTAAGCACGCAATCCACGGCGTTCGCTTTGGTTGCCCTATCCGATTATTGGGGCGAATATAAAAGTGACGAGACACTGGATTTCAGTTTTGAGTGTCAGGAGAAGAAGGAACGGATAAAGACGGACAAATCGTTGTGGTCCAATATACTGCCGGAGCAGACCAAATATCCCGTAGACCTTCGGTTGAAGAACGAGAACGAATCTCGGCTTTTCATACGAGTCATCACGGAAGGCGTTCCGGAGCAAGGAAAGGAGAAGGCATACGCAAACGGGCTTTCTTTGGCGGTCAGCTACGTGGATATGAACGGACGGCCTATTGACGTGGACCGTCTGGAGCAAGGCTTGAGTTTCTCCGCTATCGTCACCATAAAGAATCCGTCGTCACGGGAATATGGACATATAGTATTGTCGGAAATATTTCCTGTCGGTTGGGAGATATTGAACACTCGCTTCTTGAACGGGGCTGTCACGGACTCCCTGAGCGCGGGCGTGAATTATCAGGATATCCGGGACGACCGAGTATATAGCTACATCGACCGATTACCGTCAGGACATCAAGTAACGGTGAAAATCAATCTTCGCGCCGTTTATCCAGGCTATTTCTATCTGCCTCCTGTCTATTGTGAGGCGATGTACGATTATTTGGTCCGGGCCAATACGGAAGGAAGGGTAGTAAAGGTGGAATGAATTATGAATTACGGATTAATTACCTATCACGGCTAATAAGTAACATGAATTCGATATAAGAGAAAAGGGAAAAGCAGGGATAAAAAACCTCGAACCCGATAGGAGAAAGTTCGCCATATACCGGACAATTCTCTATCTTTAGCCTAAAGATACATATCTGCAGCCTAAAGATACGTATCTTTAACCTAAAGATATATATCTTCAATCTAAAGATAGACTTTTCTCCGTGGAGTTCCCGGTTTTTCCGCCTGGTTTACAAATTTTTCTCCCGGCTACCGAACATTTTCCCCTATCCACTTTTATTTCGAACTCACGTTAAATAGTATGAAATCCATATCGCGAATATATGGGATTCCTTCTCGTCCTTCCCAAACTTTTTAGGTGGAATCGCTTATTTTCCCTAATTTTGCTTCCCTAAAAACAGATGGACGTGGAAGATTTCTTGAACGAATTGAATGAGAACCAGCGAGAGGCGGTGCTTTATAACGAGGGGCCATCGCTTGTCGTGGCGGGAGCGGGTTCCGGGAAAACGAGGGTGTTGACTTACAAAATCGCTTACTTGTTACGGTCCGGATTGCCTCCCTACGGTATCTTGGCATTAACCTTCACCAACAAGGCCGCCCGCGAGATGAAGGAGCGTGTCGCCTCCATTTGTGGGGAAGAGAACGCCCGACGGTTATGGATGGGGACGTTCCATTCCATCTTTTCCCGTATCCTTCGCGCGAACGCGGAGCGTATCGGTTATCCTTCCCAATTCACGATTTATGATACCGCCGACTCTAAAAGTCTTTTGAAATCCATCGTCAAGGAGATGGGGCTGGATGATAAGGTCTATCGCCTCGGTATGGTGCAAAGCCGGATTTCCAACGCCAAGAACGCGCTTGTCACCAGCGTGGCGTACGCCCAAAACAAGGAGTTGGTGGAGAGTGACACGAACGCCAGGGTTCCTTTGTTGCGGGAGATTTATCAACGTTACCAGAATCGATGCCGGCAAGCGGGCGCCATGGATTTCGATGACCTGCTGCTGCAAACCAACATCCTCTTCCGGGACCATCCGGACGTGCTGGAGAAATACAGGAAACTCTTCCGTTACGTGCTGGTGGATGAGTATCAAGACACCAATTTCGCCCAACATCTGATTGTCCAGCGGCTTTGCGAGGAACATGGCCATATCTGTGTGGTGGGCGATGATGCGCAAAGCATCTACTCCTTTCGTGGAGCGAATATCGACAATATCCTTCAGTTCAAGAATCTTTACAAGGGATGCCGCGTCTTCAAGCTGGAGCGGAACTACCGTTCCACACAGAATATCGTGAACGCCGCCAACAGCTTGATAGGTAAGAACGAGCGACAAATCCCGAAGACAGTCTATTCCGAGAAGGAGGTAGGCGACAAGATACGGATCTTCTCCTCCTATTCGGACTATGAGGAGGGCTATACGGTGGCCACCAAGATTGGCGAGATGCGGAGGCGGTACGCATACTCCGATTTCGCTATCCTCTATCGAACCAACGCCCAGTCGCGCGTGCTGGAAGAGGCGTTGCGCAAGCGGGGCATTCCTTACAAGATATATGGCGGGCTCTCGTTCTACCAACGGAAGGAAATCAAGGACGTGATAGCCTACTTCAGGCTCATCGTCAACCCGCGTGACGAGGAGGCGCTCAAGCGAATCATCAATTACCCGGCGCGAGGAATCGGCGACACGACCGTGGGAAAGTTGGTCGCCACAGCCAATGAGCGCGGGGCGAGTCTTTGGGAGGTCTTGCGGGCACCTTCGGATTACTCACTTCCGGTGAATAGCGGCACGGCACGTAAATTGGGCGATTTCCGGGACCTGATAGAGTCGTTCATCGAAGAGAGCGGGAAGCTGTCCGTGGAGGAGCTGGCGGAGTCAGTGGTGAAACGGAGCGGCATCGTGGCGGAGCTTTTCCAAGACAACACCGCGGAGAGCGTGAGCAAGCAGGAGAACCTGCAGGAATTGTTGAAAGGTATCGGCGAGTTCAGCGAGATGCGTAGGGAAGAGGGAGCGGAGCGGGTCGGGCTGTCCGATTTCCTCTCGGAGGTGTCGCTCTTGACCGACCAAGACAACGATAAGGAGGAGAACGCGGACAAGGTGACGCTTATGACCGTCCACGCCGCCAAGGGATTGGAATTCACCAATGTCTTCGTGGTGGGTATGGAGGAAGACCTTTTCCCTTCCGCCATGTCGAAAGACAGCCCGCGAGCGGTGGAGGAGGAACGTCGCCTCTTCTATGTGGCGCTCACTCGGGCGGAGCAACATTGCGTATTGAGCTACGCCAAGAGCCGTTATCGCAACGGGAAGACGGATATGTGCTCGCCCAGTCGTTTTCTGAAGGATATCGACGTTCGTTATCTTGACCTGCCGGACGAGACATCCGGGCGGGACTCCTTCGCCACGGAACGAGAACGTTACCAACGGCGTCCGGCGTTCGAGTCGCCTTCGCACCAAACCGTCTTCGCGGAAGCCGATTTCACCTCGCCAGCGCAGGCTGCACAGTCCTCCACCCGCCGCCTTTCGAAGTTGAAAAATACGGTGGAATCGCCTTTTCCGACTTCTTCTACCTCAAATTTGTCCAGTTTGTGCGTTGGCGCGAGAGTACGTCACGACCGTTTCGGCGAGGGAGAGATAATGGCCATCGAGGGAGACGGGGGCAACAGCAAGGCGACGGTTTTGTTCGACCATTTCGGGCAAAAACAGCTTCTGCTGAAATTCGCCAAGCTAACGGTTGTTTGAATTTCGAGTCACGAGTCGCGAATCGCGAGTTCCCGATTTGTTTCGGGCGGAATTTCCTTCGAATCGGCTTGCGTTTTCCTTCGAAGGAAATTTTATTTTCTCACGAAGGGGATTTAATTTTCTCTCGAAGGAAAATAACAAGATAACATATTAGCATACAAAACTTTACTTTTGTTTCTTGATATATGCGAGTTTCTTTACGGTCTTTAATTAAGCCCAAAATAAGGTAGTTTTGCAGGTAAAAACTACCGAAATCGAGATAAAAAGTCTCAATAGCGGGGCGAGAACTCTATATAGAAAAGACAAGGAAAGAAAAGGACAGAAAAGGAAAGAAAAGACTACCACTACTACTCGTGCGCGAGCGCTTTCGAATATAGGCGCACGTAAAAGTTTTTTGAGGAAAGGCGAATCTTTTTCTTTCAAGCTATTGACAACGCTCTCAAAATTTCGTATATTTGCATGTTATTTAACAATACAAAAAAGAACCGGATGATAGATTTCGACAAGATACCTTCGCCTTGCTATGTGATGGAGGAAAAACTATTGCGTCGCAACCTCGCCCTCATCAAAAGCGTGAAAGAGCGGGCCAACGTGAATATCATATTGGCTTTCAAGGCGTTCGCCTTATGGAAAGCGTTTCCTATCGTACGAGAGTACATTCCGTTATCGACCGCCAGCTCGAAGTTTGAGGCTCGTTTGGCGTACGAGGAGATGGGCAATTGGGCGCATACTTACTCGCCGGCGTACACGGAGGAGGATTTCCCAGAGATAGCCCGATACAGCAGCCACGTGACCTTCAACTCGCTCTCGCAGTTTGAGCGGTTCTACCCGATGACGTGCGGACGTGGGCACAGGATATCTTGTGGGTTACGGATTAACCCGGAATACTCGGAGGTGGAGACGGAATTGTATAACCCTTGCGCCCCGGGCTCGCGGCTGGGGGTGACGAGCGAAGCGTTGGATGACAAATTGCCGGATGGTGTGGAGGGATTGCATTTCCACACGCTCTGCGAGTCGGGACCGGACGATTTACACAAGACACTGGACGAAGTGGAGCGACGTTTCGGACGGTTCTTGCCTCACGTTAAATGGCTGAACATGGGCGGAGGACACCTGATGACCCGCGAGGGATACGACGTGGATTATCTGGTGGCTTTACTGAGGAACTTCAAGCGGAAGTATCCCAATCTGGAGCTGATATTGGAACCAGGCAGCGCGTTCGCTTGGCGCACAGGGTTCTTGTTGACCACGGTAGTAGATATCGTGGAGAACCACGGTATCCGAACGGCGATTATCGATGCTTCGTTCACTTGCCACATGCCGGATTGCCTGGAGATGCCTTACAAACCGGCCATCCGTTTCGCCACCGACCCCGTGGAGGGAAAACCCACGTACCGCATCGGCGGGAACAGTTGCCTGAGTGGGGACTATATGGGCGACTGGTCGTTCGACAAGCCACTGGCGATAGGCGACAAGCTGATTTTCGAGGATATGATTCATTACACGATAGTGAAGACGAACATGTTTAATGGCATTCCGCATCCTTCCATAGCCTTGTGGAACAAAAACGACGAGCTGACGCTTTACCGGACATTCGGTTACGAGGATTACAAGAACAGGATGGATTGAATGGAATTTATGGTTTATGATATTCGCAGAGTAGTGAAAATCATGAATCCTAAATCATAAATAAAAATAGGAATTATGGGTATATTTAGCTTTTTCAGCAAGGAGAAAAAGGAGACCTTGGATAAGGGTCTCTCGAAGACAAAAGAGAGCGTTTTCTCTAAGATTACCAAGGCTATCGCTGGCAAGAGCAAGGTGGACGACGATGTGCTGGACAATTTGGAGGAGGTGCTGATTACCTCGGATGTCGGGGTGGATACTACCTTGAAAATCATCGACCGCATCGAGAAACGTGTGGCAAGAGATAAGTACGTGACGACCCAGGAACTGACCGCCTTGCTGCGTGACGAGATCGCCAGTTTATTGACAGAGAACAATACGGAAGATGCCGAAGGGTTCTCGCTTCCCGAAGGAAAAAAGCCCTACGTGATTATGGTCGTGGGCGTGAATGGCGTGGGAAAGACGACCACGATTGGCAAGTTGGCGTACCAGTTCAAGAAAGCCGGGAAAAAGGTCTATCTGGGCGCTGCCGACACTTTCCGGGCCGCCGCGGTGGAGCAGCTGGTGATTTGGAGCGAACGGGTGGGCGTGCCTATCGTGAAGCAAAACATGGGCTCCGACCCCGCTTCCGTGGCTTTCGACACGCTTAGTTCCGCCAAGGCGAACGACGCTGACGTGGTAATTATCGATACCGCCGGTCGCTTGCATAACAAGATTAACCTGATGAACGAGCTGACCAAAATCAAGAACGTGATGAAGAAGGTGATTTCCGATGCGCCACATGAGGTACTGCTCGTGTTGGACGGTTCCACCGGACAAAACGCTTTCGAGCAAGCGAAACAATTTACCGCCGCTACTGAGGTGAACGCGCTTGCGGTGACGAAACTGGACGGTACGGCCAAAGGTGGCGTGGTGATAGGCATCTCCGACCATTTCCGTATCCCGGTCAAATATATCGGTTTAGGTGAGGGTATGGAAGATTTGCAAGTTTTTCGTAAACGCGAGTTCGTCAATTCATTGTTCGGGGAATGAGAAGGAACAAGGTCGATATTATCACGTTAGGATGCTCGAAGAACTTGGTAGATTCGGAGCGGTTAATGCGTCAGTTTGAGGCGAATGGCTATACGGTGGAGCATGACCCGCATAAGATTAACGGAGAAATCGTAGTGGTGAACACGTGCGGTTTCATCGGCGACGCCCAAGAGGAATCTATCAACATGATTCTTGAATTGGGTGAGCAGAAACGGAAAGGAAGAATCGGAAAACTTTTCGTGATGGGTTGCCTGTCCGAGCGTTTCTTACATGATTTGGAGGAAGAGCTTCCGGAAGTGGACCGTTTCTACGGAAAGTTTAATTGGAACGAGTTGCTTACCGATTTGGGACAGACTTATCGTCAAGAACTGGCCACGGAACGAGTGTTGACCACCCCTAGACATTACGCTTACCTGAAAATAGGCGAAGGATGTAATCGTACCTGTTCCTATTGCTCAATCCCAATCATTACCGGTCCTTATCAATCCCGTCCGATGGAGGAGTTGGTGACGGAGGTTCACCAGTTAGTGGTGCGGGGTGTAAAAGAGTTTCAAGTGATAGCCCAAGATCTTACCTATTATGGATTGGACCTCTATCACCGGATGGCTTTACCGGAGTTGGTAGAACGCATATCGGACATTCCTGGGGTAGAATGGATACGTTTGCATTATGGCTTTCCCGCGCGTTTCCCTTATGACTTGCTTCCGGTGATGCGTGAACGGGAAAATGTCTGTAAATACATGGATATCGCTTTACAGCACATCAGCGACTCTATGCTGAAGTTGATGCGCCGTCCAATCACGAAAGCGGAGACTTACGAGTTGCTCGAACGTATGCGGAACGAGGTGCCGGGTATTCATTTGCGGACGACGTTAATGGTAGGCCATCCCGGAGAGACGGAACGGGATTTCGAGGAATTGCTCCAATTCACCCGAGAAGCCCGTTTCGAGCGGATGGGCGCTTTCGCTTATAGCCACGAGGAGGGTACTTACGCTTATACGCATTACCAAGACGATATTCCTCAAGAGATAAAGCGAAAACGTCTTGACACCTTGATGCGTGTACAGGAAAACATTTCCGCTGAAATGAACGCGGCGAAAATAGGGCAGACCTTTAAGGTTATCATAGACCGTGAAGAGGAGGATTTCTATGTGGGACGTACACAGTTCGACTCGCCGGAAGTGGATCCGGAAATGCTAATAACGAAGGAGATTCCTCTGACACCGGGATGTTTTTATGAGATTGAGGTAACGGACGCTCAAGCTTTCGAGCTTTATGGAAAGCCGGTATTCCGATAAGGGACTATCGTATGGAACCGGATATGAAAAGCAAGGAATTTATCGCGGAATTGTCGGAACATATGGAATGGACTCCAAAAGAGGTATCCAATACGCTCGTTGAGTTGTGTGATATCGTAGGTTCCGGACTGGTGAATAACGACACGGTTTATTTGCAAGGCCTCGGTCAGTTCGAGGTGAAAAAGAAAACGGAACGTATCTCCGTGAATCCCACGAACGGGAAACGGTATCTGGTTCCTCCGAAATTAGTGCCGATATTCAAGCCCGGGAAAACAATCAAAAATCGCCTGAAGGAAATGGGAAATAATGAATAACCGGCTCAACATACAAGATTTGGCCGGTTCGCTGGCGGAACGAACCGGTAAGGAGAAAGACGAGATGGAACGTTTCTTGAGGGAGTTCGTCTCGATAATAAGCGATGGCGTTTGCGAGGACAAGGTCGTCAAGGTAAAAGGACTGGGCATATTCAAGATTATTTCGGTGGAGAAGCGGGAAAGCGTACACGTGAACACCGGAGAACGGTTCCTGATTCCCGCGCATTACAAATTCTCGTTTCTTCCTGACAAAGGTTTGCGCGAACGGGTAAACAAGCCATTCTCCATTTTCGAGACCACGGAAATCAACGAGAACGTCGAGTTCTCAGATATGGAAGAGTCCGTGGATAAACCGGACATGGAGACGGAGGACGAATCAACGGAGGAGATTCTTCCGGACAAAGAGATTCCTCTGGAAAAAGTCACGTCCCAACCACCACTCATGGAGCCGGCAGACCGGACAGAGCCGGAGCCGAAATCATTCTCCGTATCTCGTGAAAAAAGGAGAAAAGGAATATTCATCGGCGTGAGCATAGCCATAGCTATTCTTTTGATAATCGGTTTTATAGCGTTTCATATCAAGCCAAGGCCTGTGTCGCCCGAATCCCCGCGAGCGGAAGAGACGGTGCCGAAAGAACCGGAGCCACTTCTCTCGGATTCGATGGCGAGCCCAATCCCTGTCAAGGATTCCATATCTCCAGCTATTCTGAAGCCGAAGATATTAGGACGGGAGACAATCAAAAAAGGAGATCGCTTGACATTAATCGCCTTGAAATATTATGGTAACAAACTGTTTTGGGTATATATTTATCAATATAACGAGGCTATCATTAAAGACCCGAACAATATCCCGATAGGGACTGAGATAGAGATTCCCACTCCGGAGATGTACGGTATCGACGCTAAAAGCCAGCAGTCGAGAGAAAAGGCCGCCGCTTTACAGACGGAAATACTATCAGGAGAGTAAGCGTGTCCTCACGGAAGAGAGAAACCGCTAAAGAAGTTTTTGATTAGGATTATTTAACCGCGAAAGTAAAAGATACGGATTTAACATTTCTAATTTTGTACGGTTGAAAAATAAACGACAAAACCAATAGAAGTAATAATTAAAAAACAGATAGGAAATCTTATGAGTCAGACAGTGGATATTCGTGAGTTGAATGAGCGAATCGAGAGCAAAAGCTCGTTCGTGAATATGATTACGATGGGTATGGATAAAGTAATCGTTGGGCAGAAGCATCTGGTCGAGTCTTTGTTGATTGGATTGCTTGCAGACGGACATATCTTGTTGGAAGGTGTACCGGGTTTGGCCAAGACACTCGCCATAAAAACATTGTCATCACTGATTGATGCCCAATATAGTCGGATTCAGTTCACGCCGGACTTGTTGCCGGCCGATGTGATAGGCACGATGATTTACAGTCAGAAAAGCGAAGAGTTCCAGGTTAAACAAGGCCCAATCTTCGCTAATTTCGTTTTAGCGGATGAGATTAACCGCGCTCCGGCAAAGGTACAAAGTGCCTTGCTGGAAGCGATGCAGGAACGTCAAGTCACGATTGGAGAACAAACGTACCGATTGCCCAAGCCTTTCCTAGTCATGGCGACGCAAAATCCGATTGAGCAAGAGGGAACTTATCCATTGCCTGAGGCGCAAGTGGATCGTTTCATGTTGAAAGTCATTATCAACTATCCGAAAAAGGAAGAAGAGAAACTGATTATTCGTCAGAATATAGCGGGAAACCGTCAGGAAATTAAGCCCATCTTAACCAAGGAGGAAATCATTGAGGCTCGCGACGTGGTTCGCGAGGTTTATCTGGACGAGAAAATCGAGCGTTATATCGTGGATATCGTTTTCGCCACCCGTTTCCCGGCGGAGGCGGGTTTGCCGAACTTGGCGAACATGATTTCGTTCGGAGCTTCTCCCCGTGCCTCCATCAGCCTAGCGTTGGCAGCTCGCGCTTATGCGTTTATCAAGCGTAGAGGATACGTGATTCCGGAAGATATCCGTGCGGTATGCCACGACGTGATGCGCCACCGTATCGGGTTGAGTTACGAGGCTGAGGCGAATAACCTGACATCGGAAGAGGTAATCAGCGAAATTCTGAATAAAGTAGAGGTGCCCTGATAATGGAGACGAGTGAGTTATTAAAGAAGGTCCGCCGTATCGAGATAAAGACCCGCGGCCTTTCCCGGAACATCTTCGCGGGACAATACCATTCGGCCTTTAAGGGACGGGGTATGGCGTTCAGCGAGGTGAGGGAATACCAATACGGGGATGACATCCGAGATATCGACTGGAACGTGACCGCTCGTTACGTCCGCCCTTACGTGAAGGTATTTGAGGAAGAGCGCGAACTCACGGTAATGCTCTTGATTGATGTCTCCGGAAGTCGTGATTTTGGCTCCGTCAATGTCATGAAGAAGGAAATCATCACCGAGATAGCCGCTACGTTGGCTTTCTCGGCGATTCAAAACAACGACAAAATTGGAGTGATTTTTTTCTCGAATAAGATTGAGAAGTTCATCCCACCCCAAAAAGGGAAAAAGCATATCTTGTATATCATTCGGGAGTTGATTGACTTCCGGCCTGAAGAGACACGAACGGATATCAGCCAGGTCTTGAAATATCTGACAAATGCGATCAAGAAACGTTGTACGGCGTTCCTGATTTCCGATTTTATCAATAAAGAAGGTTTCAAGGACGCATTGACGGTGGCGAGCCGCAAACATGACATGGTGGCCATACAGGTGTATGACCAGCGCGAGACAGAATTGCCATCGGTCGGGTTGATGAAAATCAAGGATGCGGAGACAGGAGAGGAGCGGTGGATTAATAGTTCTTCCGTTCGTGTCCGTGCGATGTACAAGGAATGGTGGGAAAAGAGACAAACGAAGATGAGCGATACGTTTAAGAAATGCAACGTCGATTCCGTATCTATCCGAACCGAGGACGATTACGTGAAATCTTTGATCGCTCTATTTGACAAACGTAATTAAAGCATGCAAATGAATTTGATAAAAAAAAGCATCCTGTTTTTGGTCTTGGTCGCCTCTTTAGCGGGAGGAAAAACCTTCGCCCAGAGATCGTTGATAAATGTCGCCATCGATTCGGCCGCCATATTGATTGGCGAGCAGACCACTTTGCGTTTGACGGTGACGACAGACAAGGATCGCCCCGTCCAAATCGTGATACCGGGTGATACCTTGATGGCGGGTGTGGAAGTGTTGACTATCTCAAAAGCGGATTCTACGGAAATCGAGAATGACCGACTAGTCATCAAACAAGACGTATTGATTACCTCGTTCGATTCGTCGCTTTATTTGTTACCTCCTTTGGCGGTGATAGATGGAAGAGATACCGTATATTCCAATCAAGTGGCATTAAAAGTATCTACGATTCCCGTGAATGCGGACAAGCCGGAAGAGTTCTTTGATATTAAGGCTATCTGGGACCCGCCTTTCGTTTGGGCGGATTATTATCCGATTATATTCGGCATTTTGTTAGGATTATTCCTGCTTTGCGCAATTATCTATATAATTAAAAGAATGCGCGCACGAAAGTCGTTGATTCCATTCAAGAAACCAGACCCCAAGTTGCCGCCCCATGAACAGGCTATTAAAGAACTGGACAAAATCAAACAGGAAAAACTTTGGCAGCAGGGACGGAACAAGGAATATTACACGTTAATCACGGAGACATTGCGTCGTTATATCGCAGAGCGATTTGGCATTAACGCAATGGAGATGACCTCTGGTGAGATATTGGGACTCATCCGGAGAAACGTGGAAGCGCAAAGCGTGTATGATAGTTTGAGGCAAATCCTTCAATTGGCGGATTTCGTGAAATTCGCCAAGATGAAACCGCTTCCAGACGAGAATGATTTAAGTTTGATGAACGCCTATTTGTTCGTGAACCAAACGAAGATAGAAGAGACAAATGCCTCAAAAGAGGAAGACCACGGGAATACATCTTCTGGGGAAAAAGAGATCTCTTCGACGGAAAAGATTGATTCCTCCGTCAAAGAAAACGTCGAATCCAAAAAGGAGGAAGACTTGTCTCGCTATCAGCCTAAGTCCACGAATGATACGATTAATTTAAAAGAATGAAAAAAGATGGTTTTTGCAAATCCTAATTATTTATATCTACTCTTGGCGCTCATCCCGATGATTGGATGGTATATTTACAAACTGAGTAAAAGTCAGGCCAGTTTGCGAGTCTCCTCGAGCGAGGCGTTCGAGGCTCCAGGAATGACATCGTGGATTGTTTATTTGCGCCATATGCCTTTTGTCTTGCGTATGCTTGCGATTGCTTTACTAATCGTGGTTTTGGCTCGCCCACAATCTACGAACAGTTGGTCCAACTCATCCACGGAAGGCATTGATATCATGTTGGCTATGGATATATCAGGCAGTATGTTGGCGCAGGACTTGAAACCCAATCGTCTGGAGGCGGCTAAAGACGTGGCGTCCGCTTTTATCAATGGTCGTCCGAACGATAATATCGGCTTGGTAGTCTTTTCGGCGGAAAGTTTTACGCAATGTCCGTTGACGACCGACCATACGGTGTTGCTGAACTTATTCAAGGATATCCAAAGTGGTATGATCGAAGATGGAACAGCTATCGGACTTGGATTAGCAAATGCCGTAAGCCGAATCAAAGATAGCCAAGCAAAGTCGAAAGTAATCATTCTTTTGACCGATGGTTCGAATAATGCGGGCGAAATCGCTCCCGTGACCGCCGCCGAGATAGCGAAAACGTTCGGCATACGTGTATACACGATTGGCGTGGGAACGAAAGGCATGGCACCTTATCCGTTCCAGACCGCTTTTGGCGTACAATATCAGAATATTCCTGTCGAGATCGATGAGACGACTTTAAAGCAAATCGCCTCCACTACCGGAGGGCAATATTTCCGTGCTACAGATAATGCGAGTCTAAAGGAGATTTATTCGGAGATCGACCAAATGGAAAAGACCAAGATCAGTGTGCGCGAGTATAGTAAAAAGCAAGAAGAATATAAGAATTGGGCTTTGCTTGCGTTCGTGTTGTTATTGGCGGAGATTTTATTGAGAAATACATTGTTGAGAAATATACCATAAAGAGAAAAAGCTTATGTTTCGATTTGCGCATCCGGACTTTTTATATTTGCTTTTCCTTTTACCGATTTTTGTGATATTTTTTGTTTATACCATGATCATGAAAAAGAAAGCGATAAAAAGATACGGTAATCCTACATTGTTAGTGGAGCTGATGCCGGAGGTATCGCTCAAACGTCAGCACTTGAAATTTTGGCTATCGCTCGGAGCCATCACGATGGTTATCTTTATTATGGCGGAGCCTCAATTTGGAACGAAATTGGAAACCGTAAAACGACAAGGGGTGGAGATTATGGTCTGCTTGGATGTCTCGAATTCCATGTTGGCGGAAGACATGTCACCCAATAGACTGGACAAGGCTAAACGAATGCTTTCCCAGTTGACAGATGGTTTCACAAACGATAAGATGGGCCTAATCGTATTTGCGGGTGACGCGTTTACGCAATTGCCTATCACATCCGATTATATATCGGCGAAGATGTTTTTGTCCTCTATCAATCCATCGATGGTGTCTACGCAAGGTACGGCGATAGGAGCCGCTATTAATTTAGCTAGCCGCTCTTTTACTCTCGATGAGAAAACGGAAAAAGCGATTATTTTAATCACGGATGGAGAGAACCATGAGGATGACGCGATAGGTGCCGCTAAAGCCGCCACGGAAAAAGGAATACACGTGAACGTAGTAGGAATGGGTGACGCAAAAGGAGCTCCTATTCCCGTGGATGGGAACAATTATTTAAAAGACAAAGAGGGTAATGTAGTCATTACAAAACTAAACGAGCAAATGGCTCAGGAGATAGCCGCCGCAGGAAACGGGATTTACATACGGGCTGATAATACGAATTCCGCACAAAAGGCTCTTCAAGCAGAGATTAAAAAGATGAACAAGGCGGAGCTTGATAGCAAAGTTTATTCTGAATACAATGAGCAGTTCCAGATTTTCGCTTGGATCGCTTTAATACTCTTGATTATAGATTTTATGACGTTAGACCGCAAAAATCGTATATTCAGGAAAGTGAAACTATTTTCTTAATTTGATGAGATGATGAGACATTTATGTAAATCATTGATAGGAATATCGCTTCTGGTGTGGGTAAGCGCTGGGACGGTTTCCGCTCAGAAGGCAGAACGGAAGAACGTCCGGGAAGGGAACGAACTCTACAAAAGCGAGAAATACACAGAATCTGAAATCGCATACCGGAAAAGTTTGGAGGTCAATCCTCGTTCTTTAGAAGGTTCTTACAATTTAGGGAACGCTCTTTATAAACAAGGGAAATTTCCGGAGGCCGCTGAGCAATACCAATTGATCACTGGGCAAGGAGAAAAAATGGCAGCCACGCCCGAAGGTAAGGCACGCTTGTCACAAGCTTATCATAATATGGGAAATATCTTCATGAACGATAAGGAATATGCCAAAGCAGTGGAGATGTATAAACAATCGCTCCGCTTGAATCCGAAAGATGATGAGACACGTTATAACCTCGCTTTGGCTCAGAAACTCTTGTCTGACCAACAAAACCAGGACCAGAGTCAGAATCAGCAAAATGAGGAAAAACAGGAGAATCAGGATCAAAAAGACAATCAACAACAGCAGCAGCAACAGCAAGAGGATCAAAAGCAAAACAAGACTCAAGAACAGCCACAGCCTGACGAGCAAATGAGTAAAGATAACGCCCAACAAATGCTGGACGCTTTCCTGCAAGATGAGAAAGAGACACAAGAAAAGGTGAAAAAGGCGCAAATGCAACAACAGCAACGCCAGAAAACCGAAAAAGAGTGGTAACAATTAGGTAATTTAATGAAATATGAGATACATGATGAGGAAATTAATTTTCTTATTTATCTTGATGTTGACGGCGAAGATGATGGTTAGAGCTGCGGATGTGACATTCAAGGCCTCGGCCCCTCAAGCGGTAGTGATGGGGGAACCGTTTCGTCTGACTTTTACTGTCAACGCCGAAGGTAAGGACTTAAGAGTACAGGAAATGCCCGATTTCGAGGTCTTAATGGGACCCTCTCAATCGACTTCCTACAGCAGTAGCTGGATAAATGGAAAAAGTACGAATGAGACAACCGTAACATTTACTTATGTTTTGATGCCGAAAAAAGAGGGGACTTTTAGTGTCGCGCCGGCCACGATTAAGGTCAACGGAGCTAATTATACATCAAATGGATTGGAAATCAAAGTTCTCCCCGCAGATAAGGCCGGTAAGCAGGAAGCGGAGACGACCGCCGCAAGCGGTTCAATTTCCAACGACCGCTTATTCGTGAAAATGGATGTCTCCAAACGTGATATTTATGAGCAAGAAGGTATCTTGGTCACGTTTAAAGTGTATTCTTTGGAAAATTTCTCTATCACGGGATTGAAATATCCTGAGTTTGAGGGATTCTTGGTGCAAGAAATAGAACTTCCCCAGCAAAAGCAATTGACATTGGAAAATTACAATGGGCGGAATTATCAATCGGCCGTGATGCGTCAAGTGATTTTGTATCCGCAGCGTTCCGGTAAAATCACGATTGGAAGCGGTAGATATGACGCGGTGGTTCGAGTCCGGATGAGCCAAGCTGGAGGTGGTAGCATATTTGACAGTTTCTTTGATTCTTATCGGGACGTGAATAAGATGCTCACGACGGCTCCGGTTACGATTAATGTCAAACCTTTGCCTTCCGGAAAGCCGGCCTCTTTCTCTGGTGCGGTAGGAAGTTTCTCGATGACAGCCGATATCAGTTCCGATAAGGTCAAGACCGACGAAGCGGTGACCGTGAAAGTGAAGATATCCGGTAATGGAAACGTGAAATTAGTGAAAAATCCCGAGGTGGTTTTCCCAAATGATTTTGACGTGTATGATCCCAAGGTTGAAAATAATACGAAAACGACCACGGCGGGCGTGACAGGAAGCAAGACAATCGAATACATGGCGATTCCCCGTTATGCGGGAGATTTCGAGATTCCGGCAATCGCTTTCTCATATTTCGATATCAAGTCAAACTCATATAAGACCGTTACGGCCGGACCGTTCAAATTGCATGTGGAGCAAGGAAATGGTGGAAACAACGCCGCTCCGGTAATCTCGAATTTCAGCAATAAGGAAAACGTGAAATATCTGGGTAAGGACATCCGTTATCTAAAAACAAAAGGTTTCTCCTTCGTCAAAGGAAATGACGAGATTTTCTTCGGTTCGTTTTCCTACTATCTGTGTTATATCATTCCGGCCCTTTTGTTCGTGATTTTCTCATTCATTTATCGCAAACAAATAAGAGAGAATTCGGATATCGCTTTAGTGCGGACCAAGAAAGCGAACAAAATAGCGGTAAAACGCTTAAAGAACGCCGGCAAGTTGATGAAAGATAATAAAAAAGAGGAATTCTACGATGAGGTCTTACGTGCGTTGTGGGGCTATTTGAGCGATAAATTGAGCATTCCTCAGTCTGATTTGACAAAAGATAACGTGGAAGCGGAATTGGCTAAGTATGGCGTGGACGAATCTCTGACCGCAGAATTCATGAGCATATTGAACACCTGTGAGTTCGCTCGGTACGCTCCATCGCAAGCTTCAGACGCAATGGATAAGCTATATGAACAGACCGTAGACGCGATAGGTAAAATGGAAAATACGATTAAAAAGTAAACACGATGAAGAAAACTATAAGTCTTAGGAAAATATTGTTTCTTTTATTGGCCATATCTTTGCTGACACCAGTTTCCGCGCAAGATAACGCCTTGAAAGAAGCGGAAACCGCTTACGCGAAAGAGGATTACGCGAAAGCGATAGAGTTATATGAAAGTGTGTTGAAAGAGAATGGCGAGTCCGCCGCCGTGTACTACAATTTAGGGAACGCATATTATAAGGCGGGAAAAATCGCTCCCGCTATCTTGAACTATGAACGTTGCCTGTTATTGAGCCCCGGCGACGGTGACGCACGTTTCAATTTGCAAATGGCTCGCCAAAAGACGGTGGATAAAATAGATGTGGTAGGCGATTTCTTTTTGGTCAAGTGGTTCAAGAGCGTGGAGAATCTCGCCTCCTCGGACTCTTGGGCCAAGATAGGAATCGTTTGTTTCTTATCACTGATTATCTGCTTGGTGTTATTCTTTTTCTCCCGAAAGGTCAGTATCAAGAAAACGGGATTTTATTTAGGATTGCCGCTCGTGATATTGATCATATTCGCGAATATATTCGCGAGCCATCAAAAAGAAGAGATGACGAATCGTACGCGCGCCATCGTTTTCGCCCCAACCGTTACCGTGAAAAGCTCACCCGACGCCAGCGGTACGGACTTGTTCGTCTTGCATGAGGGTACGAACGTGACCATAAAAAGTACACTTGGTGAATGGAGCGAGATCGTCCTTGAGGATGGCAACGTGGGTTGGATGCCCAGTGAAAACATAGAGATAATCTGATAAGAGCCTGATAATGCTAGAGCAGTTACTGGTATGGGAACGTGACGCGTTCTTCGCGTTAAATGGCAGTCATTCCGCCTTTATGGACCGTTTCATGTGGATTTATTCGGGTAAGTTGGTGTGGCTGCCATTGGCTTTCTTTATAATGGTAGTTATATGCTATCGGAAAAATTGGAAAGAATCCCTGTTGGTTTTGCTGATGATCGTTCTTACGATAACTTTGTGCGACCAGTTCGCCTCTCACGTATGTAAGCCGTTATTCACCCGTTTCCGTCCTACGCACCATCCGGATTTCATGGACCAAGTGAAAGTCGTTTTCGACTATCGGGGCGGTAAATATGGTTTCATATCCAGCCATGCGGCGAACGCTTTCGGGTTCGCCACGTTGATGACCTTGGTTTTCCGGGATAAATTCTTGGGATGGACTATCTTCCTTTGGGCCATGTTGACCGCTTATAGCCGCATTTATTTAGGCGTACATTTCATAAGTGACATTATACCCGGAGCCTTGTCCGGTTTGCTTTTCGGCTATGTGGTTTACCGTTTATACCTTTGTATCCGTCCCAAGCTGGTGCCGGACAGCATAGCGAAAATGAATCCGTACTCCAAAAGACGAGCGCGGATAATCGCTTACGCAATTTGGCTGACCATCCTGTTGATAATCCTGCTCAACAAGCCATTGATTCCTTATTTAACGTAAGTTTGATATAAACTCCAGGTGGTAAACGGCACTGTCCGGGGAGAAAAGTCCGATAGGCCGGAAGAAAAAACGGAAAGTCGCCGGGAAAAAGTCACGCTCTTCCGGAGGAAAAGTCTATCTTTAGGCTGAAGATATATATCTTTAGGTTAAAGATACGCATCTTTAGGTTGCAGATATGTATCTTTAGGCTAAAGATAGAGAATTTGTCGGCATGCGGCGAATTTTTCCTATGAGGTTTGGCGTTTTTTCCCGCCTTTTTCGCCTTTTTTCTCCCTTATATCGGGAGTCTCGTTTAAGATATGTCGTAAAGCATACTCTTATTTTCCCTAAATAATTTGTTCCAATGATATTAAATCACTAAGTTAGTGGCATCTTAATTAATAACCTCAAAATTTAGAAAGCCATGGTAAAAACGATTACATTTAACAAACTTAGAAGAATTAAAGACAGCTTGCCTGACGGGAGCATGCACCGCATCGCGGACGAGTTGGAACTAAAGGTGGAAACCGTGCGCAATTACTTTGGCGGTCATAATTATAATGATGGCAAATATTGTGGCATTCATATCGAGCCGGGACCGGACGGTGGTTTGGTCGTTTTGGATGACACCACGATATTGGACCGCGCTATGGACATACTGGCCGAGAAAGAGGGCTCCACAGAGCCTAACGCCTAATCTGATAGAACAAGGGAAATGTCCCAATAGCGATAGCCTGTTCCTTGGGATTTTCCCTCGTCTTAATCTTTGATTGTTTCACATTATAAAATGTATTGAGTATGGAAGACAAATTAGTGACATTAGCCATTCACACATTCGAGAAAGCCCAGATTCTCAAGACTATCTTGGAGACGGAAGGTATCGAGGTCTATATACATAATGTGAATCTGATACAGCCGGTCGTATCAGCGGGTGTGCGTGTACGGATAAAAGAAAGCGACTTGCCACACGCGTTACGCATTATTGAGGATAACAAGTGGACAGAGGAACCGAGCGAAGAGGAAGAGGCGAAAATCTCGGTCAAAAAGGTCTTGATTCCCATCGACTTTTCCGACTATTCGCTAAAGGCCTGTGATTTGGGTATCAATTATGCCGCCGAGGTAGGAGCCGAGGTCATGATTATGCACGCTTATTTCAGTCCCTATTTCCCGTCGGCGATACCTTCCGGCGATGCCCTATCTTACGCGAAAGAGGAGGAGTCGATTCCGAATGTCTTGCGACGGGTCCATGTCAGCATGGAGTCTATTTGCTCGCTTATCGACAAAAAGATGGAAACGGGAGAATTGCCTAAAATCAAGTACGATTATATTCTGCGCGAAGGTTTGCCGGAGGAGGAGATTATCTCCTATAGCCGAGAATATCGGCCTACCCTGATCGTGATGGGCACAAGGGGGAAGAACCAGAAAGAGGCCGACTTGATAGGGAGCGTCACGGGCGAGGTTATCGAGATGAACAAGGTTCCCGTGTTAGCGATTCCGGAGAACGT
>CASEGC010000080.1 GCA_949287365.1 uncultured Parabacteroides sp.
CGCGTAACGGAAATCCCCGATCTGGTTCCGATAGCCCAAATTCAACTCGAAACCTTTGTTGCTGACCTCGCCGATATTGCGAATCGGACCGTCCAAACCGCCGACTTGATCCGGCAACGTCACTTCGCGCAAGATATCGGAGGTCCGCTTATCGAAATACTCGAACGAGAAATCCAGGTTGCCATTAAATAAGGAGGCGTCGATACCCACGTTGGTCATCGTGGTGGTCTCCCACGTGATATCCGGATCGTTGTAAGCGGTGACTGCCGCACCGGACTGGATCGTCCCGTTCAATGGATACGTCTTTTCCAAGTTCATCAAATCCACATACCGGAAGAGGTCAATCCGCTCGTTACCTAATTGTCCCCAAGAGGCACGCAGTTTTAGATTGTACAGCCATGGGATATCTTTCATGAAGCTTTCCTCGCTTAAACGCCAACCGGCGGAGAAGGAGGGGAATACACCCCAACGATTTCCCTTTGCGAAGCGGGAGGAACCATCGTAACGGAAGTTACCCTCAAACAAATACCGGTCTTTCAATGCGTAGTTCACACGACCGAAGTAAGACATCAACACCGCGCGGGTGGAAGTTCCGCTTACCACCGGATTCACCGAACCTGCGTTCAACTCATGCAACTCGTTGCCCAAGAAACCTTCGATCTTCGCGTCGAACTCAGCCTCGTCATTGCTTTCGAAGCTGTAACCCGCCAAGACTTTCACGTCATGAATGTCATTGAACCGCTTGTTCCATTGCAACGTGTTGAATACCGTAACCGCCAAGTTGTTCTCGTCTTTCCGGTAAGCGTTACGTGTATTTTGGCCGTCAAACACTATCTTTGTTTCCGCACCTGTCTTCAAATTATACTCATATACTTCCGGAGCGAACCGCTTCTGCAAAAAATCATATTTGTTCAGACCTACGTTCAGGTTATACACGATGTCGAAAGGCAACTTATATTCCGCGGAGAGATTCGCTAACAGGCGCAATTTCTTATGCCGGTTCTCGCCCTCGTCCGCCAACGCTAACGGATGCCGATAGATATTATGTCCCGGCGTACGCACGAAAGTATCGGCATACTCGCCATCGGCATTGTATGTCGGGTGGAACGCTTGTGCCTTATAGGTCATCTCGACCAAATTTGCGACACCTGTCACGGGAGCGTTATGCACTTGATAATGGGCGTTGATATTCGCCCCGATTTTCAGACGGCTGTTGATTTGCGCTGTCGTATTCACCGCCAAGGTATATTTATTGGAGTCCGTTCCGCGTAACACACCGTTCTGGTCGCCATAACCCAACGAGACGGAATAGGTATATTTCTCGTCGCCGCCGGAGAAGCGGACGTTGTGCTCCATGATAAAGGCATTGTTGTACATGATGTCCAGCCAATTGTTGCATGGATAGGTGATTGGGTCGGTCTTCATGCCTTGGCGATATTCCTCGATCAGCTCGTCCGAATAATCAACCGTTAAGCTACCCTCATTGCGTTGCGCTTGGTTTCTCGCCTCCATGAACACGATGGGATCGTATACGAAGTCAGGCAAGTAAGTCGCTTGTTGTACGCCAAAGTAGTTATTGTAATCAACGGTGAATTTTCCCTTTTTCCCCGATTTCGTCTTTACCAAGATAACACCGTTTGCCGCACGGGAACCGTAGATGGCGGAAGAGGCGGCGTCTTTCAAGACGGAGATGCTCTCGATGTCATTCGGGTTGATCGCCTCCAGCGGAAACTCGATACCGTCTACGAGCACCAGGGGATCGTTGTTGTTCAGCGTGCCCACGCCACGGATGCGGATGGTCGCGCCATCGCTACCCGGCTGTGCACCTGCTTGGTTCACGTAAACACCTTGCGCACCCTGCAACGCTTGCGTGGCGTTCGTAATGGGTCGGTTTTCCAAGGTCTCGGCTTCTACGGACGAGATCGCTCCCGTTAGGTTCACTTTCTTTTGTGTTCCATACCCGACAACCACTACCTCGTCCAGCTTCTGGGTGTCCTCTACCAGCAGCACCGCTATTTCCGATTGGTCGCCCACGGGGATCGTACGTTCCATGTAGCCGATGTAGGAGACCACGAGGGTGGCGTTCGCCGGTACTTCCAAGCTGAAGTTTCCGTCGATATCCGTGATTGTTCCGTTTGTTGTTCCCTTTTCCATCACGTTCGCCCCGATGATCGGCTCGCCGGCGGCATCCTTCACTTGTCCGGTAATCTTACGCGACGACTGGAGGATCGCTCCCGGTCGCGTGGCGCTCACACCCATCGGCGACGACTTGATAATGATTTGCCTATCGACAATCTCGTATTGATACCCCGTGTTTCGCAGGGCTTGCTCCAACACCTCTTCCAGCGAGGCGTTCCTCGCGCTCACACTCGTCTTCTTGTTTACGTTCACTTGATTATCATTCAAGAAAAAAGTGTACTCGCTACTTTTCTCGATTTCCTTGATTACTTCCGATATACTGCAATCCGGTTTGTTCATGGTAAGTCTTAGATTCTGCCCATAGGTGGTGGCGGATACACTACATGCGAAAGCCAAAGATAATAACGCGCTTATCTTCATGACTCTGTTTGCTTTTCTGTTTTTTTTCATAACTTTGAACTGTTTTTCATGCGTAAATAGGCGGGACATCGGCCTCTCAACTCCGGATGCCTGCCGTTGGAAACAAATTTTCTCTGGGGGGAAAGGCGCCTCGCGTCTTCTTCCCCCCTTTTCGTATCGCTTAAGAACTTCCTGCCCGTGTACCTCCTTTCTTGCTTTTCGGTTCTACATGCTGTTTGATATATAACTCATAATTCCCTTCTTTCTCCCGGTAGCGGATGGGCGAGGTGTTGCTGAGCATGAACAGAATTTGCTCCAGCGACTCGTCGCGCACCTTGAAGGTGAAGCGGTATTTCTCCGCGATCGCCCGCGGGCATTCCACCGTCCGCCCGTACCAAGGCTCCAGGCGGGTCAGGATCATGCTCAAAGGCTCGTTCTCGAAGCTGAGGACGCCCGTGCGCCAACCGGAGTAGGCCGCCGCGTCGACTTGCCGTACGCGCGCCTCGTGGGTACGTTTGTCGTAGACCAGCATCTCGTCCGGGCTTAAGACAACCTCGCGCCGCTTGTCCGTGCCGTTCCCTCCGAAGCCGACGCGCACCTTCCCGTTCAGTAAGATGGCTTCCAGCTTGTCTTCCGCCTCTTGGTCGAATACCTCGAAGGCCGTGCCCAGCGCCGTCGCGTCCATATTATCGGTGTGCACGGTAAAGGGTCGCTCGCTGTCTTTCGCCACGTCGAAGAAGGCCTGCCCCTCTAAACGCACGTCGCGTCGTTCGCCATTGAAACGGTCCGGATACGTCAACTTGCTGTTCGCTCCCAGGCGCACCCGTGTCCCGTCGGGAAGCGACACGGACTCGATGCTGCGTATGCCGGATGCCATCACGTACATATAACGGGCCTCTTGATGGCTCGCCCAATAAACGACGGCTCCCGTGCCTACGAGCAGCAACAGGGAAGCGGCCACGGCCACC
>CASEGC010000081.1 GCA_949287365.1 uncultured Parabacteroides sp.
ACGTACGTCTAGATTTACCACCTTAAGGAAATTAAAGCCCATAACTCCACTGATTTCCAGCGAGAAACGCCCCAACCGACGTGACCTTTTTGGGCCGGATTAGGAATTATGAATTTTGAATTCGTAACTTCGCGCCATGCATAACTAAATAAGATAAAGCGCGTGAATATGAACTTATTGGACAAACTGAAAATCAACCACCGGCCCAAGAGCGGGGCGTTGGACCTGCTGAAGTATATCGGGCCGGGGCTGCTCGTCACCGTAGGCTTCATCGACCCGGGCAACTGGGCGACCAACCTCGCCGCCGGCTCCACGTTCGGCTACGCGCTGCTGTGGGTGGTCACTTTTTCCTCCATCATGCTGATTATCATCCAGCACAACGTGGCGCACCTCGGCATCGTGACGGGGCTGTGCCTCTCGGAGGCGACCAATCGGTACCTGCCCCGCCGGCTGAGCCGCCCTATCCTCGCGTCGGCGTTGCTCGCCAGCATATCCACCTCGTTGGCGGAGATACTGGGTGGCGCCATCGCGCTCCGGATGCTGTTCGGCATGCCCATCAAGGTGGGCGCGACCATCGTCACCGTCGTGTGCCTCGCCTTGCTGCTCAGCAATACATATAATAAAATAGAGCGGTGGATTATCACCTTCGTCTCCATCATCGGCCTGTCGTTCCTGTATGAGCTGTTCCTCGTGGACGTGGATTGGGGGCAGGCCGTCGCGGGCTGGGTGAAGCCCACCTTCCCGGAGAACTCCATGCTGATTGTCATGAGCGTGCTGGGGGCGGTGGTGATGCCGCACAACCTGTTCCTGCACTCGGAGGTCATCCAGAGCCGGGAGTGGAACCTTGAGGACGAGGCGGTGATACGCAAGCAGCTGAAGTATGAGTTTTACGACACGCTCCTCTCGATGGTCATCGGCTGGGCCATCAACTCGGCGATGATTATCCTCGCCGCCTCCACCTTCTTCAAGGAGGGCGTGGCGATAGAGGAGCTGGACCAGGCCCAGCGGCTCCTGATACCGCTGGTGGGCGGCAACGCCGGGGTCATCTTCGCGGCGGCGTTGCTGCTGGCGGGCGTCTCCTCCACCATCACGTCGGGCATCGCCGGAGCGTCCATCTTCGCCGGCTTCCACGACGAGCCCTACAACGCGGGCGACCTTCACTCCCGCGTGGGCATCCTGCTGTCGTTCCTCCCCGCCCTGCTGCTCATCTTCCTGATAGGCGACCCGTTCGAGGGGCTGATACTCTCGCAGATGTTCCTCAGCGTGCAGCTGCCTGTCACCGTCTTCACGCAAGTCTACCTCACCTCCAGCCGGAAAGTGATGGGAGCTTACGCCAACAGCCGCTCCACCACGGTCCTGCTGGTCGCCTTGGGAGCGATGGTCACGGCTATGAACGTGGGACTGCTCGTGCAGATAATAATGAATAATTGACGATTCACGGCGCGCTTGGGCATGAATTGTCAATCGTTCATTGCCAATTGTCGATTGAAATAGTTACCTTTGCCGCATTCAAGGAAAACTTTCAAATAAACACTATGAACGTTATCAACACGAACGAGGAAGAAGGCAAGAAGAGCCTGAATTTCATTGAGGCAGCCGTGGAGAAAAGCCTGGCGGAGGGAAAGAACGGAGGACGAGTGCAAACCCGCTTCCCGCCGGAGCCGAACGGATACCTCCACATCGGGCACGCGAAAGCCATCTGCCTGGATTTCGGGATAGCCGAACGCTATGGGGGCGTGTGCAACCTGCGTTTCGACGATACGAACCCGACGAAAGAGGATGAGGAATACGTGGAAGCGATAAAGGATGACATCCGCTGGCTGGGATTCCACTGGGGCAACGAGTATTACGCCTCCGACTATTTCCAACAGCTTTGGGATTTCGCCATCCGTCTCATCGAGGAGGGAAAAGCCTATATCGACGAGCAGACATCCGAACAGATAGCCCAACAAAAGGGTACGCCCACGCAACCGGGCGTGGAGAGCCCCTATCGGAACCGCCCCATCGAGGAGAGCCTCGCGCTCTTCAAGAAGATGAATACCGGCGAGATAGAGGAAGGCGCCATGGTACTCCGGGCGAAAATCGACATGGCGAATCCGAACATGCACTTCCGCGACCCCATCATATACCGTGTCGTCAAGCATCCGCATCACCGCACGGGCACGAAGTGGAAAGCCTATCCGATGTATGACTTCGCCCACGGGCAAAGCGACTTTTTCGAGGGCGTGACACATTCGCTTTGTACGTTGGAGTTCGTGGTACACCGCCCCTTGTACGACCTGTTCATCGACTGGCTGAAAGAGGGTAAGGACTTGGACGACAATCGCCCGCGGCAGATGGAGTTCAACAAGCTGAACCTGAGTTACACGCTGATGAGCAAGCGTAACCTGCTCACGCTGGTGAAGGAGGGATTGGTGAACGGTTGGGACGATCCTCGCATGCCGACCATCCGCGGCTTCCGCAGGCGCGGCTACTCGCCGGAATCCATCCGTAAGTTTATTGACAAAATCGGTTACACGACATACGATGCGTTGAACGAGTTTGCCTTGCTGGAAAGCGCGGTCCGCGAGGACTTGAACACACGAGCGATTCGGGTATCCGCCGTCATCAACCCCGTAAAGCTCACGATAACCAATTACCCGGAAGGAAAGGTGGAGGAGCTGGAAGCGATAAACAATCCGGAAGACCCGGAAGCCGGTAGCCATAAGATTGAATTCAGCCGCGATTTGTGGATGGAGCGGGAGGATTTCATGGAGGACGCCCCGAAGAAATATTTCCGTATGACTCCCGGGCAAGAGGTACGCTTGAAGAACGCCTATATCGTGAAATGTACGGGTTGCCGGAAAGACGAGGAAGGTAACGTGGTGGAGGTGTTCTGCGAGTACGACCCGAACACGAAAAGCGGTATGCCCGACGCGAACCGGAAAGTGAAAGGCACGTTGCATTGGGTGAGCCGGGCGCATTGCCTGAAAGCCGAGGTGCGCTTGTACGACCGCCTCTGGAAAGTAGAGAATCCACGAGATGAACTGGCGGCGATTCGGGCGGAGAAAAACTGCTCGCCACTGGAGGCGATGAAAGAGATCATCAACCCCGACTCATTGGAGATACGGGAAAACTGTTACGTGGAGAAGTTCGCGGCCACGTTGCCCGAGCTATCCTATCTACAATTCCAACGTATCGGCTATTTCAACATAGATTGCGACTCTACCGCGGAACATCCGGTATTCAACCGTACGGTAGGATTGAAAGATACATGGAACAAGATTAACAAATGAAATCAATCGATGAAGAAAGACAAGATATCACGCTTGTTGCGACATTATCTATCTGCGAAAGAAGAGGGTAAAGAGCCTTATTTCGACGCGGACGAGATAGAAGATTTGTTAGAAAGCTTTGAGGAATCCGAGGATTATACCTATTACGATGAAGTTTTGGCCTTAGGGCTGAAACTTCATCCGGATAGTACCGTCTTGCGAATCGAGAAATGCCGGCAACTCATATACGAGGAAAAGTATAAAGAGGCATTGAGCTCGCTCAAGAACATCGCGGAAAAGAACGACCAAGATTTGGATATGTTAACGTTGGAATGCTATTGCGGATTAGGGCAATACCCCAAAGCGATAAAACTTCTGGATGAACTGATCGAGGAAGACGTTGAATATCTGGAGGAGGTTTTCGAATATATCATACCTATATTGAATGATTTGGAGGCGACCCAAGAGGCGCGCTATTTCGTAGACCGAGGGTTGGCTTTATTCCCAAACAACCTGATTCTCAAAAATGAGTTTTGTCTGATTTTGGAAGCGGAAGGGAACATATCTGAAGCGATTAAGCTTTGTGATGAGTTGATAGACTCTAATCCTTTCTCCTACGATTATTGGTACACTTTGGGAAGATTATACTCCACGAACGAAGAGTATGAGAAAGCCATCGAAGCGTTCGACTTCGCGCAAACCTGCGAAGGCACCACTCCTGAACTGAGAATGTTAAAAGCTTATTGTCTTTATATGAATGGAAGCTACGAAAAGGCACTCGAAGAGTACGATGAGCTTATCAAGCAAAACGCAGACAAGGAAATCACCACTCAATGTTTCCCATTGATGGCTGAATGTTGCATCAAAATGGAAGATTATGAGCGAGCCTACCGGCTATTGTCCGAGGTCATCAACCAACCTAAACAAGTAAACGCCCCTAATAACTTCATCAACTACATTCTTTGTTGCCACGAGACCGGACGGGAACGAGAAGCCTCCAATATGTTATTCAAGGCGGTATTGCTCTACCCTGACAACATCCGGATACTCTCACTCGCCGCGTTAACGCTGGCGGAAAACGGTCATAAAGAAGAGTCTATCGCCTTGCTTGATAAGATATTCAAGATTATGGACAAGAACATTGTCGACAAAGAGACCAAGACGGAATGCGATAAGTTGATTCATACGGGTCTCTATATGCACTCGAAAGGCGAAGTCGACAAAGCGATTTCCAGTTTTCAAAAGGTACTCAAGATTAATCCACGAACCCCGATGATCCATATTCATTTGGCTATGGCTTATTTAGACAATAGCGATTTGGAGAATTGCATGAAACATCTTAACCAGATTTCAGGAAAAGACCTAATGCATTATATCCACAAATTAGGGAACGACGCGTTTAAGAAAAACAAGACCGAACTAAACGAACCTATCCCGCCTAAAAATTTAGCGCAAGAGTTTTTGAAAAACAAAGACAATAATAATTAGGAAACATGTCCGAGTATTGATAACGATATTTTTGTTAACTTTGGCACCTTGATATTGAAGCGTGTTACATTATTAGAATAAAAAAGAATAACTATGGCGAAAGTAAAAGGAGCTGTTGTAGTAAATACGGAACGTTGCAAAGGATGTAACCTTTGCGTGATAGCCTGTCCGTCAGATGTACTTGAAATACATCCACGAGAAGTGAACAACAAAGGATATCATTACGTATACATGAAAAATCCAGACGCATGCATCGGATGCGCAAGTTGCGGATTGGTTTGTCCGGACGGTTGTCTAACGATTTATAAAGTAAAAATATAAAGTTATATCGAGATATGACAGAAGAGATAAAATTAATGAAGGGTAACGAGGCGATCGCCCATGCGGCCATCCGTTATGGCGTAGATGGTTATTTCGGTTATCCCATCACCCCTCAATCGGAAATACTGGAGACCTTAATGGCCGAAATGCCATGGGAAAAAACCGGTATGGTGGTTTTACAAGCGGAAAGCGAAGTAGCCGCTATCAATATGGTATACGGAGGTGCGAGTTCAGGTAAAATGGTCATGACTTCGTCCTCTAGTCCTGGCGTAAGCTTGAAGCAAGAAGGTATCTCCTACATCGCGGGAGCGGAACTCCCTTGCTTAATCGTAAATGTCATGCGCGGAGGTCCTGGATTAGGTACGATTCAGCCAAGTCAGGCGGATTATTTCCAAGCGGTGAAAGGAGGTGGCCACGGCGATTACCGGCTCATAGCACTTGCGCCCTCTTCCGTACAAGAAATGGCTGATTTCGTTGGATTAGGATTCGATTTGGCATTCAAATATAATAATCCCGCGATTATATTAGCTGATGGAATTATCGGTCAAATGATGGAAAAAGTAGTATTGCCTCCATTTCGTCCTCGTCGTACGGAAGCGGAAATTATCGCTCAATGTCCATGGGCGGCGCAAGGGAAAAAGGGACGTAAACCTAATATCATCACCTCGTTGGAACTGGATCCCGCTAAGATGGAGGAAAATAACATACGTTTTCAAGCCAAGTATCGGCAAATCGAAGAGAACGAGGTCCGCTATGAAAAGTTCTTATGCGATGATGCGGAATATCTGCTTATCGCATTTGGCTCTTCCGCCCGCATTTGTCAGAAAACAGTAGAGAACGCTCGCTTAGAGGGTATCAAGCTTGGATTATTACGCCCTATCACGCTATGGCCATTCCCCTCAAAAGCTATCGCGACTTATACAAGTCAAGTCAAAGGAATGTTATCCGTCGAATTAAATGCGGGTCAAATGGTAGAAGATGTTCGTTTGGCCACGAACGGAAGAGTAAAAGTTGAGCACTTCGGCAGGCTGGGTGGAATCGTGTTCACTCCCGATGAAGTATTAGAAGCGGTAAAGCAAAAATTATTTTGAGTCTTATGACACGAGGAAGTAAAGCGGACGAAATATTAACGCTGCTATTTATGCTTTTGGGAATAGCCGCCGTAATATGTTACTTTACGGTCGATAATAAAGCACCATTCCTGTATTGCGGTGGGGCGGCCATCGTATTGCGGTTGATACAATATGTCTTAAGGTTTATACATTAAACAATCAAAGAATTATGGAACTCAACAATATAATTAAACCGGAAAATCTTGTTTATGGGAAACCCCGGTTAATGAATGACAACTCGATGCATTATTGCCCTGGTTGTAGTCACGGAGTGATACATAAACTCATCGCTGAAGTCATTGAAGAGATGAATTTGGAAGAGCAAACAATCGGAATCTCTCCTGTAGGCTGCGCGGTATTCGCATATAACTATATAGATATAGATTGGATTGAGGCCGCCCACGGACGCGCTCCCGCTGTAGCGACCGCGGTTAAACGACTCAATCCGGATAAAATGGTATTCACATATCAAGGCGATGGTGATTTAGCCGCTATCGGGACCGCAGAGACAATTCATGCGGCGAACAGAGGCGAAAATATTGTCATTATATTCGTGAACAACGCGATTTATGGAATGACCGGAGGCCAAATGGCTCCCACGACGCTGGAAGGAATGCCCACATCTACTTGTCCATACGGGCGTAATGTCGCGTTAAATGGTCATCCTTTGAAAATAGGGGATTTGTTAGCTCAATTGGAAGGCACTTGCCTCGTAACCCGACAAAGCGTGCAAACAGCCGCAGCCGTTCGCAAAGCGAAAAAAGCGCTTCGGAAGGCATTTGAGAACGCTATGGCTAAAAAAGGGACTTCCGTGGTGGAATTCGTTTCTACCTGTTCATCCGGTTGGAAAATGACACCAGAAAAAGCGAACAAATGGATGGAAGAAAACATGTTTCCATTCTATCCTTTGGGAGACTTAAAGAATGTTGAATAAATAATACGGTAAACGACAATGAAACAAGAAATAATCATAGCAGGTTTCGGGGGACAAGGCGTATTATCGATGGGTAAGATATTGGCTTACTCCGGACTGATGGAAGGCAAAGAGGTCAGTTGGATGCCTTCATATGGGCCTGAGCAACGCGGTGGTACGGCAAACGTTACCGTCATATTAAGTGATGAGCGCATCAGCTCCCCTGTCTTGAACGAATACGACATCGCCATTATCTTGAATCAACCATCCATGGATAAGTTCGAAAACAAGGTCAAACCCGATGGCATCTTGATATATGATGGTTACGGTATTCACACTCCCGTAAAACGTATGGACATCAATGTCTACCGGGTCGACGCGATGGACACGGCGACAGAAATGAAAAATGAAAGGGCTTTCAACATGCTTATATTAGGAGGATTGCTAAAAATCGTTCCTATGGTCAAATTCGAGAATGTCTTGTTAGGACTAAAGAAATCATTACCTGAACGACATCATCATTTATTGCCAATGAATGAAGCCGCTATAAAAAAAGGCATGGAAATCATACATAAAGTATAATTAACCCTTTTAAATATGCCAATAGCCAATTAAGTTTTCCGATTGGCTATTGGCATATTTTATAATTGGCACATTCTTTTTTGTTATATCTTTGCACCCCATGAAGTTGTATCTATACATATTGCTTTTCTTAATAGGGGCAGTCGCATCCATACGGGCACAAGGACATGCGGGTAATCGAGGAGGACGAGGTGGATTCTCGTTAGCGAACCTATCAGCCTCAAATAAGGAAATTCCAGACAGTTTATTGCAAGCGGACAGTACGAAACTAAACTCTAAACGCATTACGGGTTATCGTTTAACCCCTATTTTGGGAGAGCGTTACATCGCCCCGATGGACACTAACCGACTCAATTTCGGAAACTCGATATTAGTAGAATCCAACTCCTTAGCGGTAGGTTATTTAGCGAATGTCGGTTCACCCGCTCAAACCAAAATATTCAGCGAACGACAAGAAGAACGTGATTTCATTTTCGCGGACGCCTATGATTATTACATCACGACCCCGACTAACGCATATTTTTATGACACGAAAATTCCTTACACGCAAGTAAGTTACACGACCGGAGGTGCCAGTCAAAGTAAAATGGACAGGCTGAAAGGTGTGTTAACCCTAAATTTCGGCAAAAAAATCAACATCGGCGGAGAAATGGATTACATCTATAGCCGAGGTTATTACGACTCTAATGGTAACAAGTTATTGAGTTATCGTCTATTCGGAAGTTATATCACAGACCGTTACGAGTTGAACGCATATCTGAGTAATTTCAATTTTGTCAATTACGAGAATGGCGGACTCACGAATGATATGTATATCACGAGACCGGATGAATTGGCCGAAAACCAAAGAAACGTGGACAGTAAATCGTTTCCGGTCCGTTTCTCCGATACTTGGAACCGTGTGCGCGGCAAACAATATTTCCTGACACACCGATACAATTTAGGTTTCACGAAAGAATTGGAAGAGACCGATGAGGAGGGAAATCCCAAAGAGGTGTTCGTGCCGGTCTCCAGCATCATCCATACCATCAGCTACGAGGATAACCGTAGACGTTTTACCTCGCAAAGCAATGGAATAGACACCTGCTACACGAATATTTACGGCATAGACGCTTCTTTGAATGACCAAACATCGACATGGAACTTAAAAAACACCTTCGCGTTGGCGTTGCGTGAAGGTTTTCAAGATTGGGTCAAATTCGGGTTGACCGCTTACGTGACGTTCGAGAAACGTAGATTCAGGCTCGCGGCTCAAATACCGGGATTGGACTACGGGCCTAATGGAAACATAAACACTTTACCAAGCTCGTTAAACTTCCCTACGTCTGAGGTTTACGATGAATTTACGACCTACATCGGAGGAGAGCTGTCCAAACGTAGAGGAAGCTTACTGACATATAACGTCAGGGGAGAATTAGGATTGGCCGGAAGTGATGCGGGAGAACTTCGGATAACCGGAGATTTGCAAACGAAATTCTCCCTTTTCAAGAAAGACGCCACGATCAAGGCGGAAGGTTACATAAAAAACATCACTCCAGCGTTCTACCAACGTCACCACCATGGCAGATACCATTGGTGGAACCTTGACTTGAAAAATGTCCAACGGATTTACGCCGGAGCGAAAATCGATTTGGAATCCACACGAACGCGACTATCCGGAGGCGTGGAGAGCATACAAAATTATGTCTTTTTCAACAGCGAGGGCCTACCGGAACAAAGTGGCGGAAACATACAGGTCATATCCGCCCGGATTAAGCAAGACCTCATGTATCGTGCGTTCGGATGGGAAAACGAAGTAGCCTATCAACTATCGAGCGACAAATCCAAGTTGCCATTACCCGATTTCAGCGCCTACTCGAACATCTATTTGGCCTTTAAGCTGGCGAAAGTGTTGACCGTGCAAATCGGGGCGAACGTGTATTATCATACCGCTTATTACGCACCTTATTATGAACCCGCCACGCAACAATTCCAACTACAAGCGGAAGAGAATAAGGTGAAAGTCGGGAACTATCCCCTCATCAACGCTTACGCCAACTTCCATCTCAAGCAGGCGCGTTTTTTCATAATGGCTTACAACTTAGGCTCCAAGTTCGTGAGCCCCAACTATTTCTCCCTCGCTCATTATCCATTGGACCCGATGGTACTCAAAATGGGAATCTCCGTGACATTCAACAATTAATAAAAAAAGAATCTCATGAAACCTAAGAGACTTCTTGTTGCCTATGCCACTCTCCTACTTATCGTGATTATGTTGATGATTTCTCTTGGGAGACGTGTCCGCACGGAAAGAAAGGTAGCGCCCCGCGATTATCCGGAAATCCAAGCGGAAGGAATCTTGCGCATAGTGACCGAATATAACCAATCCGGATATTATATCTCCGGAGATACATCGCTGGGCTTCCAATACGAGCTTTGCCAAGCGATTTCCCAATTGTCCGGATTGGAAATCCAAAGCCATTTGGAGATGAGCTTGGCGAAAAGTTTCGAGCGATTGTCCAACAACGAATGTGACATTATCGCCATGAACATCCCCATTACCTCCGAGATGCGCGAGAACTATCTGTTCACGGACCCGATCGTGCTGGACAAACAGGTCCTCGTGCAACGGACGGCCGAGGCGAACGGCGGGCAGGCTCCCATCCGCAACCAGCTGGATTTAGCCCAAAAGACCTTATATATCCCGAAAGACTCGCCCGCCTTGTTACGGCTCCGGAATCTTCAGGACGAGATAGGTGACACGATTTACGTGATAGAAGACGAGCTCTACTCCTCCGAGCAACTGATGATTATGGTCGCCAAAGGCGATATCGACTATGCCGTATGCGACCAGCGAATCGCCAAACGCACACAGGAAAAATTACCGAGGCTGGACATCCGGACGGATATCAGTTTCACCCAATTGCAGTCTTGGGCTATACGCGAGACCTCCCCCATTCTACTGGACAGCTTGAACAGTTGGCTACGGCAACTCAAGGCAAATGGCCGGTACGAGGAGATATACAAGCGTTACTACGAGTAATCCGGAAACATCCAAGCGACATAAAAAGACAAACACGGGAGAAAAAATCCGTCATGTCCACGGAAAAAGTCCGGGACATAATGGATAATTCTCTATCTTTAGCCTAAAGATACATATCTGCAGTCTAAAGATACATATCTTTAGGTTAAAGATACATATCTTCAGCCTAAAGATAGACTTTTCACTGGCTACTTTCCGCTTTTTTTCTCCCGGCTTTCCAAGTTTTCTTCCTTGCCTCGCCAACTTTTGCTTGGGAAGGAGAATTGCATAAAAGAGTAAATCTTTTTATCTTTACCGGCAATTTGAATGTTATAAGATGAGATTTGATGAATTAGAATTGGAAGATGCCGTATTGGATGGGCTTTACGACATGAACTTCGAGGAAACGACTCCTATCCAAGAATTGACTATACCCTTGATATTGAAAGGGAAAGATGTTATCGCTTGCGCGCAGACCGGTACGGGGAAAACCGCCGCTTACGTCTTACCCGTGATTAACGAGTTGAGTAAGGGAAACCATCCAGCCGACGCGGTGAACGCCATTATCATGGCGCCTACCCGCGAGTTGGCCCAACAAATAGACCAGCAGATACAAGGATTCACCTATTTCATGCCTTCCGTATCTGCCGTGGCGGTTTATGGAGGAACGGACGGAATCACTTGGGAGCAACAGAAAAGAGGTCTGGAAATGGGTGCGGATATCGTGATAGCCACTCCCGGCCGTTTGTTGTCGCATATTAAATTGGGGACGGTGGACTTGTCGCGGGTCTCTTTTTTCGTGTTGGACGAAGCGGACCGTATGTTGGATATGGGATTTTACGATGACATCATGCAAGTGTACAAGCTGCTTCCTCCCTCCTGCCAGACGGTTATGTTCTCGGCGACCATGCCTCCGAAAATCCAGACCTTGGCGAAGTCCATCCTCAAGGACCCGGAAGAGGTGAAAATAGCGATATCGCGTCCTCCCGAATCAATCATGCAGACCGCGTATATTTGCTATGACACCCAAAAAATAAAGATATTGCAAGAACTTTTCAAGAAAAGCCATCCGCAAAGGGTAATCATATTCTCTTCCTCCAAAATGAAGGTGAAAGAACTGTCCGCTTCCTTGAAAAGGATGAATTTCAACGTGGCCGCCATGCATTCCGACCTTGAGCAGGCGCAACGTGAAGAGGTCATGAAAGAGTTCAAGAACGGGCGTGTCGACATCCTTGTCGCCACGGACGTGGTGTCACGCGGAATCGACATCAACGATATCAAATTGGTGGTGAACTTCGATATCCCGCACGACGCGGAGGATTATGTCCACCGAATCGGGCGTACGGCGCGGGGGACAAACGGAGAGGGACTGGCCATCACCTTCGTCTCGACGGACGAGCAGCCCCAATTCAAGAAGATAGAGGATTTCTTGGGCAAAAGCATCTACAAGATCCCCCTTAGCCCGGAGTTTGGCGAAGTCCCTTCGTATGAGCCAGACAAATACAAGAAGCGCGGGAAAAAGGGAGGTTCCTCTTCCCATAAGGACAAGCGTAAGAAAGAGACGTCCAAAACGAGCAAGCGATAAGAGGTTCTTATAGAAACGTTAATGCGTCATGACCATACAAGAGATAAACAAGGCTTACAACCGGATTACCGTCTCCTTGGACAACAAGGAGTTGAAGAATGCGTTCGACTATTCGCAAAGCTTGATCGCGGGAACGAGGGAATACTCGTTCCAAGACAAGCTGAACGAACTGCATGACACTTACAAGTACATGCTTCGTTACCGGTTAGCCGGGATGAAAGACCCCATGCAGGAACAAATATACCATAATCTGTTATCGGCTTGCTACGAATTGGCGGACTCGGTCAAGCATAAGGCGTTAGCCATCGACTCCCCTTTATCTTTCTATAGCCATAGACGTACGTTGTCGAAGGAGAACGCCAGCTATGCGGCGCTTCACTACGCGCTCAAAAAAACGATAAGCGAAAAGGAACTGACCCTCCTGTTCGAGAAGATATGGACTTCCGATTTCTTGAGCGAGGAAGAGGCGCTCGCCCTCAAGGAAATGCTGGTCGACAGGGAACTTCCTTATCTCGTGACGTGCCAAATCGTTTCCGCCTTGTTGTTAGGCTCCTTGAGTTTCTTCGACCCCAAGAAGTTATCCCTCCTGTTCGACGCCGCCGACATCGAGGATGACGAGGTTCGTTACCGAGCGCTCATTTGTATCTTGCTTGTCTTCTATACGTATAGGAAACGCATCTTTTTATATCCGCGAATCTTGGACAAGCTCGCGGCCTTGTCCGAGACATTCCCTAACTTAACCAAAGCGATCCGGACTATCACGCTCCGTTTCATCCTCTCAAGGGAAACGGAAAAAATATCTTGGAAACTGCAA